>JACNIU010000259.1 GCA_014382905.1 Desulfobacterales bacterium
AGACATTTGCCGAGGCCCACAAGACACCGCCCATGAAACGGATCGTACTGACGCCTGATTTTTAGGCCCGCCCTATGGTCCATTATATGAAACGGAGACGTTAAACCAGAAGGAACTCATCGAAAAAGGATAAAAGGAGGAGACATTATGGCTTTAGAATGGATGCCGAGAGAAGATGAACAGAAAGATCACCTTTTGCACGCCGACGGTCACTGGGGAACCGAGGCCCCGTGCGTGGTCTATGAAAAAAGACCTTTGAAAGACCCACAGGGCAACGTGGTGGACGGTCTCTATGTCGCGTGGATTTGTCTCAACAACCCCAAACAGTACAATTCCTACACCACAGAGATGGTGAAGGGCGTCATCGCCGGTTTTGAAAACGTCTCTTTGGACAGGAGCGTGGTGGCAGCGGTCTTTACAGGTACCGGACCCTATGCCTTCTGCACGGGCGGTAATACCAAGGAATACAGCGAATACTACAGCCGGAGACCGGATGAGTATGGCCAGTACATGGAGCTTTTCAACCACATGGTGGATTCTATCCTGGCCTGCAAGAAGCCGGTCATCTGCAGGGTCAACGGCATGAGGGTGGCTGGCGGTCAGGAGATCGGTATGGCATGCGACTTAGCCATCTCCTCGGACCTGGCCATTTTTGGACAGGCCGGGCCCAGACATGGCTCGGCCCCTGTGGGCGGGGCTTCGGACTTCCTTCCCTGGTATCTCAGCATTGAAGACGCCATGTGGAACTGCGTCTCGTGCGAGATGTGGTCTGCCTACAAGATGAAAATGAAGAACCTCATCAGCAAATGCGTACCGGTTCTGAAGGTAGATGGCAAATGGGTCAGGAATCCCATGATTATTACGGATAAATACATTGAAGACGGCGAGATCGTCTATGGAGAGTTCAAGACAGGAGACGCCGCCAAAGAGGCACGCGGATTCGTCAAGGAACATCAGCCCAATGCGGATTTCGAACTCCTGGACAAGGAAGTGGATAGAATCACATGGACCTTCGCCAACCTCTTCCCCGGGTGTCTCATCGAATCCGTCGACAGCATTCGCCAGAAGAAGAAATTTTTCTGGGATACGATGAAGAATGCCCACAGACACTGGCTGGCAGCCAACATGGGCGGAGAGGCCTTCCTGGGCTTTGGGGCCTTTAACACCAAGAAGATCACCGGCAAGGATACCATTGACTTTATCAAATTCCGCCAGAACATCGCAGAAACCAAAGGATGGGATATGGAGATGTTCGCGGAAGTGCTCGGAAAGCCACAGGAATAACTGTTTTCCGAACGTCATTTATATGGCAGGCAGGGCGGTGAGAGCGGGCCCGCCTGCCATTTTTTTTAACAAAAGACGGGCGTTGATGATTGCCGCCCCAGTGAAGTAGAAAAGGAAAGAGATTTCACGGGATAAAATTGTCGATTGAGAGGGTATGAGGAGTGGAGACCCGGCGACTGATGACAAGAATAGTGAAAGGAGTATTTATATTATGGGTTATGAGCATATTGAAACCGACTTTAAGGACGGATTAGGCACCATTACCCTTAACAGGCCCCCGGTGAATGTCCTGAATATTGCAATGATGGAAGAGATTAACGGGGTGTTAGAGACGTGGCAGGGAAAGAAAGACCTCAAGGTGGTCCTATTTAATGCCAAAGGGAAGTGCTTTTCAGCGGGGGTAGATGTGGGAGAACATATGGGTGACTTAGCCCCCAAAATGATTGAGGTTTTTCACAGGATGTTTCGTCTGATGGACCGGCTTGGTATCCCGACCGTGGCATCGGTCTATGGGTCCTGTTTAGGTGGTGGATGCGAATTAGCCGTCTTCTGCGACCTCGTCATATCTTCTGAGGACGCCAAATACGGTCAGCCGGAGATCCAGGTGGGGGTGTTCCCCCCCATTGCCGCACAGATCATGCCCCGGATTATTGGACGAAAGGCGGCCATGGATCTGATCCTGTCGGGAAGAATCATCTCCGCTGAAGAGGCCCTGAATATGGGACTGGTAAACAAGGTGGTGATGAAGGAAGAACTGGGATCGGCTACCAATGAATTCGTGAAACCCTACCTCAAGTTGAGCGCAGAGGTCTTGAGAAAGACCAGGAAGGCCATCATGGCCGGCCTCATGGACGATCTTGAACCGTCCCTCAAGGTCATCGAAGGTATCTATTTAGATGAACTCATGAAGACGGTCGATGCCCAGGAAGGGCTGAAGGCCTTCCTGGAAAAGCGGAAACCGGAATGGAAAAATGAATGAGACCGAGCAAGAGGACTTGAAGCCCCTGATGGCCAGATGTCTTCAGGGGCCCAGGTATCATTTCACTGTCGTCTGCTGACACTATCTTTGATGTAGTTTATGATCTCGGTGGTCGTTGTCCCGGGCCCGAAGATTTCTGCAATGCCGGTCGCTTTCAATGCAGGAATATCCTCATCAGGGATAATTCCGCCGCCTATGACCAGCATATCCTCCACGCCCTTTTCGCCTAACAGCTCCATGACCTTGGGGAACAGGTAATCATGGGCCCCGGACAGGATGCTCATGGCAATGACGTCCACGTCTTCCTGGATGGCGGACTCTACAATTTGTGAGGGCGTCTGCCTGAGGCCGGTATAAACCACCTCCATCCCCGCATCCATCAGGGCGGAAGCCACCACCTTGACCCCCCTGTCATGCCCGTCAAGTCCCGGCTTTGCCGCCAATATTCTTATCTTTTTATCTTTTATCATATCCGATCTCTCCCGCTCCCTAATCCGCAGATTCCGCAGATTTCCACAGATTATATACAACCCACCTGTTTATACCCGCAATTCTCAATCGACACTATTCAATATTCAATCCCTCATTAGCCCAGGGTGTTGACCTGCTGATATTCACCGAACACCTCTCTCAGGACATCGCAGATCTCTCCAAGGGTAGCATATCCCCTGACCGCTTCCAGGATGAGAGGCATCAGGTTCTCCTTACCCTGAGCCACCTGTTTCAAACCGGTTAGGCTCTTTTCCACCCTGGCGCTATCTCTCTCCGATTTGAGCTTCTTAAGGCTTTCAACCTGTGAGACCCGCACTGACGGGTCCACTCTCAAGAGATTGGTCGGTTTCTTCTCCTCCACCCGGAAGCGATTAAGCCCGACCACGATCCTTTCTTCCCGCTCGATCTCCCGCTGGTATTTGTAAGCGCTGTCCTGGATTTCGCGCTGGATAAACCCTTTTTCAATCGCCTCAACCGCCCCACCCATCTCATCTATCTGCTGGATGTACGTTTCCGCCCTCTTATAGATCTCCCTCGTCAGATCTTCCACATAATAGGATCCTGCCAAAGGATCGACCGTATCGGCCACGCCTATCTCATATGCGATCAACTGCTGGCTCCGAAGAGCGATCTGCACGGCCTCTTCTGAAGGGAGGCACAATGCCTCGTCCATGGAGTTGGTATGCAGGGACTGCGTACCACCCAACACCGCCGACAACGCCTGGAACGCAACACGCACGATATTATTTTTGGGTTGCTGGGCTGTGAGGGTACACCCGGCTGTCTGGGTATGAAAGCGGATCATCATAGACTTGGGGTTTTTGGCCTTAAATCTTTCCTTCATTATTTCGGCCCACAACCGGCGGGCCGCCCGGTACTTGGCAATCTCTTCCAGGAAATCCAGATGGGCGTTAAAAAAGAAGGAAAGCCTGGGCCCGAATGTATCCACATCAAGACCGGCTTCAAGTGCTGCCTGAACGTATGCAATACCGTTCGCCAATGTGAACGCCACCTCCTGAACGGCAGTGGAACCCGCCTCACGGATATGATACCCGCTGATACTGATGGTATTCCACTGAGGCACCTTTTTAGCGCAATAGGAGAATATGTCGGTGATAATCCTCATCGAAGGTTTCGGTGGATATATATAGGTGCCTCGTGATGAGTACTCCTTAAGGATGTCGTTCTGTATGGTGCCCCTCAGTTTTTCGGCTGAAATGCCCTGTTTTTCTGCCACAGCGATATACATCGCCAGCAGGACAGCCGCAGGGGCATTGATGGTCATGGAGGTACTCACCTTATCAAGGGGTATCTTATTGAAAAGGATCTCCATATCCTTCAACGAGTCTATTGCCACACCCACCTTCCCCACTTCACCGATGGCCATTTCATTGTCCGAATCATAACCTATCTGGGTAGGGAGGTCGAAAGCCACGGATAGCCCTGTCTGGCCCTGATCCAACAAAAATCTGTACCGCCTGTTGGATTCTTCGGCCGAGGCAAATCCGGCATACTGCCTCATGGTCCAGTATCGCCCCCTGTACATGGTGGGCTGGACCCCTCTTGTAAACGGATACTCCCCGGGGAGACCGATCTCAGATATATAATCGAAACCTGCATCATCAAGGGGCGTATAGAGCCGCCTAACCGGGATCCCTGACGTGTTGACAAACGCCGGTTTCCTCTCAGGGTGCTTGCTCAGACTCTTTTCCACCCCCTCTGACCACCTTTTCAGAACAACCTGCAAATCCTCATGATCTTTCTGTTCAGTCATCTCAGCCTCCTGATTACAATCTAAATAAGGAACCCTGATATCTTATGGGCTCCAAGAAAATATTGCAACAACGTAAAGACTGTCAAACCCTTTTTTGAAAATGTCCGTGCACGGTCGTTTTTCCGGGGATCGACCCGATTTTGATCTTGACAACCGATTATAGCTGCATTATAGCTACATCGTAATTTCTTCTAAATTAGCGCACGATTAACAAACCCTTCAGAGGTCTTTGCCATGACAGTAAATGAAATATTGGACATGCTGTACGGAACCCTCCACACAACCGGAATATACAATTTCCAGTGGAATGTTATTATTATGTGGGGGATAGGCAGTCTTTTCATATACTTGGCCATTGCCAAGAAATATGAACCCTTGCTGCTCCTCCCGATCGGCTTCGGTATCTTCATTGTCAACTTTCCCCTTGTACCATTGATGGGCGAATCCCACGGCCATCCCCAACTCCTAATGTTCTTTTACCGCTACGGGCTGCAATGGGAGGTTATCCCTTGCATTATCTTCTTAGGGTTGGGGGCCATGACCGATTTCGGTCCGCTTATCGCCAACCCCAAAACGCTCCTTATCGGTGCCGGCGCACAGTTAGGGGTTTTCATCACGTTTACAGGAACGGTGCTGGTTGGGTTTACCCTTAAAGAAGCGGCTTCGGTCAGCATTATTGGTGGGGCGGATGGCCCTACCACCATCTATTTGACCCAGCATTTAGCCCCTCAACTCCTGGGCGCAAACGCATTGGCCGCCTATTCCTATATGGCCATGGTTCCCCTGATCCAGCCGCCGATTATGAGGCTGTTGACGAATGTTAAGGAAAGGAAAATCCGCATGCGTCAAATGCGACCTGTCTCACGTCAGGAAAAAATACTCTTTCCCCTGGTAACCGCCGGCATCGTCGCGCTATTGGTTCCTTCCGTTATCCCTTTGATGGGGATGTTTATGCTCGGCAACCTGATGAAAGAGAGCGGGGTGGTCGCCAGGCTGACCGATTCGGCTCAGGGGTCGCTCATGAACATTGTAACCATATTCTTAGGGGTCTCAGTGGGCGCCACCATGCAGGCGGACAAGTTCTTAAGCTGGAAACCCCTTTTCATCTTCAGCCTGGGCCTGGTCGATTTTGCGGTTTGCACGGTTGGTGGTATTGTGACCGTCAAGATCATGAACCTCTTTCTGAAAGAGAAGATCAACCCGCTTATCGGGTCAGCAGGAGTCTCCGCGGTGCCGATGGCGGCACGCGTTTCCCAGATGCAGGGTCTTAGATACGACAAAACCAATCACCTTCTCATGCATGCCATGGGTCCTAATCTTGCAGGGGTTATTGGCTCAGCCGCAGCAGCGGGCATGTTTATCGCCATGTTCGATTAAGATGCAATAGCGTTGAACATTATTACTCAACGCAGGGACAAAGAAGTGAAACCTAATCGTGCCTGAAAGGATTTTTCGTTCAGCCACCAAGCAGAGGGCCTACATAATGAAGAAATCAGCACTTTTTCTCTTGATATTGGTCTTTTTCCCCCTCTCCTCAAACGCGGAGACGTTTCTCGGGGCCCCTGTCATCCCCCAGGGGAAGGCTATCCAAAAAACAGATTCTCGCCTGGAATTGAAGACGCAGTTGTCCCACGATGAGGTAGTTTCATTCTACAGAAAGGCACTGAAGGACTTCGAAGATATCAAGTTCAGGGAATGGAAAGATGCCACTTATATCGAAGACGACGGGAAAATGCCGTGGCATTCCATAACGATCTCAAAGGGGGGAAAAGAGGGGGCTGAGGTCATCATCGTCAAGGATAACTGGACGTGGATTATCGGGACACTCGTTCTCAGATACATAGGGGTCTTTATGGTACTAATGGTGCTCTTCCTGGGGATGTCTCTTTCCGGGAGCATTATCTCCAGAGCAGTGCAGAGAATGGAGGCAAAAAAGGCCGCTCAATAAGGGATTGAAAATCTCCCCTTTCCAACCATCATAAAAACAAAAAACGCCGGAGAATAAATAGCTTCTCCGGCGCAAAACCTCATGACCTTTAAAACAGATATCACTCCAATACGATCAGCACACCTTCCGCCTCAACGGTATCACCCTTGTTGCATTTAACCTCTTTCACCGTGCCGGATGCTTCAGCAGCGATGGGCAGTTCCATCTTCATGGCCTCGAGGATCACCACTTCATCCCCTTCATTTACGGCATCGCCGACCTTTACCTTGACATCGATGACCTTTCCTCCCATGGGAGCAATAATGTCGCTCACTTTGCATACCTCCTTAATTAAAAAATCTCCTTCTTAGTTAAACTGATTGTGATTTGATACCCAATGAATAAAAATGAAAGCCCGAGGTCAACATGATCGGCGAACTTAACCGCTCACGGCCCCGGTTTTCATCACGATTTTGTGTCGGGAACATATAACATTTAACCTGCACAACTTGTCAAGAACAATATCCGATAGACTATCAGTTTTCAATTGAACATGCTGGAACGATTCTGCGATAATAAAATCACCATAAGGCATTCTATTGGCTATTCAGAAACTAAAGGAATGCGGAAGATCCCTTGACAGAGGAAGCTAAATTATCTATACTTAGTAAATTTTTCTGTAAATTATAGGCGCACAAAATCAATTAGGAATGCACTCAACCGGTTTTTGGCCAGGAAGAGGCCCTGGGGAGGATGACGATGCCAAGCTATAATTGGGTTGCGGAGACACGAAAAGGTAAAATCATAAAAGGAGCGCTGGAAGCAGTCGATGAAAAATCTGCGGTCCTGCAATTAAAGCGTCGTAACCTTAAGATCAAAAAAATAAAGCTCAAGCCAAAGGATATCTTTGAAAATGTTTCTTTCATGCAGCCCAAAGTTACCAACAAGGATATCGTCATCTTTACCAGACAGTTTTCCACCATGATAGACGCAGGCCTTCCTCTAATCCAGGGCCTCACAATACTGGCCGATCAGGCAGAAAATAAGACATTTAAGCGCATCCTCAAAGAGATTGTAAGAGACGTGGAAGGGGGCTCAAGTCTTGCTGAGGCCATGGAAAAACATCCGAAAGTATTTGATGGCCTATTTGTTAATTTAGTCGCTGCCGGCGAGGTAGGGGGTATCTTAGACACCATTCTGCAACGTTTAGCCTCCTATATAGAAAAGGCGGAAAAGCTGAAGACACGGATTAAGAGCGCCATGACATACCCGATCGTTGTTGTCGCTATCGCTTTAATCGTTATCTCTGTGATCATGATTTTTGTGATCCCGGTATTCCAAGATATGTTTGCAAGCTTTGGCAAGGCCTTGCCCGTGCCTACACAAATTGTTGTGGCCATGAGCAATTTCACCAAAGGAAACATCCACTACATGATTATCGTCCTTGTGGTGTTCGTCTTCCTTTTCAAAAGGTACAGGGCCACCAAGGGGGGGAGAAAAACCACAGACACGTTAGCACTAAAGTTGCCCGTCTTTGGTTCACTACTCAAAAAGGTTGCAGTGGCGAGATTTTCTCGGACTTTAGGAACAATGATTTCCAGTGGAGTGCCTATTATAACGGCCCTGGAAATCGTTGCCAAGACTGCAGGCAACGTTGTGCTCGAAGAGGTTATTTTTGATGTTCGCTCAAGTATTGCCGAAGGGCAACCTATTGCCGAACCACTCTCGGAAAACGAAATTTTCCCCAGCATGGTAGTTCAGATGATCTCCGTAGGCGAGGCCACGGGCGCGCTTGATACGATGCTTGAAAAGATTGCCGACTTTTATGACGACGAAGTGGACGCAGCGGTGGAGGCAATGACCTCCATGTTGGAGCCCTTGCTTATGGTATTCCTCGGCGGATCTATAGGCGGACTCGTTGTCGCCATGTATCTGCCTATCTTCACCATGGCTGCTGCCATGGGCTCGTAATCCCACAAAAATGACCAGCACTGTGCAGAAAACCCCTCGACCGGAGCTCCTGAAGGGTCTTCAGGTCCTGATGTTTTTGAGGGTCCTCTTTATTTCTATTCTCTTAGGCGCCCTCACATTCATCCAGGCACAGGAATCCCGGCCCTATTTCGGTGATGTCCGCACCCTCCACTACCTCTTTCTTGCTACCGTATATTTCATCAGCATCGTTTACGTCTTTCTCCTGAAGTATTTGGGCAACATCACTCTGCAGGCATACATTCACCTTCTTGTTGATACCCTTCTGATCACAGGTCTCATATACACTACCGGAGGCATAGAAAGCATATTCTCCTTCCTTTACATCCTAAGTATTTTCAGCGGAAGCATCCTCCTTTACCGAAAAGGAGGTATGATCGCTGCGTCCAGCAGCAGCATCTTCTATGGTCTCCTGTTAGATCTTCACTATTACGGCGTGATTCATCCTTTAGGGAGCCGGCTGAGTTACCCTGAAACTTATCAGAGCGCCTACCTGTTCTTCATAATACTCTCAAATATGACCGGTTTTTATCTGGTTGGATATCTCAGCAGTTTCCTTTCTGAACAGGCAAGAAGGAGCCGCGTTGAATTGAGGGTAAAGGAGGTGGACTTTAACAGATTAGAGGTCCTGAACGAGAGCATCATCAACAGCATCACATCAGGGTTGATCGTCCTGGATGATCATAATGAAATTATTCTGTTTAATCCCGCCGCAGAAAAAATCTTTGGGATAGGAGCAAACCACGTCTGCGGACATCTGGTACGGGATAAACTCCCCCTTCTTGCCGAATATCCAGCCGTTCAATCCGTTTCAAGGGGCTCGCTCGACATGCAATCGCCATTTACAGACCTCTCTTACAGGAGACCGGACGGATCAAAGATCCACCTGCGGCTCACCACCTCTCCTCTCCAGTATTCATTGGGTGATCAAAAAGGCCAAATCCTCATCTTGCAGGATGTGACGAAAATAAAACAGATTGAAGAAGAGATGAAAAAGATTGAAGGGCTGGTTCTTATCGGCGAACTCGCCGCAGGAATGGCCCACGAGATACGGAATCCAATGGCCTCAATCAGCGGATCAATCGAGATGTTGAGAGAGGAGATTGAACAAAATGATGTCAACGCTCGACTCATGGATATCATTGCAAGAGAAACCGACCGCCTCAATGGTCTTGTCGCCGATTTCCTTCTTTTTGCCAGGCCAAAAAGAAGGGAATTGACAGAATTTGACCTTAATCAGTTAATTCTTGAATCCCTGGAGCTTTTACAAAACAGCCAAAGTTGCAGTAGCGAAACAAAAATCCTTACAAATCTCCACTACCCTATAACAATTGAATCTGATTCAGATCAGCTCAGGCAGGTGCTGTGGAATCTGCTCTTAAATGCCTCTGAAGCCATGGATAAGGGAGGCGAGCTACATCTCACCACCGCATTAGAGCCTGGATCGCCTGAAAGCAGGCCGGAGAGGGCCAAAATAGTTATCCGTGACACAGGAGAAGGATTTGACGAAAAGGGCCTTTCACGCCTCTTCTTACCCTTTTTCACCACCAAGGAAAGGGGTTCCGGTCTGGGTCTGGCCATTGTAAAAAGAATTGTCGATCTCCTTGAAGGAGAAATATCTGGGGGCAATCACCCTGGAGGCGGTGCCGAAATCACCCTATTACTCCCTGTTCGGCCCCGGTCAATGAGTGCTTAACTGACTCTACGGAACTCGCAGGAACCCGTACCCGGATACTCGATGCAGAATACCTGAAAGTTGAAACTGGAAATCGTAAACCCTGAACCTTTAGCTCTAAACTCCATCCAAAAAAATCATGTCCATTTTAGATCAAAACTGGTTTTCAAATATGATCCGCCCCAGCCGTTACTTGGGCAACGAAGTTAACTCCGTAAGGAAAGACCTTTCCCGGACAGAAGTGTCCATCGCCCTTGCCTTCCCGGACCTCTATGAGGTGGGTATGTCCCACTTAGGGCTAAAGATCCTTTACAATATCCTTAACAGCAAGGAGTGGCTTTCCGCTGAGAGAGTTTTTTGCCCATGGGTTGACCTGGAACAGGAACTGAGGCGCCGAAATATTCCCCTTGCGACCCTGGAATCGGGCCACCCCCTGTCGAGCTTTGACTTGGTCGGCTTTAGCCTCCAGCACGAACTCTCATACACGAACGTCCTGAACATGCTCGATCTTTCAAGCATCCCCCTCTTGGCTGAAGATAGACCTGACCAAAGCCCGCTTATCATTGCCGGAGGCCCGGCGTGTTTTAACCCCGAGCCTGTTGCTGATTTTTTTGACCTAATGGTAATCGGTGACGGAGAGACCGCGGCATTAGAGATATGCCGCGCTGTCAGGAAAGCTAAAAAGAAAAAAAAGGGAAGTAAAAAGGATCTGCTGCATGAATTGCGTCATATAAAGGGGGTATACATTCCTTCTTTTTTCCGCCTCCACTATTACTCTGATGGATCTGTAAAAGAGATTGAACCCAGCTATGCAGACTACCAGGAGATAAAAAAAGCTGTTCTGCCCGATCTCGATGATTACCCTTACCCAGAGCGTCAGATAGTCCCATTCGCCCAACTGATCCACGACCGTGTTTCCGTAGAGATCTCACGCGGCTGTACACGGGGCTGTCGATTCTGCCAGGCAGGAATGATATACCGTCCTGTGCGGGAACGAACCCCCGAGTCCATAATCAAGAAGGCGGAAGAGGCCCTGAAATTGACCGGCTACGAAGATCTCTCTCTGCTCTCCCTGAGTTCTGGCGATTATAGCTGTATTGGACCCCTTCTCAAGGCCCTGATGGATCGGCTGTCCTCAAGGAATATCGGGGTAAGCCTCCCGTCGCTCAGGATGGACAGCCTGAATAGCGCAATGATGGAACAGATAAAAAGGGTAAGAAAGACCGGTTTTACCCTGGCCCCGGAGGCAGGCAATGACCGGCTCAGAAGGATCATCAACAAAGGGCTGACCCAAAACGATATCATTGAAACGTCAAAGGAGGTCTACAGGGCCGGATGGAACCTGATTAAGCTTTACTTCATGATAGGGCTCCCATTTGAGGAGGAAGAGGACCTACAGGATATTATCGACTTGTCTAAACAGATCACGCGTCTTGCCGGCAAAAAAGGGAAAAAAGACAACTTAAACGTCAGCATTTCAACATTTGTCCCCAAAGCACACACCCCTTTCATGTGGGCACCCCAAATTGCCTTGGAGGAAAGCAGAAGACGGTTACGTCTGATCCAGGAAGGTCTCAGAAAAAGCAGGGCCAGGGTCAAATGGAATCGACCGGAATTGAGCTGGTTAGAGGGTGTCCTGGCGAGAGGCGACAGGAAATTGGGCCGTGTCATTATGGAGGCGTGGGGCCTTGGCGCGAAGTTCGACGCATGGAGTGAACAGTTCAAAAAAGAGGCGTGGGAAGAGGCCTTTATTCGTGCGAGCCTGAAACCCGAATTTTATCTACATCGAGAGAGATCCCCCCATGAAACCTTACCCTGGGACCACATCAAGTCAGGTGTTACAAAGACCTTCCTCAAAAGAGAATGGGAGAAGGCCAAAGAAGAGAACCTGACCCCTGACTGCAGGGACAAATGCCTGGAGTGCGGTGTATGCGACCATAAGACCATTGACCCGGTCCTTCATAAATATGCTATGGTATCCCACAGCCCGGAAACCGCTATTCGGACGGCGCCTCAATCTACAAAGAAATATCGCCTCACCTACAAAAAGGTGGGCAGTGCAAAGCATCTCGGTCACCTGGAACTCGTCAGGGTTCTTGTGCGGGCATTCAAAAGGGCCGGGCTGGAATTAGCTTACTCCAAAGGCTATCATCCCATGCCCAGAGTCTCGTTTTTTGCTGCCCTCCCCGTTGGCACCGAAAGCATGCAAGAGTTAGTGGATATTGAATTGGTGGAGGCGATGGATGTCCCCATTATAAAAGAAAGGATCAATCGTGAACTCCCCCGGGGCATTGACGTGACCCTTGTTGAAGAGATTTCCCCTGCAAAAAAAAGAGGGTGTATAAGCGAAAGCAGTTTCCTGATTACCCTGAACGGGCCGAGATGTGAAGAAAAAGACCTGCAAAGCTTTCTTGAATCAAAACATTTTGCAGTTGTCAAAACGGGGAAAAAAGGGGAACATGAGATTGATGCCCGGCCCCTTGTCAGGGCCATTTCCCTTGTCTCGCCAAACAAGCTAAAATTGACCGTGAAAGAAACAGAGGGGCCCGGATTAAAACCAACGGAGATATTAAAAGCCATTTTTTCCCTGAATGCTAACGACCTCCTTAATATAAGTGTGCTGAAGACAGGGCAAGTCTTAGAGCCTGCTTAAACCAAACGATTCCCGTAAATACCGGCTCTGAAAGCGCCATATTTTCGGGCGTTGCTTCGAAAAAGGAGACGGCTTATGTCCAATGAACTTATAATCAATGCCAGGCCTTACGAGACCAGGGTCGCCCTTGTTGAAAACGGCGTTGTTGTGGAACTTCATATTGAACGAGATAGCGGTCAGGAACTGATGGGAAACATCTATCGAGGACGGGTAGTCAGGGTGCTCCCGGGCATGCAGGCCGCTTTCGTGGACATTAGTCTCGGCAGAACGGCCTTTCTTTACGTTTCAGATGTATACAAAGATTTTTCAGACCTCGAGCAGATGATGCTGGAGACCAGCAAGACCGGTCAGGACATCGATCTCATCGACCCCGAGACATCACAAATGGATCAACTTCATAACACCTCATTGCAAATTGAGGATTTGCTCCATGAAGGTCAAAACATCATGGTCCAGGTAGCAAAAGAGCCCTTGGGGAATAAGGGGGCCAGGCTGACTTCTCACATCTCCCTTCCAGGGAGACATCTTGTCCTTATGCCGACGGTTAATCATATCGGTGTCTCTCGAAAAATCGAGCATAAAGAGGAAAGGGAAAGACTCAAGGAGGTTATCAGGAAAATCAGGCCGGGCCCTCTCGGATTCATAGTAAGAACGGTTGCTGAAGATGGCACCAAGGAAAAGTTAGAGGCTGAGATGGACTTCCTCCTGAAGCTCTGGGGGAACATCCAGACTAAAATGGAAAAAGGTACAAGCCCTATCCTGCTATACAAGGATTTATCCATCTCCCTGAGGGCGGTTCGAGATCTGTTTACAAGGGAAGTTGACCGTCTGGTTATTGACTCGGGTGAAGAATATGACAACATAATGGAATTTATCGAGACATTCGCCCCTAAGTTGAAATACTCTGTCGAGCTTTATGAGGGGACTGATCCTATCTTCGACGCCTTTGGGATTGAAATAGAAATTTCGCGGGCTCTCGGGAACAAAATCTGGCTAAAATCTGGAGGCTATATCGTAATTGAACCTACAGAGGCCCTCACCGCAATAGATGTGAATACCGGCAGTTATGTCGGGAAGAGGAATTTAGAGGAGACCATTTTAAAGACAAACCTGGAAGCGCTAAAGGAGATTGCCTACCAGCTTCGCTTCAGGAACATCGGCGGCCTCATTGTTATCGACTTCATCGACATGGAAAAGGCCTCGAACCGTCAGAGGGTCTCCATGGCCCTCAAAGAGGCCTTGAGCAAAGATAAGGCAAAAACAAATATCCTCCAGATGTCAGACTTAGGGCTCATTGAAATGACCCGAAAGAGAACCAGGGCGAGCTTGAACCGACTGCTGAGCAATGCCTGCTTCTACTGCGAGGGAAGAGGTACTCTCAAGTCAGCCAAGACCATCTGCTACGAAATCTTTAGAGATCTGGAAAGAGAATGCACAAATCCTGAAGAAGGTGGGCACGTCTATATTTTAGCACATCCGGAAATAGACAAAGTCTTACGGGAAGAAGAACAGAAAGCGATCATTGACTTAGAAAAGAGGATAGGCAAGAGAATCAGCATCATCGGGAAAGAAACCTTCCATTTAGAACAGTATGAGATAAGCCTTTAGTTTTTTTTACGTTTTCTGCGGAGGACGGATAAACCCTCTTCTATTGCCTTTTTTGAAAAGGTTTTTTGACACTTTGTACACTGATATCTTTCTTCAATTATTTTATCGTATATCAGGTCATCAGAAAAATTCACCCCATGAAACCTGAGGCAGAAATTGTAAACGAGGTTGAAATTCTTATTTGAGCAGATGTCACATACAAAAAAGTCTAAGATATCATTCATCAGGATTCCTCCAAAAATATATAGACCGCCCAAAATCCGCAGCCTTTGAGCTGGAAACACTTGTACCCTCTTTTCTTGCTCTTTACAATATTTTTTTACGGAGAGAAACACAGACAAGGAGCCTTCAAAATGTTTCTTCTTAAAAAGATACTCGGTTCGTTTTTTCTTCCACTGCCATTGTGCCTGTTGATCTCTTTTTTGGGTTTGTTTCTCCTATGGCGCGGCAAAAGAGAAGTTGCCGGGAAAATCTTAGTCACCATCGGACTGGTCGCGCTCACATTTTTCAGCTATGACCCGGTTTCCAACGCCCTGAACGACCCCCTGAAAGGCAAATTCAGCCCCTATATGATGGACAAAGGATCGCCAGCTTCCGCCACAAAAGCAAATGAAAGGGTGAAATATGTTGTGGTGCTCGGAGGGGGTCAACATTCCGATCCTTCAATACCCGTAACCGGTCAACTGACCCGTCATTCGATGGTCCGACTTATGGAAGGTATTCGAATATTTCGTCAAAATCCGGGGAGCAAGCTCATCGTGTCGGGGTGTGGAGCATTTGATCCTATACCTGAAGCTCACATTATGGCTGAGGTTGCCACTTTTATTGGGATTGATAGAAATCAAATAATTCTTGAACCCGCATCCAACGATACGGAAGATCAGGCCCGATTGATTAAATCGATAGTCGCCAACCACCCGTTTGTGTTAGTTACTTCCGCTGTTCATATGCCGCGCGCCGTAGCCCTTTTCAGGAAACAGGGGATGGACCCCATCCCGGCCCCCGCAGGACAGACAGCAAGCACAAGGCAGGTTCTGACGCCTAAGTCGTTCTTTCCCAACTCCTCCGCGTTAGAAGACGCTTCGTGTGCCGTGCATGAATATATGGGCCTGATTTGGGCAAAATTGAGGGGACAGATCTAACCGCCCCGCTGAATCGCCAAAATTTTGTTGGAGCCTCACACGGGCCAGAATTTGAGACCTTTGAAAAATGCTCAATTTTGTTCGAGTTCAAGCCTCCGGCCCGTGGGGCCTACGCCCCGGAGGGGAAGGCGAATATTTTAACCACCCCAGAGGAATAGGCTTCGCATTCCACGGGGCAGGCAGGAATACATTAAGTATTTCGAGGATTAAAATTTGAGCCTGACGCAGAAATCGGGCAAAAAGGGGCGTTTTGCAAAGGTCTCAATTTGATGGTTCGTCATTGATTACCTATCAAAAAGCTGTTAAAGAGAGTCCGTCCCCGCCCTCACTGCATTTAAGTTATGGTAATGGAGATAATGTCCACTAAAAAAGAGCGGTTCACCAAAGGAGCATTGGGGAAATTCCTGATCCTTGTCCTGTTTATTGCTGGGGCTGTCTGTCTGTTCCGGATTACGCCCGTGAAAGACTTCATAACATCCCAGTCATTGGGCCATGTCCTAAATGAAACAGGAATATGGGCCCCGGTAGTCTTTACGCTTCTCGAAGCCCTTGCCATATGTCTCTTTGTACCGGCAAGCATCCCGATCATATTGGGGGCCGGGCTTTTCGGCGCCTCCTGGGGATTTTTTTGTGGATGGCTTGGGGCACTGGGGGGGGCCAGCGCCGCATTCTTCGTGGGAAGGACCTTAGGGAGGGACTTTATCGCCTCCATAATCGGAGACCGGTTAAAGAAATATGATGACGCCATTGAGAGAAAAGGATTTACAACGGTGCTTTACCTGCGGTTGCTCAATTCACCTTTTACGCCCATGAACTACGGGTTGAGCCTGACAAAGGTCCGCTTCTGGGACTATTTGTTCGGGACAGGGTTAGGTGTTATTGTTTCCATTTTCGTCCTCACCTTCTTAAGCGGGACTTTGAAAGATGTGTGGGCTTCCGGGAAGTGGGGAGATCTGGTTTCCTTTAAAATCTTTTTTGCAGTGAGTCTTTTTGTTTTTTCCTTTTTTATCCCCATGATCCTCAAGAGAGTCAGGAAAGAGATATCCAATTTTAATTAGATCTGAAAGGAGTTTAAGCGAAAGATGGCATCAAAACTGGATGAGTTGTGCGTTAATACCATTAGAATGCTCTCAGCGGACGGAGTGGAGAAGGCCAATTCGGGACATCCCGGCATGCCGATGGGGGCTGCCCCTATGGCCTATGTCCTATGGACCCGGTTCTTACGGCACAACCCCCTTAATCCCGGATGGTCTGACAGAGACCGTTTCATCCTCTCGGCAGGGCACGGCTCCATGTTGCTCTACAGCCTCCTTCACCTGACAGGATATGATCTCTCCGTAGACGATCTCAAGGAATTTCGCCAGTGGAAAAGCAAGACACCCGGCCACCCCGAGTATTCCCTCACACCTGGCGTTGAAATAACGACCGGCCCGTTGGGCCAGGGTTTTGCCAGCGGCGTCGGTATGGCCATTGCAGAGCGCTTCCTGGCCGCGTACTTCAACCGTCCGGGTCATGCGATTGTTGACCATTTCACATATGGCATTGTCAGCGACGGGGATCTCATGGAAGGGGTCTCGCACGAGGCCGCCTCTTTGGCAGGCCACCTCCGGCTCGGGAAACTGATCTACCTGTACGACGACAACCATATCTCCATAGAGGGTAGCACAGAAATTGCGTTTACCGAAGACAGGACCGCCCGTTTCAAGGCCTACGACTGGCATGTGCAAACGGTAAAGGACGGAAATAACCTCGAAGTCATCGAGGAGGCCATAACCCGTGCCCGGGAGGAGACAGGGAGGCCCTCGCTGATTGCGATCAGGACCCGCATCGGTTATGGAAGCCCGAACAAAGAGGATCATCCATCTGCTCACGGAGAGCCTTTAGGTGGGGAAGAGATCCGATTGACCAAGAAAAACATCCACTGGCCCCTTGAGCCATCTTTTATTGTCCCTGATGAGGTGCGGAATCATTTCCGTCCGGCAGTTGAAAATGGACAGGAAAAAGAAGATCTCTGGCAGGGAAGACTGCGTTCATATTGTCAGGCGTTCCCCGGCCTGGCAGAAGAATGGCATAGATTCATGAATGGCGTATTTCCGGAAGGATGGGACAAAAACGTACCCTTTTTCCCGGCAGATCCAAAAGGGATGGCTACCAGGGTGGCCTCGGGTACGGTCTTGAATGCCCTTGCAGGACAAATCCCTAACCTGATAGGTGGTTCCGCGGATCTGGCCCCATCCAACAAGACAGAGATCAAAGGTGAGGAGGATTTCCAGGCAAATGCCTACGGCGGGCGCAATTTGAGGTTCGGTGTCCGGGAACACGGGATGGGAGCCATTTTAAACGGCATGGCACTCCACGGAGGAATCATCCCGTACGGGGGGACCTTTCTTATTTTTTCCGATTACATGCGCCCTGCCATCCGATTGGCAGCCCTCATGGGTCTGAAAGTCATCTATATCTTTACACACGACAGCATCGGCCTGGGAGAAGATGGGCCGACCCACCAACCGGTGGAACAGCTAACCTCGTTGAGAGCAATCCCGAAACTTACTGTTATCCGGCCATGTGATGGCAATGAAACCGCCGAGGCATGGAAAGTGGCCCTGCAGCCTGACACTGGTCCGGTTGCGCTTGCCCTCACGCGACAGGGCGTCCCTGTGCTGGATCGTAATGTCTATCCCCCTGCTGACAACCTGATTCGCGGCGCCTACATACTGCGGGATGCCGAAGACAGTAATCCCGACCTCATCCTGATTGCCACCGGCTCCGAAGTCCATATTGCCCTCGAAGCGGCAAAAAGGCTTGATGAAAAAGGGATCAAAGCCCGGGTTGTGAGCATGCCGTCCTGGGAGTTGTTTGACAGGCAGGATAAAGAATACAGAGACCACGTTCTCTCCCCTGAGATAAAGGCCCGGATTGCCATCGAAGCCGGGATCTCGCAGGGATGGCACCGCTACGTTGGAGATATGGGCAAGGTAATCGCCCTTGATCGATTCGGCGCCTCGGCCCCGAGTAAGATCCTGTATGAAAAATTCGGATTCACACCCGATCATCTGATTAAAACGGCACTGGCCCTGGTGAGAGGTCCCGGTGACAAATGATTAGAACGAGGACCTTGTTGTTCCATTTGATAATGGACAAAACGAAAAAGAGTAACACGTTAGCGGTTAACATCCGAACGCAACACCAAGACTGGGCCTACCGCTCAGAGAGCGAAAGGCGGCATTCTTCAATAAATGTGTCAGGGCCAAGGACAAAGATCAATTGTATCTCTCCACTCGCTTGTCCGACCTTTCTATTTGCCTGCAGAAATAATTGCCTCGAATATACCCCTTCTGATCA
>JACNIU010000206.1 GCA_014382905.1 Desulfobacterales bacterium
CGCCCTACACTAAACTATTGGGGGGGAAGTGTCTCACTATCATTGGCACAGAGGGAGATGTGGCGGGCTACAGCCGTCTCATGGGCGAAGACGAGGAGGCGACAGTCCGTACCTTAACTTCCCATCGGCAAGTGATAACCACCACTGTCCAGCAGAACCGGGGCCGGGTGATTGATTCCCCCGGAGACAACCTGTTAGCCGAGTTTGCCAGTGTGGTGGATGCGGTGCAGTGCGCAGTTGAAATCCAGCAGGTATTGAAGGTCAGGAATGCGCAACTGCCTGAAGAGCGCAAGATGGCATTTCGCATCGGGGTAAATTTAGGGGACGTGATCCAGGACGGTGATAGAATTTACGGCGATGGCGTCAACATTGCCGCCCGCGTGGAGGGGTTGGCCGAGCCAGGCGGGATTTGCATCTCAGGGACCGTGTATGAGCATATCAAGAATAAGCTGACCCTGTGGAACGAATATATGGGAGAGCACGCGGTCAAGAATATTGTGGAGCCCATACGGGTATATCGGATTGGGATGGGGCCCGGGACTGCCGCCTCCAAAGAAAGGAAAGCGACGGTGTCCGGAATAAGAGGATGGAAGCGGGCAGCTCTGGCCTTGGTGGTCGTTCTGATTCTTGGCGCTGCTGGGGTTTTGTTCTGGAGATTTTACTTGCGCCCTCCCCTTCCCGAAGATGTCGCCTCTGTGGCGAAGATGGCCTTTCCGCTCCCGGATAAACCTTCGATCGCTGTACTCCCTTTTGTCAACATGAGCGGTGACGCGGAACAGGAATATTTCGCCGACGGGATGACAGAAGACCTGATTACCGATCTTTCCAAAATCTCCGATCTCTTTGTCATCGCCCGGAGTTCCACGTTCACATACAAAGGGAAGCCCGTAAAGATACAGCAGGTCGGGGAGGAACTTGGCGTACGATACGTATTGGAAGGGAGCATCCGAAAGGCCGACAATAAGATACGAATTAATGCCCAGCTCATTGAGGCCACCACCGGCCACCATCTTTGGGCAGAGCGATATGACGGAGAGCTCAAAGACGTTTTTTCCTTGCAGGACAGAATCATTAAAATGATCGTTGCAGCCCTGGCAATAAAACTGACTCTGGGTGAGCAGCAGGCGGTCGCCCGCAAGAAGACGGATAACATCGCGGCGTATGATGCATTTCTACAGGGGCGTGAATATATCTTCAGGCTCACGCCCGAAGACCTGGCGAGGGCCATCCCCTATTTTGAGAAAGCCATCCAGTTAGACCCTGAATATTGGCAGGCTTACGCTGCCCTGGCTCAGACATATTCCGACGGTTCATGGATGGGGTTGCTAAAGAGCTTAGGCATGTCGTGGATCGAGGCGCGCGCGAAAGCACTTCAATACCTGCAGATGGCCATGAAAAACCCTACTTCCCTTGCACACCAGGTGGCTTCGAGTATGTTTCTATTCAAGCGCCAATATGAAGATGCCATTGCCGAAGCTGAACGTGCCATCGCCGTTGATCCCAATGATCCCGGCGCACACCTCATGATGGCAGACGCTTTGATTATGGCAGACAGGCCGGCGGAAGCCTTAGGTTTCCTAAAAAAGGCAAGGCGTCTCGATCCCAATCTCCCCGGAGTCTATTTGTTTGTCGAGGGAATGGCCCGTTTCTGCCTGGGCCAATTAGAAGAAACTGTCACTCTCATTGAAAGGGCCCTTACTTATAATCCCGAAGTCCGTCCATTGGCAGCGCCTCTCATAGCCGCCTATGCACACCTCGGCCGGAAACAGGAGGCCCGCACCGTACTGCAGAACTTCTTGAAGAACTGGCCGTTTTCGCCAATCCCTGCTAATCTGAGAAACCTTATGTATGGTTTTCCCATAAAAAACCCGAAAGTTGCCGATCGTCTGGCGAGCGGTCTCGTGATGGCCGGAATGCCGGGCGGGACTTCCGGATATCTCAAGATATCTGACCAGAACAGGCTGACCGGCAATGAGATAAAGATGCTGCTGTTTGGTCGGACAATGATCGGATTTGAGCCATTCACTGAAGAACAATTCTGGGTCGATCGGACAAAGGACGGGAAGGCCACCCTTCGAAGCCTTCTGGGTTCTGACACCGGGAAAAGCTGGGTCGAGGGTGATATCCTCACGGACCAGTGGGACCTGTTTATGGAGGGGGTCAAGCTTTCAGGTTATGTTTTTCGAAACCCGGATGGTACACCCAAAAAGAAAGACGAATATCTGAGGCTTGACGATTTCGGGTTCATTTCATTTTCACCAGTAGACAGCGCACAGCAATAAACTGAGACCTGAGACCTATGAAAAAGATCTCCCTGTCATCCGGAGTCAAGCACAAAACAAAAGGGCATCCCCTTCTCATCCCAGGAAATGCCCTTTTTCAACGTAGCAATAGAATCGGTTAGACGAGCTTCACATTTGCCGCAGCAGGACCTTTTTTACCCTTTTCAATGTCAAAGGTAACGTGGTCGCCCTCGTTCAGGGATTTAAAGCCTGTGGCATCGATCGCTGAATGGTGGACAAACACATCCGGTCCATCATCCTGTTCAATGAAGCCAAAACCCTTTTGGTCGCTGAACCACTTTACTGTTCCATTCGCCATAGTAACACCCCCCTTTCATAGATTTTCATGGTTCCAAACGTAAAGGTGCCACTTCGGTAAATGGAACTTCCTTTAGTAACGAAACCGGCCCGCTATTTGAGGCGAGCCTTCTTGATGATGCGAATAATAACATCTTTTTAAAAAAAAGCTATCTTTTTTTGTTCCTTTTTTTCCCTCATCACATTCCTTGGGAATGATTGTCAGCAAAAAAGAGGAAAAATTTGTAGCATATCGCTTTTTTTGCAGAAAAAACCACTTCCAATTAAAACCGAAGTTAGGTAAGAATATTTGCCGGCCATATTGAACTGAACAGCGAACGCATAAAAATTACCTTAACAGTCGGAGATTCGCCGCAACTTGTTGCGGGCAACTTCAATTTTAGTCACCCCAAAATACCAGGAGACAAATTATGGGCTTCACCCTAAAGGACATCCTTCACAACAAGGCAAAACACCTCTTGCACATTGAGACCGATCCCGGCCTGGGTTGTACCGAACCGGCTGCCGTTGGACTCAGTGCGGCCGCCGCCGCCGCACTTTTGAAAGAAACGAGCATCGAATCGATTGAAGTGGCCACAGATCCCAACATCTACAAAAATGCCATGGGCGTCATCATCCCCGGTTCTGGGGGTCGAAGCGGCATCCCTTTGGCCGCGGCCATGGGGGCGGTTGCCGGGAAACCGGAAAACCGGCTTCAGGTATTCTCAACTGTTGACAAACAAGGGCTGGAAAACGCTGAATCGCTATTGAAGAATGGCAAGGTTTCTGCAGGAATCAAAGAGGGGCAGGAGGGTCTCTATGTCAGGACGATCATCAAGGCAGGGGGCCATACGGCAGAGGCCGTCATAACGGGCCGGCACGATCACATCGAATCCCTCAGCATAGACGGTCACCCCCAGCAGGACCACCCTCTCTTGAGGGGCATGGGGAGCGAAGATCTGAGTGCTGAAGAACTGGAGCCCTGGCTGACTTCCCTCTCTCTCGGAGAGATGGTGGATCTGTCAGATGATCTGGACAGAGATGACATCACCTATATTCAACGGGGGATCGATCTTAATATGAGTCTGGTCAAGTATGGCCTTTCCCATGGCCCGGGTCTCGGTGTAGGGAAGACCCAGCAGAGTCTGCTGCGCCAGGGACTTCTCAAAAATGATATGGTTCTCGCTGGAGGGATGTTTGCTGCGGCGGGGATCGATTCCCGTATGGGTGGGGTCATGCTTCCAGCCATGACGTTGGCCGGGAGCGGCAATCAGGGCATTGCTGCAGGGACGCCTGTTGTGGCGGCAACCGGATTTGCTACGCTCGAGGACAGTCTGCTTCTGATCAAGTCGGTTACCCTGAGTTATCTCGTGACCTGTTACATCAAGACCCTCGCGGGGAGGATAGGCCCGCTTTGTGGCAGTGCAGTCGCTGGAGGGGCCGGTGTTGCGGCAGGGGTGACCCACCTGCTGGGCGGAACGGTGGAAAAAATCGGGGGTGCCATAAAAAACCATATTGAAAATTTTGCCACGGTTATATGCGACGGGGCCAAAACGAGTTGCGCGCTGAAGGTTGGCGAAGCCACTTCCTCAGGGGTGAAAAGTGCCCTTATGGCCCTCCAGGGCACCGTCGTAAAGCCGGTTGATGGCATCATCGATCAGACCCCGGAAGCGACCATGCGCAACCTCGGCAAACTCACGCGATCGGGTCTCGGGGGAATGGACCCGGCCATCCTGAATATCATGCTGAACAAATGTTTTTAGCGGCTGAAGGACGATTCCTTCAGAAACCTTTCACCAAAAGTTTTTGCTCATATTGAGACCTTTGAAAAATGCTCAATTTTGTTCGAGTTCAAGCCTCCGGCCCAGAGGGGCCTACGCCCCGGAGGGGAAGGCGAATATTTTAATCGCAGGAATACACTGAGTATTTCGAGGATTAAAATCTGAGCCTGACCCCAGTACCATCTACCGGAGCTACGGGGCAGGCGCAGAAATCTGGCAAAAGGGGGCGTTTTGCAAAGGTCTCATATTGCCAGAAAAGGCGACAGACATAGGAGGATTCCCACGAAGATAATGACGTAGAGGTGCGGACCTTTATATTTGTGGAGTTGCGGGAGTCTATAAACCAGGTAGGCAGGGACAAAACATCCCACAATCCCGAAAATGGGACTGCATATCCAGGTAAAATAAAGGATCTTGATATCGACAAGCGTATCCCCCGTTGCAAGAAGCACGAGAAAAACAGCGATAATCCAGTCCAGCAACCTTTTGTTGACCTGCTCTTCGGCCCGGAAGCGTTTGAGGAGATTGAGAACGAGCCCACGGGTCCCCTCCTTGAGACCTAAGAAAACCGAGAAGAAACAACATATGACCGCAAAGATATCCAGTAGCACCGCCAAAATAGATACAAAGAGATGCTTTGATCCTTGTGCTGCGATCGCCAGCGCTGACACATTTTCCTTAAACGCCTCTGTCGCCTGACTCTGGGAAATGGACAGGTTAAAGGAGTTGGCATAGAAGAAGACGACAACAAAAAGGATCCCAAAGGCCAGGTTCACCGCCCGCAGGGAACGGAAACGCGCCGCCGGTTTGGAATCACTGTGCTGCCTGAAGAAAATCACCATCGGGCTGAGGGACTGAATAAAGAGGATGGAGGTGAGAACAAAGGGAAGCGTGATAATCGCATCCTTCGAAAGTGTAATGACACCGGGCGGGGCTGCAATGTTTTTTGTGCTCCAATCCGGGATCATGGCGAGACTCATGAGGAAAATGATCGTCAGAACGGTCAATGCAAGCACACTCGAGAGCTTGAAAAGGAGCTTTTCCCCGATGGCGGCAATAAAGGTCAGCAGGGAAATCACCCCGATGATGTACAGCGGATTGGAAGATAAATTGGAGGCAGAAAAGCCAAAGGTTTGCAGATAGGATGCGCTGTCCCGGATAACGGTCTCCGAATAGACAAAATACCAGATGATCAGCATGAGGAAATAGAGAAAGCCAATAGCGGCCCCCCAGTTCTTTCCTAAGTATTCGGAGATAATCCCCGGGTAATCGTTGCACGACCTGGCTTCCACGAGCGAGTTTACAAAGACCCTCTGAAAGAGATACATGGAGGGGTATCCGATCACGGAAGCGAGCATGAAGACCCAGAAGCCCTTCATGCCGACTTCTACCGGCAGTATGGCAATACCGGCGCCGATGCCCATACCGATGTTGATGACGACCCATCCCCAATCCTCAAACCGAAACCTGACGCTCTCTTTCCAGGTTCGAGTTTTTGAATTATCGCCCGGAACCTTCATCTACACTCCCCCAGCTAATGTCCATAACAATTGGTCCCTTTGAATTTTTCCCTGTAACGTTCCAATAATGGCGTGAGATCTCTTTCCGGGATTTTGACGCTCTTCAATCTGTTTCTTATTTCTGCTTCGCTTAATCTGACGTTCAGTATTGTTTTCGGGATATCGATCTCAATAACATCGCCATCTCTTATGGCGCCAATCGGTCCGCCGTTGTAGGCCTCCATTTCAATGTGACCGATGCGGGCCCTGTGGATAGCAGTAACGCCCTGTGCGGCAGGGTTTCGATATTTTTTTTCAGTATATCCGAACGCATGGTCTGTACTTCCTCCTGATCTAATCAATCATATGGTCTTTCCTCAGGTGTTGCACAAAGACTACCAGGGTCTGTTTCAGTTTCCGGATATCGCTGTCAGCGGCAAGGTTAGCGAGATCTGAAAGCGGCGAAATCCAGAATCAGACACGCCAGAACGTATCGATTTAATCTCCTTTCATGTGTGGAACGTCATACAGACAGGGGGCCACGCAACAGAAAAAAACGAAGCTACAGGGCTTCCGCAATCGCCTGTCCCAGTTCAACCGTCGTCGCTTTTCCACCCATATCGGGCGTGCGAAGGGAACCGTCTCCCAGCACCCTCTCGATTGCCCGCTCCACAGCGGTGGCGGCCTCCGGGGACCCCAAGTGATCCAGCATCATGGCCCCGGACCAGATCTGTCCGATCGGATTGGCAATCCCCTTTCCTGCGATATCGGGGGCGGACCCGTGTACCGGTTCGAACATGGAAGGGAATTCGCGGGTCGGATCAATGTTGGCGGATGGGGCAACACCGATCGTACCTGCGACCGCTGGGCCTAAATCCGAAAGGATATCGCCGAAGAGGTTGCTGCCGACCACCACATCAAACCAGTCAGGATGGAGGACAAAATTGGCGCAGAGAATATCTATATGGTACTGATCGGTTCTGATATCGGGATACTCGGCAGCGATGGCCGCAAACCTCTCATCCCAATACGGCATAGTGTGAATAATACCGTTCGACTTTGTCGCCGAGGTGACGTGCTTTGCTTTTCGATGTCGTGCCAGATCAAAGGCATAACGTAGTATCCGGTCCACACCCCTCCGCGTGAATACGGTCTCCTGTACCGCCATCTCTGCCTCGGTTCCTGAATAGAGACGTCCGCCGATTTCAGAATACTCACCCTCGTTGTTCTCCCGGACAACCAGAAAATCAACATCCCCGACGCCGCGTCCCCGTAACGGCGATACCATCCCCTTCAGCATGCGGACAGGACGCAGATTAACGTATTGCTTCATCTGCCGGCGAATCGGTATCAGCAGTCCCCATAGTGAGATGTGATCGGGCACCCCGGGAAACCCGACTGCGCCAAGGTAGATTGCATCACATTGTCTGAGTTGTTCCATCCCATCCTCCGGCATCATCCGGCCGGTACGCAGGTATGTCTCACAACTCCAGGAAAAAGTTTCCCAATCGTAGGAGATATCATATTGTTTCCCGACCCTTTCGAGCACGCGGATCCCTTCCGGGACTACCTCCTTGCCGATTCCGTCGCCGGGAATTACTGCTATTGTGTAGTTTGTCATATGGGACTTCTCCGATGAACCATTATGTCAATGAAGCGAGAAAGAGATTTCTTTCAGGAATACGCTCTGAGTTTTGGTAGGGCTTCCCATCACTCATTCATGTTTGTGCGGATATTTTCCCTGTTCATGCTCATGTAAATGGTAGTGGAGGTACGATTCATGGTCAGTAAGGATTTTTCCGTCCCCCATCCTGCAAATACGATCGACGGTCTTGGCTAAAAAATCAGCTTCGTGTGTGATCAATATATAGGAAAGATCGAGACCCGAAAGGACATCAATAAGCTTCTCTTTCGTATCGTCATCCAATCCATTGCTCGGCTCATCGAGGAGAAGCGCCTCCGGTTCCATGGCTAAGACAGTAGCCAAGGAAACCAGCCTTTTTTCTCCTCCTGACAGATTATAGGTTATCCTGTCTACCAATCCGCCAAGCCCCAGCATCTTCAGCGTAGAGACCGAAATATCCCTGGCCTCCTGATGGGATTTCCCCAGATTCAGGGGGCCAAAGGCCACATCCTCTAAGACAGTGGGGCTGAATAACTGGTCGTCAGCATCCTGAAAAAGAAGGCCAATCTTTTTCCGGACCTCTCTGAAGTCCTTTTCTCTGGTGACGGGTCTCCCCAAGATCTCTATCCTGCCGGAGCAGGGTTTCAACAGGCCCATGATGATATGGAACAGGGTGGTCTTGCCACTACCGTTGGGGCCCACCAGACCCAGACGTTCACCTTTGGACAACCGAAGCGTGAGTTCATCCAGGACTGGGGCGCGGTTCGGGTACGTGAAAGATATATTTTCCAGATTGATAATTAGTTGATTGCTGCCCATTCCAGACTCACAAGGGAAAATATGATGAGGATCATAAGACCGGACCACATCCAGTCCGTTCGAGTAGGAGAAAATTGTCGAAGACAATAGAATCTCCCGTCAAATCCGCGGCAAACCATGGCCTGATGCACCCGTTCCGCCCGGGCTGAAGCGCGTACAAAAAGCATTCCAATGAGGTAGGCATATGTTCTGTAACTGTTCATGGTGGTTCTTGGCCGAAAACCCCTAATTTTCGCAGCCCTTATAAGGCGCTGGTATTCCTGATCAATGACAAATATGTAACGATATGTCAAGAGCAGTAGATGAATCAGTTTTCCCGGGAGGCGCAGGCGGTTCATGGCATGGCCCAGTGTGGTGATCGGCATGGTTGATACCAGCGCAACAAATACAAGGAAGATCGTGTTGGATTTGAGGGTAATCCTTGTACAAAGAAGAACCCCTTCCATGGTACCTTGCAGCGGGCCAAGATGAAACAGGGGGGTCCCCTTGTAAGTAACAGGGATGACCAGCCAGAAAAAGAGGACCAGCCCGTTAACAAGGGCCATTCTCTTGGTCACTTCCCGGATATTCAGCCTGGCAAGACCAATTAGCAGGAGGGAGAACAAAAGGGCCGCGAACAGGGCCGGGAACCGGTTTGAAAGGGCCACCACGAAGGAACAGGACGCTGCAAAAAGGAGCTTTAACCTCGGATCGAGGGAGTGGATTTGGGAGCTTCCGGTAGCAAAAGGTTCCTTTAACATCGTATCAGCCGTTGTCCTTTTCCTGGTTGGAGTCGGTGGGTTTTCGGCGATATCTGAGATAGGCGGCAAGCCCCACAAGGCCAATGATATAGCCGATACCACCGATAACATCTCTCAATGTGGGGCCGCGATCCCTCACCTCCGTAAGCATCTCCATAACCGGCCTGAGCTTATTTTCCAACGCCCTTTCGACTGCCACCCTGATCTCATCCTGGCTTTCCGTGCCCCCCGCTATACCCATCCTCTCCCTTTCAGGTTTCCTTGAATCTGTGTTCCCCGTGACCATCGTTCCTTTCTCACCGTCACCCCCTGCAGCAACTTCTTTGAGCGACAGCCCCCATTCGCCGCGATGTCCTGCCCCGGCCTCTACGACGATCTTCATGGCCGTCCTCCTGGACGCCTTAAAAGAAAACTTGCCATGATCGTCTGTTTTCCCCTCCAGTAGCTGGGTTCCTTCCTGGTCATAAACAATAATCTTCCCGTCTACCACCTTTCTCCCGCCGGGGAACTTGCTTTCAGTGAAAACCGTATCCCCTTCCACCCAGGCGAAAACAATCACCCTGTGCGCGTCTGCAATACCTGCCGTAAGCGTTAAGAATAGAGCAAAGACCAGAGAAGCAAAACCGTTTTTTCTCATTGTCCCCCTCCCTCTGACTGCGAATACCAGGAAAGCATTTCAGGCTGGACCTTTTTTAAGAATGCCACACATAGTGCAGTAATCACGCCTTCTACGGCCATCACCGGAAGATTGGCCATGACCACAAGCGTGGAGACCTTTATGAACCCTTCTTCCGTGAAAATCAGGGCAAGCCCCAGCAGGATAGCTGCAAGGAGAACGGAGAGGGCGCCGGCCGCAAAGGCCGCCGGGATGGCAACCGAGGGCTTCCTTACCATCAACCGTCCAAAGAGAAAATAGCAAAAAACCGCAGGAGACGCCATAATCACTGTATTGACCCCGAGCGCCGTAATACCTCCAAACTGAAACAATACGGCCTGGAGTGTCAAGGCGACTAAGATAGCCGGAAAGGCCCCCCATCCTAAAATGAGACCGACAATCCCGTTAAGAATAAGATGAACGCTGGCAACACCGATGGGGACATGGATAAGGGAGGCAACAAAAAATGAAGCCGACAGGATCCCTATCCGGGGGATACGGTCATAGTCCAGGTTTCTTAAGCCTATTGCGGTGCCTGCTGCCGCGAGTACCATTCCTGAAATGAGGACAGGCCCGGATAATACCCCTTCTGAAATGTGCATCGTTGACCTGCTTTCGCTGCCGCCACGCCCTCAGCGTGAGGCGCGCCTTGCTCTTGAGCGAAATTGAACATTTTTTAAAGATCTCAAATGATCCGCTTCTACAAAAAAAGGCCCAAAGTCTCAAAATCCTTTAAGATCTTTCGACCTTCATGGCCTTTTCAAATCACTTGAATTCTATCAAATAGCTGGGCTTCGTGCCTCAACGCCTCAACATTTAGCCTTTTAAGATTTTGATGTCAATAGAATTGTGTTCAGAAAATGATTGACACAGACGTTTGTAACTGCTACAAAATATTCATTCGGGTAAGAAGCCCGGTCTTGAATCACAATTAAGAAATGCTGCTTAAGGCCACGAAGGCCCCGGAGGGTTTTGAAAAACCTCTTGGATCTTCGTGGCCTTTTTGTTTTGGACCAAATTTACACAGGAGGAACGTATGATGAAGAAATTATTGCTCGGGACCCTTTTGGGATTGATTTGCTTATGCACGTCACAATTGGCCTCTGCCCACTTCGGGATGGTCATCCCATCCGACAGCATGGTCATGCAGGAGGATCGCAGGGATGTAGGGATAACGCTCTCCTTTTCACATCCCTTTGAAATGGTTGGAATGGAACTGGCCAAACCCGATGCTTTTGGGGCGGTTACGAATGGGAAAAAACAGGACCTGCTCGGGACGCTAAAGATGACCAAGGTCATGGACCATACCGGCTGGACCACTGACTACAAGATCAGGAAACCGGGGATATACATTTTTTACATGGAGCCGAAGCCCTATTGGGAACCGGCAGAGGATTGCTTTATCGTCCACTATACGAAAACAGTCGTGACAGCCTTTGGTGATGACGAAGGGTGGGATAAGGAGCTGGGCCTCAAGACAGAAATTGTTCCCCTCTCAAGACCTTTTGGGCTTTATGCCGGAAACGTTTTTCAAGGGATCGTTAAGATGGACGGCAAGCCGGTTCCCTTCGCCACAGTGGAGGTGGAATTTTACAATCAGGACAGAAAAGCAGTGGCCCCTACCGATTATATGGTGGCACAAACCATCAAGGCAGACGTAAACGGTGTTTTCACCTATGCAGCACCGAAGTCTGGATGGTGGGGTTTTGCTGCCTTGAACAAGGCCGACCACAAGTTGAAGCATGAAGGCAAGGACAAAGAGGTCGAGTTAGGTGCGGTCATATGGGTGAAGTTTCATGAGTGGAAAGAAAGATAGGGCATGCTGATCGTCTTATGAGGAAGAGAGCAAAAATGGGGAGATGGGTGATGGTTGTGCTCATGGCGTGGGTCATGGCGTCCTTTCTCTTTCAGGGGGTTGCGACGTGTGAAGGCATGTCCAACAAAGAGATTATGCAGGAATTGGAGGCATTGAGAAAACGGATATCCGAGCTTGAAAAGGAACTTACCAAGAAAGATCAGAAGATCGAGGAGATCAGAAATGAGACCGTAAAACGCGAAGAAATGCCCGGCGTGATTGAAAAGATGAGGGCTGAGGGTGGCCCCTTATCGTTTCTTCAGGAGCACATCCAGTTCAGCGGGCTTATTGAAGTGGGTGGAGTGTGGGCAAATACGGATAAAAAGGCAGGAGGCCGTATATCAGAAAGTGATGTGACCTTGAACACGGCACAGTTGGCAGTGCAGGCAAATCTCAATGATTGGATCAATGGTGGCATCATTCTGAAATACGAAGACCCTACCTTTGCTGCCGGGGTGGATGAATCGGGCATAAGGCTGGATGTGGGGATTGTGACGATAGGAAATCCCCGGAAATTCCCTCTCTTTGTTACCGCCGGGGCCATGTACGTCCCTTTCGGAGGCCTGTTGACACATCTTCCCGACAACCCCCTGATTGATCAGCCTTTGACCCTGGTGCTGGGAGAGTCAAGAGAAAAAGCGGCCCTCTTTGGTTTCGAGTACGAGGGGTTGAGGCTCTCCGGCTACGCCTTTAACGGAGACATGAATAAGAAAGGCCATGAAAACCGCATCGAGAGTTTTGGATTCGATGCCAATTACAGTTTTCAACACAAAACGGGCTTTCAAGGAAAAATAGGGGCCTCGTACATCTCAAACATAGCCGACTCCAACGGCCTGACCGAGGTTTTAAATGCCAAGGGGATAACGGAGATAGAGAGCTATATCGGTGGATTTGACGGTTACCTCAGTTTAAGTTATTCTAATTTTTTCTTGGACGGTGAAATCATGACCGCCCTGAAAGCCTTTGGTCCCGATGAGATTTCAACGTGGCAGGGAAAAGGTGCCAGGCCCATGGTATGGAATGTGGAGGCCGGTTACAATTATAATTGGGGAAAGAACCTGGAAATAGTATTGAAATATGCCGGCTCTAACCAGGCTGAAAATATTGGATATCCAAGAAGACGATATGGTATAGGTTTTAATCAGACCATCTTTGACGGGGTCATAGGATCGTTGGGATATTTTCACGACAGGTTCGATAGACACGACAAGGACGGGAGGGACAGCCGGGACATGATTTTCGGACAGATAGCAGTGGAATTCTGATCATTTCTTTCCGAGAAGGCTTTGCGGGCTTGTGCCAATAGAAGATTTCATATAGGAGGATAATTATGGTCTTTTTAGAGAGATTTTCCCTGGTAGCGCTATTTGTTTTATCACTTGTCTGGCTGGGTTGTGCTCCGGCCAAAATAGTAGAAATTCCCGCAGGCAGAAACATTCAAGACCGTTCTCCTGGAAGTCCTTACTCCCTGGTGGAGGGCGACAGGCATTATCATGTTGACATGAGCTACGACCCGCAGAAGGGAATGCTCCGCATCGTTTTTTTAAATCCTGACGGAGAACCGGTCAGTTTACTGCGGGAAGACAGGATAAAGGCGACCTTGGTCGGCCCTGACGGCAAAGTGCACGAATTTAGTTTCTGGTATCCTCACGACCCGATCTGGTACGTCTCATCCTATCGCGTTGTGGGGAACCGTAAACCGGCAATCGACAGTTATTCCGTGCAGGAAGAGTGGCTCGAGGCTCTCTCCTCGTTTAAAGTGAAGGTCTGGATTCCACTTGGGAATACCACCTATGCAGTCAATTTTGTATACCCCTGAACATGAATACCTTCACCAAGATGGAAATCCCGGGCTGGTTAAGAACCGCTCTTGAGGTCTACCAGGCCCGGAGCGCAGCCGGTAACCCGGCTGACGACGCCTCCGGTCAGGGGTCGGGCCGATGGAAGCCAACATGAAAACAGCATCCGTGATCTTAGCTGCCGGAAGAGGCAGCCGCATGAAAGGGTACAGCGGCAACAAAACGCTTCTGCCCCTGATTCCCGAAAGATCTTCTTATGAGGGGCGCCATTCTATCCTTTCTGAGATCCTAACAAACCTTCCGCCGGGTCCAAAGGCCGTGATTGTGAACCACAGGAAGGAAGATATCATAAAGGCCACCCTTGGCCTTGGTCTCTCCTACCTGGAACAGCCGGAACTCAACGGTACCGGGGGGGCCTTGCTTGCCGCTGCCTCCTTTTTGGAAACCGAACACTACGATAGTCTGGTTGTGACCATGGGCGACGTTCCTTTTGTCAAGGGTGACACCTACATGGGGCTGATAAGAAGTCTGAAAGACCATTCGTTGGTTGTCCTCGGTTTCAGGCCGGAATCACGAAAGCAATACGGTCTACTTGAGCTGAATGGAAATCAGGTGAGAAGGATCATAGAATGGAAATACTGGAAAACATATCCTGAAGAGAAGCAACAGATGCTACAAATCTGCAATTCGGGGATCTATGCTATCAAAAAAGAAGGCCTCCTCCATTACCTTTCAATCCTTGCATCCAGGCCTCATCTGGTGCGTAAAGAGATCAATGGCAGATTGTGTGACGTCAAAGAATATTTCATCACAGACCTTATCGAATACATGTATGATGACGGTCTTTCCATCGGATATGTCATTGCCGAAGACGAGGAAGAAGTGATGGGCATTGACGACCTTCCCGCTCTCACAAGGGCCCAGGAGATTTACAGGTCTTTGCCAAATCCCAGGGCCCTGGGCGAGCCCTAAGTTCCAGGCGACGAGCTTACCGCTTCTACGGTAAATTCACTCAAGTTATCATTCAGTTTATCGAATACGACCATAAAGGGGATGGTTACGCCTGACGATATATTGAAATTCTGCCTTGCCATCCCGTCACAATTCTGCATTGCTTTCTTAATATCCTCAAGCGGAAGAGCCTTGATCTCCTCTTCCGTGAATGTATTCCCTGCATAAGACAGGCTGGTCTCAACCACCTTCCCCTTGTTGTCAAGGACGCTTCCTCTGATGAGAATATGGCTCCTGGGCTTTGGATATTCGCTGCTGACCATCCCGCGAATCACAAAGAGTTGTCCAGCTTTTTCATAATTAACAAAAGAGCCGGTCACCGATTTGAACTGAAGAAGACGGACACCGGCATCAACTGGTTTTTTCTTCTCAGGAGGCTTCAGAAACGATATCGACGGAGGAATCAACTCGGGCCTCCAATACGTAATGGCGGCTGCTGCAACTAAAAGCGCTAAAAGAATCACCACAAAAAACCCCCATTTAGACGATTTTTTCCTGGCGGGGGCCTCTCTCACGGTTTCAGCAGCTCTCTCATCCTCTTCACTCCCATCATATACGTCTTCCATCGGAAGAAAATCACATGCAAGACCATCGGCAGAACCCCCTTGTTTCTCCTCCACCCCATCTTCCATGATGTCCTCAACACTTTTGGGCGGCTCTTCCTTTTTTTCTTCTAAGGCGCCCACAGGCTCTTTGAAGACCTCTTCATAGACGCCATCAAGGTCTGCTTCAAAATCCTCATCTTTTTCATCAAATATGGAAATTGATTCATCGACCGTCTCAGCCTCAACCCCTCCCCGGTCGATTGGGGTTTCTGCCGCCATCTCATCTAAGAAGCGTGGCGGAGGGTATGCCGTGAAAATATTCCTGCAAAGCGAACACCTGACCTTGGACCCTCTCTCTTTCAAAAGGGCATCATCAAGACTAAATACTGTGCGGCAACTTTCACACTGGATGACCATAGCTCCCTCCAGGGTATTCTACTTCTTTAGAACATAGATCTCCGGTAAATAACGATATTCCTCATTACAATCAAGGCCATAACCAACCAGAAAGCCTTCCTTGACCTGAAACCCGCAATAATCAATTGAGACTTTTCGTTCTCTTCGCTCGAGTTTGTCAATTAAAGCACAAATACGGAGTGATTCGACATCCCTGCTCTTCAGGTTTTCTGTGATATATGCGAGGGTCAATCCGCTATCAACAATATCTTCTACGATGATTACGGGCCTTCCCTGAACAGGAAGATCCACATCCTTGGTCAGTTTGACAGAACCGCTGGATTGTGTCCCAGAGCCATAGCTCGCTGCCCTCATGAAATCCATCTTAGTTGGAATCTTGATCTCTCTCATCAGATCGGCAAAGAAAAAGATCGACCCTTTGAGTATGCCGATCAAGATCGGTTCTTTTCCCTCATAGTCAAGAGATATCTGATCCGCCAGTTCCCTGACGCGCTTTTGAATAGCCGATTTTGATATAAAAATTTCTTTTTTCAAAATCCGTGCCCTACCCTTCCCATCAGATTTCCCCGATTAAACCGTTTATGGTTAAAATATATTGAAATAACTGGTTGTTGTCAATCTGCCTTTTCTCCGCCACCCCTGTTAGATATGACATTCGCGGGGCGATATATTCCCCCTACGCCTTGGAGAATTCTGTGCATAAGGGAAAAAAACAGTAAATGTGGTCCCTCCCGACACGTAACAGTCGTCTTTCTCTTTGCAGAACCTGCATTTCAGTATATTGCCCGGGCATATATCCTTATCAAGAGGGATATAACGGCATCTTGAGGATACCATGTCGATCTTAAAGTCATAACGCCCTGAAAAGATCTTCATTCGTAACAAATCAGCCCCTTTTCCTCCCGCGTTAAAATCAAAAGCCCGCTTGGTCGAGTAGTTCATGGTCTCCTGTGTTACAAAAAAACCCTCAAAAATGCGCTTTTGATTTTCGGGGGTTATTCCGACGCCATAATCGCGGACCCTCAGTTCAACGCCGTTTCCCCTCCCCTTGCTATGAATCTCTATTTTGCCTTCATCCGGCGTGTTTTCTATTCCGTTTTTGACAAGGCCAATTACCAGCTTTCTCAGGGGATCTACCGGCATGAAAATGGGTGGTGCGGGTTCGAGATCGGTTATAAGATCAATCTTTCGATGGGAGAATCCCGGCTTGATCTTTTCAAGTCCTATGGAAACAAACTGGTGCAACGCGATCTCTTCCGGTGGACCTTCTTTTGGACGAAAAATTTCGTCAATTTTTTTTCTGATCCTCTCGACTACCAGCCCTTCCCCCGCCTCCTCGGCAACAAGGGCCTCAAGCTCATCAGAACATTCGTCCAGTAATAATGAGATAAGATTATGCGCATCGTAATGCTGTTCTCGCATAATGTCTTCGACTTCATACTGCATATCTAATATTCGGTCAAGGTTTCGCTGTGCACGATCGATGGTGGGCTGATACATATCCGACGGGAGAGAAGCAAGCCTTTTTCCCAGTATGTTCAACGAGGCGCCGAGCACTGCAAGGGGGGTTCGCAACTCGTGGGAGAGGTGGTTTATGACCCTGTCTTTGGCCCGGTTCAGGCTCGCGACCTCGTGGTATGCCTCCTTTATCTCTTTTGAGACTCTGGCATTCTCGATGGAAAGAGCCACCGTCCCTGATATCATATTTAACAGTTCAACATCTGTCTCATCAAAGGCGCCCCGTTTCTTGTTCATCGCACACAGGACTCCGATGATCCGTTCCCCGCTTCTTAGCGGCACGTCCAGGAGACTTCTGGTCGTGAAGCCAGCCTGCACATCCACTACTGAGTAGAAATCAGAGTCTTTAGAGGTGTCCGCCACAATTATCGACTCACCGGTGCGTATGACTTTACCTGCAATACCTTTGGTTGCAGGGTAACGGACCTCCTTCAACCTCTTCTCGGCCGCCACATCGTCATGGGCGGCGGACTTGAAGAAGAGCTCATTTTTTTCCTTATCTAAGAGTATTACCAAGGCCCCTTCAGCATCCAGGAGATGTTTGATCTCGGCGCTGATGTATCCCAGTAAATCGTCCAAATCAGGATATTCAGGGAGGGCCAGACTGGTTCTCAGCAGCGCCTCGTTGTTCCTCTCGATCCTTTTCTCGTGTGTAATATCCCGCAAAAGAACCAGTTCCCCGGAAGGCTCGCCCTCGGTTTCTGAATATACAGCGGCCCGGAAAGCCACGTCCAGAATTCGACCATCTTTGGTGAGTCTTTGAGTCTCCTGACGCAGTATGATTCTTTCCTCGAACAGCTTTCTGATATTTTCACTCGTTTCCTGCTCAAGACCAGGAGGGATATAAGGGATTTTTTCCCCTTCCAGTTCCTCAAGGGTCCATCCAAAGACTTTTGTAAATGCAGGGTTGAGATAGGAAACACGCCCATCTAAGGTAAACACAACGACGGGATGCGGGACAAAATCAAGAAGTGTGCGGTAACGTCTCTCCGACTCCTGAAGGGCCCTCTGAATCCTGAATTTGCCCGTGATATCGCGGGCTATGCCTCGAAAGCCGATGGTCTTCCCGCTCTGGTCGGTAATCTGATTGGCAGAAAGCTCAATAATTCTCGCTTCACCTTCCTTGTCTTTGATTTCCCAGATAAGGTCGGAAAAGCCCTGCCCGGTTTGATAAATCTTGTTAAAGGTTGCAAACGCCTTCTTTGCATAGTCTTCGGTCATAAATTTAGAAAAATTACAAAACTGTATTTCCTCCCTCGGATACCCGAACACCCTGCATAGTGAATTGTTGAAATAGAGGAAATTGCCATGGATATCTACCTCATAGACCCCTTCTTGAATGTTTTCTATGAAGGCCTGATAGCGCTCGCTCGAGACCTTGTCGCAGTGGATTAACATGCTTTCCGCCACCGTGCGGTCTACATCAGCGGAACTCTGTGGCGGATCCTTTGACAAAGACCCGCTAACCTTTTTTGGCTTGGGATTCTTCATTAAAACCGGATCTCCCATTCATGATCGCCAGTTTCTCTTAGGGTTTCATATGTTTAATTTATATAGCATAAGAAAAATATTGTCATTAATAATTTTGCCGAAGCTGTAACCCGGATAAACCGGAAATGTCTCTGATGCCTGCAGGACGGGAAGAACCCGGCTTTCCATTTTTTTTGCCCCTTTCCGCTCCCCGCAGGCTCCTCTGGATATTGTTGGGTAATAGTGCGGCTCGACGTTTCAATATGAGACCTTTGAAAAATGTTCAATTTTGGTCAAGGTCAAGGAAGGCGAGAATTTCAACCACAGGAATATATTGAATATTTCGAGGATTGAAATTTGAGCCTGACGCAGAGATTGGCCAAAAGGGGGCGTTTTGCAAAGGTCTCAATATAATATCATTACCGCAAATAATCTATTGCATACCCCCTTGAATCGTCGG
>JACNIU010000482.1 GCA_014382905.1 Desulfobacterales bacterium
AGGTAAATTCGACAGAAATCGGTCGGATGACCGGCTCAAGATCGAGGATAACATCCCGCAATATATCATCGCATATCCAGATGAAACCGAATCGGGTACGGCTGTCGTCATTACAGAATCTGATATTGATAACCTTATAAAATCAAAGGGGGCGGTTTTCGCCGCCATCAAGTCGCTGACCGACTATATCGGACTCGGGTTTGAGATGATAGACACATTTTATGTGGCTGGTGGTTTCGGTAGTTTTTTGGACATTCCCAAATCCATAGCCATCGGTCTCTTACCGGATATCCCGCAAGAGAAAATTCAGTTCGTCGGGAACAGCTCCCTTACGGGCGCCCGCATGTGCCTCCTTTCAGAATCGGCCATGGAGACATGCGTCAATATATCGAGATCGATGACAAATGTCGAGCTTTCAACCTACCAGCCCTTTACAGACGAGTATATTGCCGCACTTTTTCTCCCGCATACCAACCGTAAACTCTTCCCTTCCGTGGAGTACTGAAATAGTAATGATATGGCAAGGAACGTATCAACAGCTTATAATAAGTGTCTGTATGGTCTGTCTGCATCTGGTCTTTATCATAATGATCACCTCATACCAACATCTTGGAGGTCTCCTATGGAACGTTTAGAGATTGAACATGCGATAGAAAGATCTGAGTTTTTCAGAGGATTAGACAGGGGCTATATCGAGAAGATAGCCAGTCTCTGTCAGGTACAAACATATAAGCCGGGAGAATATGTTTTCTGCCAGGGTGATTCCGGAGAGCATCTTTATATCATTGCCCATGGTCACATATCCCTGGAAAGGTCAGTGGACTTGGGCGCGCGCAAGGGAACTGCTGTGATAGAAGTCCTTGGCAAGGGGCGGATCTTAGGTTGCTGGTCCTCCCTTTTAGGCGAGCCGCACAACCTCATGTCCTCGGCCATCTGTCAAAAACCAACTGTAGTGGTGGCTGTAAAGGGAACAGACTTGAGAGAGATGATGGTCAGCAACAGTGAACTTGGATTTGTCTTGCTGGAAAGGCTGTGCTTCCTGCTTCGAGACAGGATACAGGGCGCCTTTGGCGCAATGGAAAAGATATAGCAAGGGTTCATGGGTTCAAAGGTTTCCCGCTGGAAGCGGAATTCATGGTTCATCGAAAGCCTCAACCGCCCTACGAAATAGGTCAACGAAGGAAACCTAACCCTGAGTCCCACTTTCAACGGGAAACTCTGAGTCTGTGAAGCCCTACAGATTTAATTCATTCGTAGTAAGGAGTCTTATGGTGGATGAGGCAATTCGCGCTCAGGAAGCAGCGATGTTAGAGGATATAACTTCTGAGCTTGCACGTTTTGGAAAGGAAAGAAGAAATCTTATCCCCATCCTTCAGATGATCCAGGAGAGACATGCCTATCTTACGCCTGACGCCTTAAAGATAGTTGCTGAACACCTGCAAACTGCGGTGTGTGAGGTTTATGGCGTAGCCACATTTTACAACCAGTTTCGATTTCACCCACCCGGAAAGCACCACATCAAGGTATGTCTCGGTACGGCCTGTCATGTTAGAGGCGGTGACATTATTCTTGAAAATTTTGAACGGAAGCTCGAGATCAGTGAGGGAGAAACAACGCCTGACCGGGAATTCAGCATAGAACGGGTGGCCTGCGTGGGATGCTGCGCCTTAGCCCCTGTGACCATTGTTGATGAGAACGTCCATGGACATGTAGCACCGAGCAGGGTAGAAGGACTCATCTTAGGTTTTCAGATAGAAAAGGAAAAAGAAGAGAGAGAAAAGCAGAAAGATGGATCAGGCAAATAAGAAGGTTCTGGATCAGGCATTCAGTGCCATTCATGAAGAGGCGGTGAAATACCGGGAAGCATTTACTGAAGATCCTGTCCCCAAGATACATATAGGGATGGCGACTTGCGGCATTGCCTCCGGGGCCTTAGAGACAAAGAGCGCCTTTGAAGAAGTGTTGGCTGAGCGGAATATCGAGGCCCGCATACATCCCGTAGGATGCATCGGCCATTGCTATGCAGAACCCGTGGTCATTATTGAAAATCCGGGATTCCCCGCAATTTTTTATCACCAGGTAACCCCGGGGAAGGCAAGGATGTTAGTGAAGTCGTTCTTAGAAAAGGGGGATCCCCTTTTTGAGTATCTGTTGGGCGCCATGGAGGAAAACGAAATGATTCCCCAGGTGTCGAATTTTCCACGGTTCTACCACGAAAAACGGGTGGTAATGGAGAAATGCGGGCTCATCGATCCGGAAAACATCTATGACTATATCTCTGACGGTGGCTACGCAACCCTTGTGAAGGCCCTTCAGACATCAACGGATGAGATAGTAAATGAAGTGTTGAATGCTGGTTTAAGGGGGAGGGGTGGAGCAGGATTTCCCACAGGCAAAAAGTGGGATCTGGCAAAGAACGCTGATGGAGAGGAAAAGATAGTAATCTGCAATGCGGATGAGGGAGATCCCGGGGCCTACATGGATCGAACAATTTTGGAGAGCAATCCGCATCAGGTCCTTGAGGGTATTGCCATCTGCGCCCATGCCATAGGGGCTGAGGAGGCGATTGTATATGTCAGGTCCGAATACCCCCTTGCCGTAAAAATGGTAAAAAGGGCCATAGAGCAGGCCAAAGAATTGGGGCTCCTCGGGAAGGGCATTTTAGGCGGCCCGTTTAACCTGGACATTGATCTGTTCCAGGGATCAGGGGCCTTTGTCTGCGGGGAGGAAACGGCCCTTATTCAATCCATCGAGGGGAAAAGGGGCATGCCCAGACATCGCCCTCCTTTTCCGACCCAGAAAGGTCTCTGGGGCCGACCAACCGTCATCAACAATGTTAAGACTCTTGCCTCTATTCGACCTGTTCTGGAGCATGGCGCCTCCTGGTACAGAGGGATAGGGACAGAGAAGAGCCGGGGGACCGCTATATTTTCTGTGGTTGGAGATGTTTTGCACGCCGGTCTGGTGGAAATCCCGATGGGAGTGCAGCTCAGGACCCTTATATTTGATATATGCGGCGGAATCCTCAAAAAAAAGGGGTTCAAGGCCGTACAGATCGGCGGGCCATCCGGAGGATGCCTCCCCGCAGACTTCTTGGATACCCCCATTGAATTTGATTCCCTGACAGAGGCGGGGGCCATGATGGGGTCTGGTGGGATGGTGGTAATGGATGAGGATACCTGTATGGTCGATGTGGCACGCTATTTCCTTGATTTCACCCAAAAGGAGTCCTGCGGCAAATGCACGGTTTGCAGGATTGGAACCCACCATCTCCTCGACATACTGGATCGAATAACCAAGGGGGAGGGTCGCGAGGGTGACATGGAACTCTTAGAAGGATTGAGTGAAGACATAAAGAGAGGATCTCTCTGTGGCCTGGGTAAAACCGCCCCAAATCCGGTGCTCACATCCCTCAGATATTTCCGGGACGAATACGAGGCACACATCAAAGAAAAGCGGTGCCCTGCCAAGATGTGCAGGCCCCTGACCGCCTATTATATTGATTTAGAGAAATGCGCCCGAGGATGCGACGCCTGCGTTGGGTGCTGCCCCGTAGAGGCTATCTTTACCACCCAAAATCGAAAAAAAGGGGTCGACC
>JACNIU010000458.1 GCA_014382905.1 Desulfobacterales bacterium
TGCCTGTCCTTCCCTTAGATCCCTAAACCTTTTGGATTTGAGTGTGTAACGGGGCAGTTCTCCCGGTTTTTGCGGTTGGATATTGAATCTCAGGTTGGTCTTCATCTTTAACTGCTCAGCGATCTTGGCCGAAAGTTTTGCCATGGCATCAGCCCCCATCTCTTCCTGAGGTTCTATTCTGAGGGTGATCTCGTCCATAATCCCTTTTTTCCTGACAACAACCTCATATTCACTGACGACAGGAAACTCCTTTCTAAGGACTTCCTCCACGGAGACCGGTGTAAAGAGCACACCGCGGATCTTTCTCAAATCATCTGCCCTGCCGGTGACCTCAGAGATCATCATCGATGTTCTGCCACAGGGGCATCCGTCTGTTCCTCGCCTGACCACATCCTTTGTATTAAAGCGGATCAGGGGAAACGAGTGCCTGCCGAGAGGCGTTACCACCGCTATCCCTAATTCTCCTGCTTCCACCTCCCTGTTGAGTGTCTCCATATCAAGGATTTCCAGTAAGAAAAATGGTTCCATGACATGGAGGCCATTTCGTTCGCTGCACATGGCGGCCCATGCACACGGTTCCGTGCCCCCAATGTGATCGTAGACCTCAGCCCCCCACGCCTTTTCGAGCAAGGAGCGGGTGGCATGGGGGAGGGGTTCTCCGGCGCATACCATCCGCTTTATGCCGATGTCATTAGGTTCCTTTCCCATCTTTTTGGCGGTCTCAGCCATGTGAAGGCCATAGGTGGGGGTATTGAGGAGCGCGGTCGCCTTGATTTCGATCATCTTGTTGATCCGGCCGGCCGTATCCAGCGCGCCGCCAGGCACCACATCGCACCCAAGTTTTTGAGCCGCATAGTGCCCTTCCCAGAACGCAACATAGACATTGTATCCAAGGGGATAAAGACCCTGTCGGTTTCGCGGAAACCCGCCATCCACAGGATATGACACCAGACCTCCACACGCCATTGCCAGCTCTCATAGCTCTCCGGGACATATACGGGTTTCCCTGTGGTGCCCGAGGTCTGGCGAAAATCGCTCACTTCTTTGGGGTCCACTCCTAAGAGTTCACCGTAAATACTGGGGCCTTCTCCATCTTGGGCGATCCGAAGATCCTCCTTGTCGGTCAGGGGAAGGCTTTTTAGATCTTCCCTGCTCCTGATATCATCCGGCTCCAACCCCGCTAACTTCTTGCGGTAAAACTCAGAATGTTTTTTGGCGTATCGCATGTACCTGCGAAAATTCTTCAGCTCGATCTCGACAAGCTTTTCCCGGGGCAAGGTTTCCAATAAGGGATTCCAAAAATTTCGCCTGCCTATCATGAAAGACCCTCGGTTCTCTAAATAATTTTCTACCTGACTCTTGGAATTACCTGAACTCTCAGTAAGACTTCTCCATATCCCAAACATTCAACGCCAACATCCTGTGACCGCCCTCGTGAAACGTTTCTATTTCTGCGTCAGCATAACCAACCCGTTCCCCGTACTTTCTTATTATATCTTCAACCATATGGTTCACTCCTTATTCCATTCGGTTTTTCAAAATCTTGTAGACCCTGTCGTGATGTGGCACAGATATTCCATGCTTCCCCGCCGCTTTGACGATGTATCCAGTAAATGTATCGATTTCTGTTTTCTTTCCGTTTTCAACATCCTTCTGCATCGATGTTTTTGTTTCATAGGGGAAGGTGAAGGCCTTATCGATCGTAATTTTCCGGATATTTTCTGGCAGGTGAACACCTTGTGTCTCTGCAATATGGATGACTTCCCGCACAGTGCCGCCGTCTCGCCGGGATCAGAGGTTCAACAGGGCGTCGATGCGCGCCTTGTCGAACCCGATCACCACCTCGCCGTCCACCACCAGGGCGGGCGCCGAGCGAACGCCCAGGCTGAACAGCTCGTCCCGGGCCTCTTCGTCTATCATCAGATCTTTTCTCAAAAACGACACCCCTTTGCCGGTCAGATACTCTGCCAGTGCCGAACAGGAGCCTCAGAAGGGTTGCGAATACACAGTGATTTTATGGTCTCCCATATGGCATCCTTATTTTCGTTGTTGATGGGTCACTTACTTTAGGCACTTTCAATGTACTTGCCTGGCCTTCTGTTCCCGCGCTTTTTGCAGCAGATCCTGCCGCCTAACTTCCGCATCTTCGGAAATGAAAGGCTGCTCGTCGGTCATGAATTTTTCTATCCACTCCCGGCTATCGGACCACGTGTAGGGGAGATCGACGATGATCCCCGGCCTTTCGGCATCTTCCAGCAGCTTCAGACCTGCTCGGAGGACGCTTCGCTGGTTTTCCGGGTCGTTGGGCCGGCCTGCCGAATTGCCCAGGGGATAATTGAGAAAGACCTGTCTCGGGTTGCCGGCGCTGGCAGCGATATCCCGCGCATTGGTATAGGTGACCGTGGAGATGCCTCCTGCTTCCAACACACGGGCAACCAGACTCACGGTCTGGTGACAGATGGGTCAGACAGGCGTCAGCAGGGCCACGTCCACGTTGTCTTCCCGGCACTGCCGGAGGATTTCCGGACCATCCACTTCGGTGGTCTTGCGGTGGCTGTAATTGGGCAGGGTCCGATAGTAGTTTTTGCTCAAGCTTCCGAATATTCCTTCTTTGAGAAACTCCTGCATCCGTGTGATGGGAAAGAAGGCATTGACGTCGTTCATGTCCGTCTGGTAGCGGTCGTGGTCCTCACTGGTGGACAGAATGCGATCGGCAGGCCAGTCGCTGGGCGCAGTGAACACCTCCATTTCATTGGTACCTAACATCCTCGGTTCTTCCAGAGGAAGGCCCTCCTCGTCTAACAGCAGGAACGAGGCCGTGCTCACCAGCGTCACCCGGCATTCCGAAAGCGGCTTCTTCAACGGGACAAAGGGAATATCCTCGTTGTACGCATAGTTGTAGGTCTTGTCGTAGCCTAAGCCCCGGTAATATTCATGGGTTTTCTCGATATACCTGATATAGTCCATCGCGTACCTCCTCATTCATGTACATTATGACCGTATCATCAATTAGTTAACGCCTACAATTGAATTAATGGATGAAGTCATCTTTGTGCATGGTATAAAGCCCCCAACCCCTATTTCACGGGACTTTTATGCAAAGGGTTTACCCGTGCCTTTCCGCCCACTTTTTGGCCCGACACAAGAAGGTTGTGGTGAATGAGGGGGGATACTTCAGTGAAGGACCCTTTCATCCTCGTCATCGTCATCATCATCGTAATAATCATCGTAATCCTCATCCGGAAACCACCCGGACATAACCATGGCTTCGTAGGCCGCATCTACAATGTCTTCGTCATCAGATTGGGTCAGTTCAATGAGAATCTCTGCTGCCTTTTGCGGACGGATGCTGGCCACTGCCTCAATAGCCGCCAGTCGCAACCATTTGTCCGTCGAATCTGTGGTGGCGAGACTTGCAATGTGTGACCAGGCAGCATCCACCTCCCAGTTTCCCGCAGCGCAAATTGCCTCATAGTGAATGTCCTCGTTTTTGTTTTCTAATGCCTCCAGGATCTGGGAATCAAACCCCCGAATATAACGCATGGCAAAGACGGCGGTGAGCCTCCAGGACTCATCGTCGCTGG
>JACNIU010000410.1 GCA_014382905.1 Desulfobacterales bacterium
GGCATGGAAAACGAAGCCCGCGATGTGGCCATGTATTTGATTCGGTCCCTGCGTTGACTTGACCCCAAACTGACCACACGTGCATGAAGTCCGGTTCGATGATGCGATTGCCATGATCCAGAGAGGTGAGATACAGGATGGGGAAACCATATCCGGATTATTCATGGCAAGCCTCTGGCTGAACCCGGGCGTATCGGTATTTCCGGCGGACAGCAACCATCGAAAATAATCCGTCAGCAATTGAAGAACCCCGCAGCAAGCTGCGGGGAATCTCCCAAATTTAAGGAGTATTTCTTCATTTTCAGTTTGCTCGCTAATCCCGCTGCGAGCAGCTGGTAATGCGCTCGCTGTGAATTTTCAAACGAGAGGACGTTGTTCATGACTTTGGTTCAAGATCTCCTCGCTGAACGGCCTGTTGAGGCATCGGCTCCCTGTCGCATTGACTCGGGGGGTACATGGGATATCAAGGCGCTGTCGCTTCCCTTTGAGTCAATACAGCCGACTACCGTCAACATTGCCCTTACACTGAGAACTTCAGCATCGCTTCACCCGTACACTGAAGGCCAGGTAAAAATCGGCTCCATCGGCTTTTCACAACCCGAGGTCTTTCCCATTGAGCGGACTCCCTTTGATACTCCATTTGGTCTTTTTTATGCGGCAGTTTCTTTTTTCGGTTTCCACGGTCTGGAAGTGCGGATCGACTCTCAATCTCCGGTAAGATCGGCCTTAGGCGGGTCAAGTACGGCGATTGTGGCCCTCATCAAGGCGCTTTCCAAACTGTCTGTCAGGGTTGGGGACAGGGGCCTCTCAAGAAGGGAGATCCTTCATCTGGCATATCACCTTGAAGACGGTGTCAGCGGTGGCAACTGCGGTATTCAAGATCAGGCGGCTGCGGTTTATGGTGGTGTTCACCAATGGGAATGGCGTTATGGAAGCCGAACCGAACCGTTCCAGAAGGTCTCTCTCCTTGGCCGGGAAGGCCAGAAGGCGCTTTCAAAGCGCCTTCTGGTGGCATACAGTGGAAAAAGCCATACCTCGTCCCGAACAAATCGCCAGTGGATCAGGGATTTCCTTTCAGGCAAAACAAGGCCGGGGTGGTTAAAGGTCAATGAAATTGTACAGCAATTCGGGCAGGCCATTAAGGTCCGGGACTGGAATGGAGCGGCCCGCTTGATAAGGGAAGAAATGGCTGTGAGAAGGGAAATAACACCTGAGGCCCTTACTCAAACCACAAGGAGACTGATTGAAGAAGCAGAGAAAACAGGGTGCGGGGCGAGATTCACAGGGGCAGGGGCCGGAGGTTCTCTCTGGGCCCTGGGAGAAATAGAAAAAATCAGTCGATTAAAGCCCATATGGGAGACGAGCCTGGCGCAGGCAAGAGGCGCCAGGATACTGGACTGCAGGGTTGACCCGGCAGGGGTGAAGTAGGAGGCAGGTATTGAAGATTGCAGATTGCAGATTGAAGGTTAAGGCTGCGAAAGGAGAGCACGTCAACGAAACATGGCTATGTGAAATTCATTATCAATTCAATACATATCCATAAACATGCCCGAAATCCCCTGTTTCGAAAAAGACCTTGAATTCACCCAAGAGGGCATTGGTGGCCTGTTCAACCATCAAGATATCTCCCTCAGAAACAAGGCTCATATCAAGTGCCTCTATCGCCTTCTCTAAGCCTTGAAACTGGGACATAAACTCTTCGTTTTCATACTCGTCACTGATAGAGCTGTGCACGTCAATAATGGTTCCCACACAGTTTTGTATCCTCAGCCGGTACTTATCGCTTGTATCCATTGAACCTTTGAACCTCTGAACTCGAGAACAACTCTAAATTGTAGCCTTACCTGTATCGAGACCTTTGCAAAGCGCTCCCTTTTACCCAATCTCTGCGCCTGCCCCGTAGTTCCGGAAGATGGTACTGGGGTCAGGCTCAAATTTCAATCCTCGAAATATTCAATATATTCCTGCCTGCCCCGTGGAATGCCTATTTCTCCGGGGTGGTTGAAATTCTCGCTTTCCCCTCCGGGCCGTAGGCCCTCTGGGCCGGAGGCTTGACCTTGACCAAAATTGAGCATTTTTCAGAGGTCTCGCATCCTCACTATTTTTTCTGTCTTTCAATCGACAATCATCAATCATCAATCGTCAATCCTATATCAGGCCTTTCCGGCTTCCTTTAGTGTGTCAAGAAAGACCTTATAGAATTTTTCGTTATCTGAAATCGCCCGTCTTAATATATTAGAAAACTTGTCGAGATCTCTCGGGTTTGCCACCAAGTTGGCGCTCATAGTGAACGCCATCATATGATCCATTGTCCTGAATTTGTCACCAATCAGGACAACAAATATTTTTCTGCGAATAGACACGGAGAGACGGTTGAGGTAACTGAGAATAGGACTTCGTTCCACGGGGAAATTGTCGAACTGGTCTGCCAAAATCACTAAGTCAAAGTTTTGTAAACGCATTTTGCCGACTGCTTTTTGTGTATTTTCAGCTCTAATATCTGAATAGCCCAGCTCTTCAATGGCCTGTTTTATTTTTCCTGTATGATGCGCATCGCTGTCCATTACAAGGGCCAACTTTTCTCCCTCTCCATAGGAATCGAGGGCACTATCCTCTTCCACATCATCAAATTCGGGCAGTCCATCAGGCTGAGGCGGTTCAGAATCCTCTTCAATGGGAGGTTCAGGCATGTCAGCTCCGGGAACCCTTGATGCAGCAGGTCCCTCAGTGGCTGAAGCAAAACCCTCCGCGATCGCATCTGTGGTGTCGATAACCAGCTTATTCTTGCACCGGGGGCATAGGACGCTCACCCGCTGGCCCTGAGGGAGTTTTTCATCCGGAATATTAAGTTTGGCCTTGCACGCTTCACATACGATTTCCATTCTACTTACTCCTTAAAAAAGCCTTTTCTTCTCCGTTGCTCTTTCCCATATTCTTCATCAATGGCCAGACCCTCGATGCTGGTCGTCTTTTCCCCCCTCGCGGATTTTATGGTATCAATGGACCTCCCTACTATGGCCTTTCTTGACGCATAACCCATAGCTGTCTCTTCGGTTATAAGACCGTTCTTGTAATGATCGGCAATAGATTGATCAAAGGTCATCATCCCGAAAGGCTGGCTCCCTTCAATAATCTCATAGTATGTTTTACCTTCGGACTCGCCGTTCAAAATAGTATCCTTTACCCTCAGGTTAGACCCCATTATTTCAAATGCGGCAACACGACCCCCTCCCACCTTTGGCAAGAGTCGTTGACAGACAATCCATCGAACCGTGTCCGCAAGGCGGATCCGTATCTGCTTCTCCTCTTCCGTCTCAAACATGCCCACGATGCGGCTAATGGTCTGCCCGGCATCCACGGTGTGAAGCGTGCTCATAACCAGATGACCTGTTTCTGCGGCCGATAGACCGATTTCGACGGTCTCCCTGTCTCTCATTTCGCCCACCAGAATCACCTTGGGGGCCTGCCTTAAAGCAGCCCTTAGGCCAGATGCAAAGGCGTCAAAGTCTGCGCCTAACTCCCGCTGATTAAAGGTCGCCTTTTTTTGGGAATGGACATATTCCACGGGGTCTT
>JACNIU010000220.1:0-1090 GCA_014382905.1 Desulfobacterales bacterium
CCCGGCGCCGAGGATTGCAACATCAGCTGGACGAACTCCGGGCACCCCTGACAAGAGCTTCCCCCTGCCGCCATTCTTCTTCTCCAGGTATTGGGCCCCCACCTGAACCGCCATACGTCCTGCCACTTCGCTCATAGGGGTGAGCAATGGGAGGCTCCCGTTATCCTCCTCTACGGTCTCATAGGCGATGCCGGTCACGCCACGTTTTACCATTTCTAAGGTCAGCTCCTTTTCCGCGGCTAAATGAAGGTATGTAAACAGTGTTAGACCGGGGCGCATCAGATCAAACTCGGCCGGCTGGGGTTCTTTGACCTTGACAATCAGGTCTGCTGCCCAGACATCAGATGCCGCCGACATGAGTCGGGCGCCACCCCAGGCGTACTCATCATCGGAAAAACCACTTCCCTGCCCCGCGCCGGCCTGAACCCGCACTTCATGTCCCGAATCCGTAAGCTGCCGAACACCGCCGGGCGTGATGGCCACTCTGTATTCGTTATCTTTTATCTCCATAGGTAAACCGATGATCATGATTTCCTCCTTGTTCCTGTCTCGCTCGCAAAAATTCCCATGCCGCCAAAATACCCACAGCCAAGTCCAATACCAGTTTACCGAAAACAGGGCATCTTAATCAAGGCTAATCAGATTCCGTGGTTGATACAGACAGAATCCCTGCATATAATAGAGAAGGTTCAATCATTGTTCTTATTCCGATGATCGCATCGGGGTTACATACGAGCGCCGCCTCTGGCCGGCAAAAAGGCCAGTCTGATCGAGACGGAAACTTTGAAGGCCACACGAGGTTTTAGGTTGCAGGTTGCAGATTACAGGTTTCGGGTGTCAGGAGTAACCAGAATCCAGCATCCAGTATCCAGTATCGAGTATCGAGTATCCAGTGTGGGGTGCGGGTTTTTCGAATTTCCAGTTTCAATTTTCAAGTTTCATATGAAGGAGTTCCATGGAACAAAAGGACTATTATGAAATATTGGGAGTAGAAAAAGAAGTAAACCAGAAGCAGATCAAAGACGCTTACCGCAGATTGGCGTTGAAATATCACCCGGACAGAAACAAGGACAATCCAGCTGCAGCAGCC
>JACNIU010000220.1:1890-3564 GCA_014382905.1 Desulfobacterales bacterium
ACTTTAGGCACCCCAGAGAAATAGGCTCCGCATTTCACGGGGTAAACTTTAGTTCATTTTAGACACTTCCAATTCTGTCACTCCCTATGAAAGATACGGCCCCCACTGCTTGGCCGTCTCGAGGATATACCCGGCTGGAACGGCTCCCACAATACGGTTGTGGCCCGGCAGAAGGATATCCACCTCCAATTCGGCTAATCCCAGAAGAGACTCTTTTAGCTGAGCACCATTAGCGCCATAGAGATCAAACCGGCCAATGGCATAATCCGCATAGACCGTATCCCCGGGTATCAGTATTTTATCATGGCGATTGTAAAGACCGATGCTACCCGCGGAATGTCCCGGGATATGGAGCACTTCCCATTCCGTACCCCCCAAGTCCAAGGTGTCTCCCCCTTCGAGCTTGCGGTCAACCCGGAACTTAAACGCCCCCGGCCTGATCCCGTACTGGGCCTGGCACATGCTCTGGAACATATCCATTCCGTAGACTGCCCTTTCATCACCCTGTTCCAGGAGTTCTGCCTCATGCGTATGCACCCATAATTCAGCGTTTGGGACTGCCTCCAGGATTTCACCCAAACAGCCTATATGATCCAGATGGGTGTGGGTCATGATCACCCTCTTGACATCGGTGAGTTCGAACCCCAGCCCCTGGATCGATTCAATCTTGTATTTTCCTTTACCCATCAGCCCGGCGTCAACAAGGCTCAGGTCTTTGGAAGACGGGTTTCCGATCAGGTAGACATGGGAATCAGGGATCATATCGTCCTGCCCCGGGATAAAAAACACTTCTTTTGTGATCTGTTTCATGCCTTTCTCCTTGGATAAAGTTTGATGACAGGAGACCATAACCAATCATTCATTTATATTCAAGGAATCTCGCCATTCAATTTCAGACGAAGAGAGATAAGATCAAAATGATCCTTGATTCAATCCTGTTTCAGCTATAATGTAGGGCGGAGCGCTTAGTTTTGAGATTTTGTATCTCGGGTAGTTTATCAATCCGGGCCCATGATCCTGATTCCAATCTAATAACACCGACAAAATGGAACCATGTTTTTCTTCATTGCCGGAATACAACCAAAAACCGTGACGTTGGATGAGCACCCTAAGATGTGCCAGGCGTGCGGGCTTTATCAGGCCCGCCTAAAAAGGGTTGACCACTACCTCTCTATATTCTTTTTGCCTGTTTTTAGGGTCAAAAAAGGGGAACCGTTTTTTCAGTGTCAAAGTTGCGGGGGTCTCGCCGCTGAATCCGGGGATTTCCGGGATCAACGAGTTAGGCTTGCCGGCCGCACATGTCCTCACTGCGGCCATTCAATTGAATCAGGATTCCGTTTTTGTCCATCCTGTGGAGGGAGATTGGCAACCCAATTCGGTTGTTGAACAAGGGCATCCCTTCTTCCCTTCCATAATGTGAGACCTTAATTTATTGCAATTTATCCTCTTATAGGTTAATATTAACGTAAGTTCTGAAATGGCATCGACAGGCCATTCGCAATCAACAAAATTGAAGCACCCCGCTACCGATACAACTTGTCCGATTTACAAATTTTCTTGTTTTTTAAAGGAGTTATACAAATAACCCCCATGTAACTCACGGGGCGGAGCATTGCCAAGTTAGCATGAGACCGTTGAAAAATGTTCAATTTTGGTCAAGGTCAAGAAAGGCGA
>JACNIU010000168.1 GCA_014382905.1 Desulfobacterales bacterium
CGCCTGTCAGGAGACGGGTGGGCACATTTTGAGGTGTTTGTCCATGGGGGAACCTTTGGGGCATCGGTTCAAGGTTCAAAGGTTCAGGGTTTAGAGGTTGTGAATTAGGAAGGACGGTTATAATTCAGGTTATTAGGTTTAGAGGTTGATTGTGAGGAATATTATTGAAAATAAAGGTAACGTCAAGAAAAATCCCTGTTTTTGTTGAACACAACAGGGGGATGGTCATTATAAGTCCGTGCTTATTTTTCTCCAGAATGCAGTATTTGAAGCGTATTTTATCACGAAACCGTGAAATATCAAGCCATTTGTGAATATGAGACCTTTGAAAAACGTTTCCCGCTGTCAGCGGGATTAACCGCAGGAATATTTTGAATATTTCGAGGATTGAAATCCGAACGCAACGCAATGATTGGGCGAAAGGGGCCTGTGCACTCTATTCCACCGGCTCAACTGTCAATCCATCAGCTTTTTCATAGAATTTTAAAAATTCAGATGGAGAAAGAATGTTTATGCCTTCCCTTGATGATGTGGGGTAGTGGGCACCATTTCCTGTGATTAAGGACATTGCTTTTCCTGCGATGGCAACTTCGAGAAATGGTTCATCGTCTGGATCTGGTAAATGCTTCTTGAGTGGCAGGCTCGAAACAAATTGCCCGTATTGTTTTATAAAATCAAGCAATGTGCCGATATGGTCTTTATTGAATTTGAACTTTGGGCGGTGAAGAACCTCCTGATATTCTGATAAAATCCGTGCATCTATCTGCAGTATAAGTCTACCTGCGGATACCATCCGAACAATTTTACCACTTGGGCCAAAGGGAGTAAGCAGCCCAGATACAAGGACATTTGTATCCAATACGATTTTCATTTCTTTCTATCAGACCTTACCGCTCCAATTTCAGCATTGATTTCATCCATGGATATCTTATCGGTCCCTTTTTGAGTCGAGTCGTATTGAATTGATGCAATAGCATCCGTCGCGCGCGAACGACGAAATGCGGTTAAAACTTGCTCAAGGTTGTCCTCATTAATTGATGAAAGGAGAGCAATTGGCCTGCCATTACTTGTAACGATCATCTCCTTTTGACCCGGTAATTCCTGCCAAACCTGCGACGATTTTGTTTTCAGGTCTCTCACACTTAAGAATTTCATGATCCCACCTCCAATCGTGTCTCAATTATATACCCAATTGTGTCTCTAATCAAGTAAGAAATTGAGTTTGGCACTCTCTTTCTTCCTTTTCCCAATCAAGAAAAGTTCCTCTCACAAATCCGGAATTCCCATTGTCCACATCCTTTGATCACCAATCCTCAATATGCGCCGCCATATCTGGGGTCGTAAGGGACATTCTTAAATACATAAATAGCTTATGCAAATAGATGATATTTATTTCTTTAATCCTTCTTGCCGCTTCCACCACCTGCCTGCGCCCACGGCAACCATAAAATCTTAAAGTTTTGTAGTATTGTGGAGCGATCAGGGTTCGGTTCGAAGATGGGTTCGGTAATATCGCTTATTACCGTTTGGACAGGCATTTCCAGAAGTCAGGAGATAGGGTTCAATACACTGATCATCCCTGTATCTGAATGCCGCGTTTGAAGATCTTGCCCGCGGCCGTCTTAGGCAGTTCGTCAACAAACCTGATCACCCGGGGGTATTTATAAGGCGCCACCCGTTCTCTCACATACTGGCGCAATTCGTCGGCAGAGACCTCCGTCCCCGGCCGGACCACGACAACGGCTGCCACTTCCTCGCCCAGATCGTGGTGCGGTACCCCGATCACAGCCGTCTCTAAGACACTGGGATGGGTATACAACACCTCTTCGATCTCCCGTGGATAGATGTTGTAACCGCCCCTTATGATCAGTTCTTTTTTTCGATCCACAATATAGATATAGCCGTCATCATCCATGCGCGCAAGGTCGCCCGTGTGAAGCCAACCCCCCCGCAATGCTTCCGCGGTGGCTTCGGGTTTGTTCAGGTATTCCTTCATGACGGCATCGCCGGACACTACGAGTTCGCCCACTTCACCGCTTGGAACGTCGTTGTCATTCTCGTCCACGATGCGGACCTTGAAGGGCGGGATCGGCAGGCCGATGGAACCGGGCCGCGTTGGTCTGCCAAAAGGGTTTTCAACGCAGGTGGGGGAAAACTCCGTGAGTCCGTAACTCTCATAAATTGTCGTATCAAAGGCTTTCTCAAAGCGATGCAGGACTTCCACCGGGAGCGAGGCCCCACCGGAGATACAGAAACGGAGGCTTGATCGTTTGGGGGGCCTATTCGTTGCCAGTTCGACCAATCGATTGACCATCGTGGGAACGGCATAAAAAATGGTGTTCTTCTCCTCTTCAATGGCGGCCATGACCTGTTCCACGTCAAAACTTGTCCACATGCGTATCGTAAGTCCGAGGTAGATCGATATGTTGAGAGGATGGGTCATGCCGTAGATATGAAAGAGGGGAAGCACGCTCAACACAACATCATCCGGCTCTGTTCGCCGAACACTGGCTGAAACCATGGCATCGACCATCAGGCTCTTGTGTGTCAGCACGGCGCCTTTCGGCTGGCCCGTAGTGCCGCTGGTATAAATGATGGAAAGGGGGTCATCGGCCTTGGTCTCATAAGTCGGGAAGTCCTGGCCTTCATCAAAGAGTTCTTTTAAAGGAGCAAACCCGGCAGGCAGATTCTCACCTCCAGCGATACGGATCTCCATCAGGAGCAGAGAATCCAGGACAGAAACAGCCTCTTTCAAGTAGTCGGAGTGGCCTGCGAATGCCCTTGCTCCGGCATCACGGAAAATATACTCAAGTTCCCGCTGACGGTAGAGAAAATTCACCGGCACCACGACTGCGCCTAATTTGGCTATGGAATAATAGACCAGGGCCCAGTTAAGAGAGCTGGGCATCATCAAGACGCAGACATCCCCCGGTCTTAACCCCAAACCTGTAAGGCCATTTGCCAGCGCATCGACCCTGCGGTTCATTTCGGCAAAAGTTATTGTCTCCCCTTCAAAACGAATGGCAGGATGATCCGGGATGCGGTTAGCAGTATCTGTCAGAAAATCGGCTAAGTTCATTTTAATCTCACCTAAAAGGCTCCCTCGTAAATGGACCGCACATCTTCCTCTGATAGGTCTCGTGGGTTCGGGACAAATAGCCGCGACTGCTTCATCCCCCCTTCTACCAGCTTGGGCAGATCCTCTTTGAGTATCCCGTAAAAAGAGAGATTAAAAGAAATGTTCACGGTCGTTAGGAGCCTCTTGACAGCATTAACAGATTTTTCTGCTGCCTCGTATAATGAAAGCCCCTCCACATGTTCACCCATGGCCTGAGCAATATCTGTATATTTTTGAAGGTTCCCGGTCATATTAAATGACATGACGTGGGGCAACATGATGGCATTTGACCTTCCATGGGCCATATGGTAATCGGTGCCCAGGACATAGGCCAACCCATGGACCGCCCCGAGACCACCGCTTGTGAAGGCCGCGCCGCCGAGATTGGCTGCTAAGAGCATATTGTATCTTGCCTGAATATTGCTTCCCTTGCTGAATACGATGGGCAGATTGTAAGCAATAAGGCTAATCGCCTCAAGGGCCAGGATTTCTGCAAATGGCGTGGTATTCACAGAGACATAGGCCTCGATTGCGTGAACCAGGGCATCCAGACCTGTATCAGCGGTCACGGCCGGGGGCATTGATACGGTCAGCACGGGATCCAACATGGCCACGTCTGACAGGAGAAAGTTACTGTAAACCACCTTTTTTGTATTATCGGTCTCGTCCGTCATAACAAAAACCCTGGTTGCCTCGCTTCCCGTCCCGGCAGTGGTGGGGATAAGGATCTTGGGGAGCCCTTTTTTGGGGATCGTGTCTATCCCCACGTAATCCAATACCTTTCCCCCGTTGGGCGCCACGGCCGCTGCCCCCTTTGCCACGTCCAGGGCGCTTCCTCCTCCAATGCCTATGATCAGATCATACTTCCCTTCCGTGATTGTTTGAACGCACTCATCCACAACACGAACAGGGGGCTCCGGTTCAACCTTGTCAAAAAGCCCCATTTTAATCCCCTCTGAAACCAGGGCCTTTTCAACCATCTCTACCATACCGGCCTTGAGCACACCAGGATCCGTGACAACAAGCACCTTCCGACCTCCTAATGCCGTCACCTCTTTTCCAAGCTGCTGGACGACACCCTTGCCCAATATGGTCTTATGGGGAGACAAGAATATAGAGATCTTGTCTGTTTCGATAAAAGCTTTTTTCACGATAAACCTCCTGTAGGCCGTAAACCCAAGACCTACACGCCGAGATAGGTCTTGAGGATCTCCGGCTTTTCCTTGAGTTCCCTTATATCACCCTTCCAACGGACTTCTCCCTTTTCCAGAATGTAGGCCCGGTCGGAGAGTCTCAGTGAAAAAGCGGGGTTTTGCTCTGACATAAGGAGGGGCATCCCCTCTTCCTTCAGACTACGCACATAATTCCCTAACTCTTTGATGATCAAGGGGGAGAGGCCTTCTGATGGCTCATCGAGAAGAAGGAGTTGAGGGTTCCCCATGAGTGTCCTCGCGATGGTCAGCATCTGTTGCTCTCCACCTGAAAGGGTCCCCCCCATCTGTGCCCGGCGTTTCTGTAAAATGGGGAACATCTCGAAGACCCTCTCAAACGTCCAGGGGCCTTTGTCCCCCCTTTTTGTCCCCATCTCCAAATTCTCTCTCACTGTCAGCGCCGGAAAAATGACCCTGTCTTCCGGAACAAAACCGATTCCTAACCGGGCAACTTCAAAGGGCTGTTTACCACGTATTTCAAGACCACCAAACAGGATGTTACCTGAACGTGCGGTGGTAAGACCCATGATGCTTCTGAGGAGTGTCGTCTTGCCCACGCCATTTCGCCCGAGAATACATACCACTTCTCCTTTATCGATCTCTAAGGACACATTGAAAAGGATGTGACTGATCCCATAGAAGGTATTGATTTCCTTCACTTCCAATAACATCAATCTTCCTCGGCCAAATAGATTCTTTGGACTTCGTTGTTGGCCCTGATCTCCTCAGGGCTTCCCTCGGCGATAATGGACCCTAAGTGCATCACCCGAACCTTCTCTGATATACCGAAAACCACGCTCATGTCGTGCTCAATAAACAGGAGGGTGAGATCTCTTCCGCGGGCAAGCCTTTGAATGAGTTCAACTGTCTTATTCGACTCTTCCGGGCTCATCCCGGCGGTCGGCTCATCGAGTAGCAGGAGCTCGGGGTAGCTGCCTAAGGCGATCCCGATCTCAAGCCGTCTCTGGTCTCCATGGGCCAGGAGACCGGCCGTCATCCCCTTCTTATCCCCAAGGCCCACGCTCTCTAAGATTTCCTCTGTTTCTTTTCTGTTCATGTCCCGGGCGTTCAGGAAAATATTTCTGCACTTCCGCTCCCACGACATCACCGCCACCTGGACGTTATCAAAGACGCTGAGTCGGGGAAAAATGTTCGTCCGCTGAAAGGATCTTCCGATCCCCCTCCTGCATATCCTATGGGGCGGGAGGCCTGTGATATCTTTATCCTTAAAAAGGATCTCTCCGGAATCCGGCTTCAAGTCCCCGGTTAACAGGTTGAAAAGGGTGGTTTTCCCCGCTCCATTCGGACCGATAATGGAACTGAGTTCTCCATTCTCCAAATGGAAGGTGACACCATTGACCGCCAAGAGCCCCCCGAACGATTTAGTGATTCCCTTGACGCTAAACATTCCTTTCACCCTTCCCCCTACTCTCTCTGTGCGCTGCAATTTTTTCTGAAATAAATCCAGCAATTCCGCCTTTCAAAAAGAGCAACAGGGCAAGAACGACCAGACCCAGGACAAGGGGCCAGTACTGAGTAAAGCTGGTGATGACCTTGTCCAGCAAAATATATACGATGGATCCCACTACTGGACCAAAGAAGTTGTAAACCCCACCGAGAAGACAAACCACCAACATCTCAGTTGACTTCATCCAGTGGGCGTAATTGGGAAAGACATTCTTGTTAAAACCGCAAAACAGGGACCCCGCAGTTCCTAAGAAAAACCCGGATAGAACAAAGGCACTGAGTTGGTACAACCGGACATTAATTCCGATGAATTCCGTCCTCTCAGGGTTCTCCCGAAGGGCCTGAAGGGTCTTTCCAAAAGGGGAGTTCACGATCATCCACATAAGGGCCAGACAGATACACACGATGATAAAGCTGAAGTAATAATAGGTCGTGATGGACTCCAAAAAGGCCGGCACCGGAATATCAACAATACCGTCATCCCCCTTTGTAAACCCATACCACTCAAAGACAATGGTATGGATAATCTGGGCAAAGGCAAGGGTAAGCAAGGCAAAATAGACATGGGTTAGACGGACACAGAACCATCCGATAATGACAGAGGCAATGGCCGCTGACACCGGCCCGGCAATGAGGGCAAGGCCGAATGGGATCTCGGTGTAATAGAGGATAAGGGCCGTGGTATAGGCACCCACAGCATAAAGGCCGGCCGGCCCGAACGAGACCATGCCGGCATATCCCAACATAAGATTGAGCCCGCATGCGGCCAAGGCAAGGATAATCATCTCGTTAACGAGACTCAGCCAGCCTAAAGGTAGAAATAACGGCAGGATCAAGAAAACAACAAGAACCGCAACAAGTCCGCCGATCGTCTTTATGGTATGACTTCTGTTTCGTTCAGGTTCCATCATTCAGGTTTGCCCATAAGCCCCCAGGGCCGGACGATAAGGACGATAATCATCAGGATAAATGCAAATGCGATGGCCAGCCTTGGGGCGACTAAGATCCCGAAGGCATTGACCAATCCAAAGATCAGTGAGCCCAAGAAAGCTCCGGGGAGACTCCCAAGCCCGCCGATGACCACAATAATGAAGCACTCGATCAGGATTACCATATCCATGCCGGGCATGACCGAGGACATGGGTGACACAAGGGCGCCGCCTAACCCGGCGAGCCAACACCCCAGCATAAAGACGACGGTGTATACCAGGGGAACATTCGTCCCAAGGGCATTGGCCATCTCCCTGTTGTATGTCATTGCCCGGATAATCCTTCCCAGACGCGTATAGCGAATGAGGGCCCAGAGGCCGACAAAAACCACAGGGCCGCAGAGTATGAGGAAAATATTGTAACGTGGAAAGATTATTCCCTTGAAGATGATCGGTCCGCTCAGGGGCCAGGGGGTCTCGACCATATTATAGTCAACCCCCCAAGCCAACTTACACAGGTCTCCTATGATCAGGATCAGGGCAAAGGTGAGCAGATATTGGTCTAAATGCTCCCGGTCATAAATGCGCCGAAGAAGGAGGACCTCCACAAGGCCTCCAAAGATGGCCACCCCGAGAGGGGCCAGAAGCAAGGCCCACCAGAAGGCCCCGGTGACCTGGGAAAGGGTGGAGCTGATCCAGAAACAGAGATATGCCCCCAACATATAGAGGGCGGCGTGGGCCAGGTTCAAGACCCGCAATGTACCAAAGACCAGGGACAGGCCCACGGCAATAAGGAATATGACCATCCCTGTACTGATACCGCTCAAAAGCTGAACAATTAATCCTTGAAAGGTCATGGCTGCCTAATAGTAATCTTTTTCTTGAAATGATCCGGGCTCGGAATACCTCCCCGGGCCCAAGCCCGGACTTTCTATCTACGTGACGAGGGGCCTACTTGGTTGCCTTCCGGGCAGCTTCTATCTCGGCACAGCTCCTATACCCCTTCTCAGGGGGCTCCAGTGCGACAGGATCTGTAATATATGGCCAAGGGTGTTTATCATCCCTGACCACCTTCCCTACCCAGAAGGGCCACATCGCCTGATGGTCACAGGCCCTTATCTTCAGAGGACCAACCACTGAATCGATCGTCATCCCTGCTAAGGCGTCGATGATCTTTTCTGTATCCAGCGAACCCACCTTTTCAGCAGCCTTTTTTATGGCATAGACGGTCGTATAGCCCGATGCTGCACCCAGTCCGGCGTCCATCCCGGTCACCTTCTTGAACTTGGGCCAGTAAGCATTACTGATGGGGTTATTAATGATCCACCAGGGATAATGGCATCCTCCCAGGACTCCCTTGTCATACGGTCCCTTCTGCATCTTTATGAGGGCCTCCATATTACCCCAGTCCTGTCCGGCCATCTTGACCCTGTCAAAGTAGTCGAATGCCCACGCAGCCTTGGTAAATGAAAGAACATCTCCGCCCCATAAGGGGGTATAGACGAAGTCCGCTCCTGAACTCATAATCTTAGAAATATAGGGGGTCCAGTCCTGGTTGCCTAATTTTGGCCAGAGTTCCCCGATCAGCTTGGCATCAGGAACCAGTTTGGTGTAAGCCTCCATAAAATCTTTTTTGCACCTGTGACCATATTCGTAATCAGGACCAATGATGAAGACCTTTTTGCCGCCCCAGAACTTGGCAACGCCATTGGCTATAGAACGGGTGTAGTTGGTAGTGTTTGTGGTCATACGAAAGACATAGCGATGTCCCTTTTCCCCGGTGGTGGCTGCCGACTGGGCTACCGTATCGACGAAAATGACCTTTTGCCCTTTACAATAGGCCGACACGGCCAGGGCCACGGCACTGCTCACGGTCCCCTGAATCCAGTGCACTTTTTGATTCAGGATAAGGTCTTTGGCCTCCCGGACGCCCGTCTCCGGGCTCAGCTTGTCGTCCCTGGAGATCATCTCGAGGGGCCTGCCTAAGATACCGCCAGCCTTGTTGATCTCTTCAACCGCAATTTTTACCCCCGCCTGGTCGGGTATCCCGTACACCTGACCCACGCCACCGCTCAGGCTGTGCAAAAACCCGAACTTGATCGGTTCTGCCGCCTGAGCAGACAAAACAGAGAAAAAGGCTAAGAGACATCCAATAAAACCAATAAGAGCGATCTTTTTCATGACATCCTCCTTTCGACACAAGTTAGAGCATTATATCTATCCTGACACTGAAAAACCTGCCCGCTTTTGTATCACCCCCTTTTTTTCTGAAGTTCTACTTAGTTCTCTCAGGTCTATCAAGAAGATCGAATCCTCTCACGAAGCACCGATTTCATGATCTTGCCTGTCCCACCCCGAGGGAACTGATCAATAATTCTCACCTCTTTCGGTACCTTGAAACGGGCCATCTGGGATTTAGCAAAATCCACAATCGCCTCAGGCGTAACAGCCGATCCTTCCTTCAGCACCACAAAGGCCATGGGCACCTCGCCCCATTTCTCATGGGGTTTGCCGACAACAGCACATTCCAAAATGTCCGGGTGGGAATAAAGGACCTGTTCCACCTCGAGAGAAGATATGTTTTCTCCTCCGCTGATGATGATTTCCTTCATTCTATCTTTAATAAAAAGGGAACCGTCAGGGCCCATGGAAACCAGATCACCGGTGTGATACCAACCATCCCTCAAGGCATTTCTTGTTTCCTCCGGGTTGGCGTAATACCCTTTCATGACCATATCTCCCCGAACCAAGAGTTCTCCTATGGTCTCACCATCCCACGGGAGGTCGTTTCCCTCCATATCCACAACCCGAAATTCCACGCCAAGCATAGGAAAGCCCCAGGTCTTTTTGGCGCGGTATTCCCTTGTATCAGGATCAAGCCACGACCCTAACTCAGGCCACGCAATAAGAGGGCATGTCTCGCTCATACCAAAGCCGGTGTGTACCAGGCATCCGAAGGCCTCCTCGGTTCTCTCGATGATTCCTGTAGGAGGGGGCGCGCCCCCGATGAGCAATATTCTCATGCTGGATACGTCATATTCCTTGAAATCAGGCAGATCCAGTATGGCATTGACCATGGTTGGAATGATATAGAGACGGGTGACTTTTTCATTTTGAATAATCTTGATTGCTTCCAGGGGATCAAACTTCCGGGTCATGATGTGGGTCCCCCCCTTTGCCGTGAAGTAATGGGGCGTTCCCCAGCCATTAACGTGAAAAAGGGGGATGAGGTGGAGCTGGATATCGGTCTCGTCCATAGGGGAGACGGCGAGGGTTTCAAGGGCATGGAGGTACAGGTTGCGATGGGTGAGCATAACCCCTTTAGGAGTCCCCGTGGTCCCGCTGGTATAAAAGATCTCCGCCGTATCATCCTCTTCAAAGGGATACGCTCCCAAAGGAAAAGGTGGCTCAGAAGAAGCCCCTTCGAGCATCTCTTCATAATTGCCGGTGATCCAGCCCGGCGCATGGTCCATGCCCTCTAAGAGGATGTAATGCTCCACACAGGGAATCTGAGACCTGATCGATTCGATCTGGGGGATGAAATCCTTGTCAAGAAGCAACACCTTTGGGGTCGATTCGTTGATGATATATTTAAAATCGTTGGGGACCAATCGGATGTTGAGAGGGAGAAGGATGGCGCCAATTTGCGGGATACCGTAAAATGCCTCAAGGAGCCGATGGCAGTTATATCCCAAATAGGAGATTCGATCCCCTTTTTGAACGCCGAGGCTTAAGAGGCCGTTGGAGAGCTGGCTGACCCGTTTTCCGTAGTCTGAATAGGAAAAGCGATGGCCTCCGCAGATCACTCCCGTCTTTTTTCCATAGATCTTGACTGCCCTTTCCAGAAAGCGAATCGGTGTCAATGCAATATTCATCTCCACGGTTCCTCTATCCGGATTTTCATCAGGTCTTTTTATCCTTTACAAAAAAAATTCTTTCCCATCCTGTCCCATCTGATTTCCCTTCGAGTATGGGACGGTTAGGTCTGCCTCCTACTTCTTGAGCCTAAGACCATTAACGGCCAGTTCAAATATGAAACCGGCCAGTTCCTCTGCCGAGACCCCTTTCTTGGGGTGGTACCAGAGTCTCGTTCGGGTAATCATGGAAGCGATCATAAAGCCGGCTAACTTCTCATCGATCTCCCGGAAGCTGCCGCTATCAATACCTCTCCTGATGACCTGTCGGATAATCTGGTCATAGGCATCTCTCAAATCGACGATTTTTTTTCGTTTGGGCCGGGAGAGGTTATCCAGAGAAACATCGAAGAGGAGTTTGGCCGATCTCCTGTAACTCAGTGTCAGTTTCAAATGACTGACAATTATCAGTCGCAACTGATCTTCGGGACTCGTACCGTCATCTTCCCCTAAGTGCCTGATGGGATCGATGATCTGTTCCATTTCTTCCCGGAGCACTTCGAAAAGGATATCTTCTTTGTTGGGAAAAAAGTTGTAAATGTTGGCAGGCTTACAGCCGTAGGCGGCTGCAATATCCCGCATGCTTGTGGACATGTAGCCCTTTTTCCAGAAAAGGGCCCTGGCCTTGTCCAAAATCCTTCTATTTTGGGTTTTTATCGCCATTCAACTATTAAGGGCCTTCCTGGGGATAAATGAGGAGCTCTTTTTCAGATGATCTCCAGGTGAAACCTGATGGTGTACCGGGCAAGGATCTCGTCCACCTTATTCTCGATTTCTCCGGCAGAAACCCCTGAAGCAGGTCTGACCGTGATAATGGCCAGCGATCCGTGGACCTTGTCCTCCCTTACCGTTATCTCCACTGAATCGACCATCTCCCCTAAGGCCTGCAGCTCTTTCCGGTAGACCTGCTTGATGGCCTCCCAGCGCAGGGCCGGCTTAAATATCTTCCCGACAGGGGTCAGGGGGATCCGGTCCAGGATAAGGACTTCCTTGGGGACGGCGGCCCTTTCGCCCACCTCCCTTTTCAGGTAATCGAGGATCTGCTCCGGGGTCAAATCGGCCCCTTCCTGGAGTTGCACATAGGCCACGGGGACCTCTCCCGCGTGAGGATCAGGCCGTCCAACCGCGGCCGCTAACTGCACCCCGTCAAAGCGATATAGGGGTTCCTCAATAGCCGCCGGGTCGATGTTGTGCCCTCCCCTGATAATCAGTTCCTTTTTGCGGCCCGTAAGCCAGAAATAGCCGTCCTTATCCTGCCTCCCTAAATCTCCCGTATTGAACCACTCCTCTTTTGGCCAGATGCCGCGGTTATGGGTCTCGTCAAGATAGCCTTTGAACACGTTGGGTCCTTTGATGCAGACAGAACCGATTTCGTCGGTTTCGGCCTCACGAACAAATCGATTCTCGTCATCTGAGATAAAGACCTTCATCTCATGATAGGGGATTCTCATGCCAATGGAACCCACCTTTTGCTCTCCGTAGTAAGGATTTACAGAAGAAACGCAGGTCCCCTCGGTAAGGCCGTATCCCTCTATGATCTTCATGCCGCTGTGGGCCTCAAACCGTTTGAATAATTCCACGGAAAGGGGGGCTGCACCACATACGGCAAAGCGAAGAGAGGAGATGTCCGCATCCCCCTTTGGGATGTCGAGCAAGACGGAAAGGACCGTGGGAACAGAAGAGAAGGTCACGGCCCGATAGTGTTCCACGATCTTGTAGAAATTCCGTATGACCGTTGGATCCCTGTAGCCCATAACGCCAAGCAGGACCACATGAGCGCCGATTGAAAATGGCATAGAGCCGGTCACGGTGGTTCCGTTTACGTGAAAGAGTGGAAGGCCGCACAGGGTGGTCTCCTCGGTCTTGAGTTCGGTCGCCAATGCGACCATAAAGGCCATAACCGCTTCGTTGAAATGGGTGTGAGGTGCGAGTTTAGGGGTACCTGTGGTCCCGCCCGTATGATACATGGAGGCGATGTCGTCCGGATCAATCACGCGACCTGAATCCAGTTTATCACCTTTGTACCCGGTTATGGCCTCATCATACCCGTAAATCCCCTCCTTCTCATCACCCGGTCCCATGACCCGGATGATTGCCTTGAGCTTGGGCAGGCCCTTGCGCACAATCGAAACCTTCTCCCAGATGTCTGACCCTTCGAATTCGCCCAAGGCCACTAAGACCTTGGTTCCGGCTGCCTGACAGATTTCACGGATGGTGGAAGGTTCCAACATGGGATTTATCGGATTAACAATCCCTGCGGCCTCTCCTCCCCAGAGGATATAGTGAGTTTGGGGAAGGTTGGGCAGCAGGTATGAAACAACATCTCCGGGCCCTACACCTAAGTCATGAAACAGATTCGCAGTGCGCGTCACATTGGCCAGGAACTCCCGGTAGGTGAGCCGCATCGGCCGGGTGTAATCCGCGCCGGACAGGAAAAAACTGATGGCCGGGGCCTCCGGATCAATGGCAGCCCCATGCCTGAGCATGTCATAGGTATTGAAGAAATTTAATCTCTGCTCTATGGGAATCTTTTCGACCTCCAGGATATCGGCCAGGGTAGCAATCCTGGGTCTTTCCACCATCGCCTCCATTATCACACCTCCAGATACTTGGCACGGATATCAGGGTGGGCGTTCAATTCCTCAACGGTCCCGGTAAAAGCAAGGTGGGCCTTTCCCATCAGATAAATGCGATGGGCGAGGGACATGGCTACCTTGAGGTTATGCTCCACAAACAAGATGGAAACGCCTGTCTTGTTAATATCCTCAAGCATATCCCGGACCTCCTTGACCAGGAAGGGGGCCAGGCCTTCCGTAGGTTCGTCTACCATGATGAGTTCCGGACTGCCCATTAGGGATCTGCTGATGGATAGCATCTGCTGTTCGCCGCCGGAGAGGAGCGCTCCTTTTTGGCCTCGTCGTGCTTTAAGAGCGGGGAACTGTTCAAAAATCCTTTGCACTGTCCAGGCGTTTGGATTCCCTTTATCTATTTTTCCTCCCTTGATACCCATCGCCAGGTTATCCACCACCGACAAATTGGGGAAAATTCGTCTCTCCTCGGGGACATAACCGATCCCGGCCCTGGCTACCTTGTATGGGGGATATCCCGTCACATTCTGATCTTTATACATAACTGTTCCCGATTTCGGTTTGACCAGGCCCATGATACTCTTCAGGGTCGTGCTCTTGCCCATGCCGTTTCGACCCAAAAGCGCTATAAGTTCACCTTCATCAACGGCCAGGGACATGTCCTGTAAAACATGGCTTGCACCGTAATATGTATTGAGATCCTTGACGTCGAGAAGCATCCTTATACCTCCATTTCTCCCAGATAGGCATCCTTGACCGTCTGATTCTCCCGGATCTCAGCCGGGGGACCTGAGGCCAGGATCGTTCCGAGGTGAAGCACTGTAATACGGTCCGCTAAGGAGAAGACCACGTCCATGTCGTGCTCGATGATGACAGCGGTTTTTTCCTTGGTCAGCCGTCTGATCAGCTCCACCGCATAATGCGTCTCATCCTTGGACATACCGGCAGTCGGCTCGTCGAGCATGACCAGATCCGGGTCAGTAGCCAGGGCCATACTGATCTCTAAGGAACGGTGTTTACCATAAGATAAGGCGCCGGCAGGGAGATCCCGCTCACCATGCAGGTTGATCCGTCTGAGGACGTCGTCGGTTTCCCTCGTAACGTCCTCCAGCTTGTCTACCTTGTGGAACAAATTGAAGCGAATACCTTTTCTGGACATCACCCCCATACGGATATTCTGGAAGGTCGTTAGCCGGTCAAAAGTGCTGGTGATCTGAAACGAACGCCCCATACCGCGGCGTATCATCCGGTGCGGCTTGAACCCGGTAACATCCTTTCCCTTAAAAAAAACCTCTCCTCTACTCGGCATGTAGGTCCCGGTGATCACATTAAAGAGGGTCGTCTTGCCGGCGCCGTTGGGTCCGATGATGGCATGCCGCTCCCCTTCCTTAACCTGGAGGTTTACATTGAACAGGACTTCCAACCCGCTGAAATTGTGATATAGCGCTTTTGTCTCTAAGATATTCATGAATTGTCCTCCGTGGCTCTTTTCACTGAGTGCCTGCCAGACCATTTTCCCCTGATAAACGCTAATAGGCCCGTGAACCCCATGGGGAAATACAAAATCACCACGATGAGAATCAGTCCCATTACCAGTTCAACCCGCTCCGTATACCGGGTCGTCAGTTCATCAATAATTCCAAAAATAGCAGCGCCGCAGATGGGGCCGAAAAAGCTGCCGACACCCCCGACCATGGTTATCAAGATGGGCGCAAAGGAGTTCCCGATATGGAGGGCGCCATCGGCAGAGATCAGGTCCTGAAACATGGCGTAAATGGAACCGGCGACGCCGGCAAAGCCACCCGCGAAGACGTAAATGACCGCCTTGCTCTGCGGCACCTTGAACCCCATGTAATCGACCCGTTTTGCATTCTCCCGAATGCCTACCATGATCTGGCCGAAAGGCGTCTTGGTAAAAAACCACAGGATCCAGAGGCTGACTCCCAGCACGGCAATGGCAAAGTAATAAAATTTCAGCGGATCCGCCATGTCAATGGAAACAACACCCGGGATGGTGAATGGCGGGATGGGAAACCCGCCGATTCCATCCTCACCACCGGTGATACCTCTCAATTTAAGGGCGAGGACATACATGAGCTGGGCAAAGGCGAGGTGCAGCATGGCAAAGGCGGCGCCGCTGACCCTGACGACGATGGGGCATATGATCAGGGAGAGGACAACCGCCGACAAAAAGCCGATCAGGAGGGCCGCCATTAAGGGTAAACCCTCGATATGTGTTAAAGCAAGCGCTGTCCCATACCCTCCGGCGCCGAAGTACATGGCATGGCCGAAACTGAGGAGACCTGTATAACCCAGGAGCAGATTGAAAGAGACGGCAAACAGGGCATAGATTGCGAAGATGACAAAGACATTCGTAAAATAGATACCAAAGAGTTTGGGATAAATCAGCAGGATTGCCAGTATCACCGCCCATAAAATCCATTTGGTTGTCTTGCTCATTATTCTCTCTCTCCAAATAAGCCCATCGGTTTAAATGCAAGGACCACGGCCATGAAAATAAACATCAGGACCGGTGCAAGCTGGGATACGAACTGAACGCCATAAGAGGACAGCAGCCCACATATTATGGCGACGATGAAGGCACCCGTCAGGCTCCCGAATCCTCCAACAACCACCACGATGAAGGCATCCATGCCTATCTGGTCTGCCAATCCGGGGAAAACGGTCAGTATGGGGGCTATGGCCACCCCGGCCACTCCGGCCAGCCAGGTGCCCATACCAAAGACAAACATAAAAACAAGAGGCACATTGATGCCGAGTGCATTGACCATATCCGCATCGGAAACGGCCGCCCGCACAACCATTCCCAGCCTCGTCTTATAGAGGATCAGGGCCAGAAAACCCAAGACAACAAGGGTGAGACCGATGATGAAAAGTCGATATGCCGGGTACTCCAGGCCCCAAATGTTCACGAGCCTATCCAGGAATTGAGGGCGGCTAATAAACAGACTCTCTGTTCCCCAGAAGACCTTGACACTCTCCATAATGACCATCATGACACCCACAGTTAAAATCAATTCACCGATATGTCCATACGCGTGCACCTTTCTTAAGAGAAATCGCTCAAGCAGAACCCCAAACAAACCTGCAGCGATCGGCGCCATGAGCAGGGAAAGCCAGAAGTTTCCGGTCCAAACCATAACCTGGTAGCAAAAATAGGCTGAAAGCATAAAAAAAGCAGCATGGGCGAGATTCAGAATGCCCATCATGCCAAAGATCAGTGTGAGGCCGGATGCCAGTAAGAAAAGCACCATACCGTATGCGAGTCCGTGTATGCCCTGAGCTACATACATCGCAGTAGTGGAGTCCATCTGTTTAACCTCCTGCCTGCATAGCCTGAAAAAATATCTAAAGTAACTAAAATGCCTAAAGTGACCTATAGGGTAACATCTCAATAAACAGTGGTTTTAACCCTGGATTCCCGCCTACGCGAGAAAGACGAAATGGGGCACGTATCTGTCATTCCCGCGTAGGCGGGAATCCAGAAAAGCGGGCTTAGAAAGCACTTGCCCCGTTTTATTGAGAAGATACTCTATAGGCCTAATTTCTTACTTTGGGCACTTCAAACTTTAGTCACCCTTCTGTTTAATTACCCTTCATGGTTCGCCCCGGCAAAAAGCGGAGGTGAACCATGAGGGGGTTTAAGATTACGCCCGTTGCCTTAATTAAATGCCAATTGGCACAGACGACGGGGTATGGATATCTATTTACACAGTGCCGGATCCGCCACGGGCAAGATCTTGTCAGCCGGTATTTTGAATATCGGCCCGGCGTTGGAGCAACCCTCAAAATAGTAAAATGGCGGGATGTTGAAAGACTGTTTCTGTTCTGCGGGAGGGACATATACTATTGCAGCAAGGTCCTGGATCGTCTTGTGGTCGCAGGGCCTCATCGTTAGAACTTTCCCGTTTGCAATTTGATAGCTGTCCCCTTCCCAGACCTTGATGATCTTTTCAGGATCCGTACTTCCGGCCCTTTCGATGACACTTAAGAGCCAATAGGTCTGCTGTGTATAAGAACCTATGTTTCCAGCCGGATGTTTGTACAACCAGGTGTTGTAAGGGGCCGTCCATCTGTTCCTCCAGAGATCATTCCACGCCATGTAGCCTTTTACTTCGTCGTGTGTCTTGAAAGCAGGATTCGGGGCCGCATACTGGTTAATATTAACCAAGCCCTTGGTGCCTTCAACCCCGACTTCATGAAGGAAATTGGGTTCGTCTATAAATGTGTTAACAAAGGGTAGGTCTATACCCATTTTCCTGGCCTGCTTGAGGAGATTGGCCGCATCGGGGATCCAGTCACCGGTATAGATGGCCTCGGCCCCGGAGGCCTTTATCTTGGTCAGATAAGGAGCGAAGTCCGTCAAGAACAGCTTATGGTAGTCCTCGCCCACGATCTCAGCATCGGGATAGTACTGTTTTAAACCATCTTTGAACCCTTTAGCCATGGAGTGACCGAAGAGATAGTCCTGGCAGAGAATATAGAACTTCTTTTCCTTCTTTCGTATCTGGCCATAATAATAGGCGGCTGCATTGCCTATCTGGTTGCACGAAAAAGAGGTCATGAAGGAATAACGGCTGAAGTTTTGCGCATCGTAGAGTTCATCGGAAAGCGCGGCCGTACATTGCGCAATCACCTTGTATTTATCAGCCACCTGATTAATGACCTTCATGAGATGGCTGCCGTTGGTGCCCCACAATACGTGAACCTTCTCTTGCAGGACCATCCTCTCACACACCTTCTTGCACACCGGGACCTTGGACTGGTGATCGGCCTTAATCATCTGGACCAGTTTTTTCTTGCCGTCTATCATGATGCCGCCCCGTTTGTTGATGTCATGGGCGGCCCACAATGCACAAATCCAGTATATCTCGCCGACTACGGCAGCCGGCCCGGAAAAGGATGCCACCACTGCGATCCTGATGGTGTCGCCGGTGGGGATCACCGGGTTGTTTGGATCAAAGTCGTACATGTCGCCCATTTTGCTCGCGTCAAACCTGGCTTTTACCTCAGCCGATGCCTGGGGCAGGACAAGGAAACAGAAGCTACAGAAGATGATCAGGGACAGGCAAATCAGTCTAATCGTTTTCATCGCTACCTCCTTAAATAAAAACTTTAAGGTTTATGGGAAAAGCAGACAAAGGGGATAC
>JACNIU010000089.1 GCA_014382905.1 Desulfobacterales bacterium
GTAGCGGGCGCACCACCCACCTCTGGTGCGGGGTGCGCCTCGCGGGGGGGGAGGGGGGGCGGGAGGCGGGAGGGGTTTTTTTTCTTGTCCATCAAGACCCCCACCCCCCCCGCCATTAGAGCTCATACCGGGAAATAGAGTGTCCCCCGCCTGTGGGGTCCTCATCCGTTTGCAGGCTTTGCAGAGGCCATTGAAAGCCCGGGGATGAATGATTACAGGATCCCCAACCTCAATGCTCTTTACCTTATTCCCTACTTCTTCTACCCAGCCCGCATTCTCATGCCCAAGTATGTGTGGCAGGTTCAAATTGAAGTACTTGCGCCATAGACCTTTTATTATGTCCAGGTCGGTTCGACATACGCCGGCCCCCCCCTATCCGTACGATGACATCGTTTTCGCCTTCTATGGCCGGCTCAGGCACGTCTTCGTAAACAAGCCATTCCGATTCAGAGAGTAACTCGTCATATCTTTGCAGCAATGCGGCTTTCATTCTCAAGAACAGCCCTGTGCTTTATTAGTGTTAAAGGGAGGGGGTAAACCTATTGCATTAAATCATCTACAATTTTCAACAGCAACTTGCATGCCAAATATAGTTAGGGAAATTATCTCTAATAATATTCATTAGTTATCTTATCTTCGTATTGCTGTGAGGTCATATCGTGTTAATAAATGGAACAGGTAATTAGGACTATTGTTGAATAATTGAACACCTTAGAGATGAATAAGCAGGCAACCATCGCCATTTTGTTGTCAATGACTTGACATATCCCTTGCGATTGCCTTAAGATTTCACCTGTTCCGTTATTTTAACGTGATAACCGCACGGATGGAAGCTTTTTGCCCTACCCTAAGATAGTGAACGAGACTTTGTTATGAAGGATAATCCCCGCATGTTGTTGGCCAAGAATGGAGTTCTGCCGTCACATCTCTTCAGACCGGAAATCCGAACATCCTGGCAGTGCTGTTTCAATCTGGGACTCGATCCCTATGATAAACCAAGGCTTGACACTGTCAGCCAAAGCGCGCTCGCACAATTGCGGGAGCAGAACGAGCTGGTGCGACATCTCGCCCTAATTGAAATGAGGAATTTGCAGCAACAAATTGCCGGATCGAATTTCATAATTATTTTTGCCAACAGGGACGGCATAATATTAGATGAAATTTCGGAGGACATTGCTACTCCTGATACAACTGCATCGAGAACAGCTCCTGGTAATATCTGGAGCGAGGATATTAAAGGAACTAACGCCCTCGGCTTAGTCAGTTCCTCGTGCGAGCCGAGAATTGTACATGGGTCCGAGCATTATTTTGAGAAGTATTCGGATCTGACCTGTGCGGCGGCGCCCATTTTCGATCCCTGTGGTGAAATGACGGGAATCATAGATGCGACATCGGATTGCCGATCGCGTCAGCGGCACACCCTTGCGCTTGTGAAAATGTCGTGCCTAACTATTGAGAACAGTCTGTTTCGTAATTGTTATATGGAAAAGCTCATTATCGAGTTCCACAATCGTCATGAATTTTTAGGCACATTGCACTCAGGGATGCTTGCCTTTGAACAGGATGGCTCTCTTGTTCGACCGAACCGGCAGGCTAACTTTTTATTGCAAGGCATACCTCTTCACCCGAAAGCGCACTTCAACGAGATCTTTTCTACGCCTTTCGATGAGTTTCTCAATAGCCTCCATAAATCCTTATTGGTTCACCTGACAGACACAAAGGGGAGTTCCTTTGCTGTTAAGGCATTTAATTTTTATCCAGACAGATTCTACAACATATCGGTTAATCCTTCAAAAAAAACCATCAAACGGCTCGGTATGGTATATGATGATCCTGAAGTGGAATCAACGGTAAAGATGGTGGAACGTGCAGTACAGGTGAATGCACCAATATTGATACGGGGAGAAACAGGTACAGGGAAAGAATTGCTTGCACGTTATGCCCACATGGCAAGCGACCGAAAGGGTGATTTTGTCGCCGTAAATTGCTCGGCCCTTACAGAGACTCTCATCGAATCGGAGCTTTTCGGTTACACGGATGGTGCATTTACAGGGGCTGTTCGGGGCGGCTCTGTTGGGCTGGTCCAGCAGGCTGACAAAGGGACCCTTTTTCTCGATGAAATTGGAGTTATGCCTGTTCAATTCCAGGTGAAGCTATTGCGCTTCCTCGATAGATGGCAAATCCGCCCTGTGGGCGCTACCGTAGACATCCAGCTAAATATACAACTCGTCTCTGCAAGCAATAGCGATCTGACAGAAGCGATTCAATCGGGAAAATTCAGAGGTGACTTGCTTTATCGGATCAACGCGGTAGAGGTTGATCTTCCTCCATTGCGGGAGCGAACAGATTTCAATCTAATAGTAAAAACTATTCTTGAGACTCTCGATAAGCCCCCACAGCTTGAAATGGAAGCCTTGGAACTACTCGAGAGTTATCATTGGCCCGGAAATATCAGAGAGCTAAGAAATTTTCTGACACGCCTCTCTATTTTTACCGGTGTGGAAAAAGAGATCATCTGTGCGAAAGACGTTCAATCGTTGCTCCGAAACCTTCCATCAAAAATTAGCGAAAAAGATAAAAGAGGTAATTTGGCTGAGCAGGAGAGGGACATTGTTTTGTACGTTTATGCAAGGCACAAAGGAAACATTTCTGCTGTGGCACGAGAACTCGGCATTTCGCGCAATAAGGTCTACAAGAAACTCAAGGAGGCCCGTCCTCAGAGGTCATAAAACGCCTCTTTTCTTATGCAGGCTCTCAGGCCTCAGAACGATCTCCTGAAAAAAAGAGCCCCCTATTCAACAACTCAACGACTTGACTACTCAACTATTTAACTCAACATGCTCCTCAGCCGTTTCTCTAAGAACGTATATCTTTTCCGGGTCTTATCATTTTTTACCCCGATGGCCAATGCCTTCTTCGTGCCAATCAGTATCACAAGCCTCTTTCCTCTTGTAACCGCGGTGTAGATCAGATTGCGCTGCAAGAGCATATAGTGCTGGGTAAGGACAGGGACAATGATTGCCGGATACTCGGACCCCTGGGATTTGTGAACTGAAACCGCATATGCTAAGACAATTTCATCCAGTTCAGTGAAATCGTAAGGGATGTCCCGGCCGTCAAAAGAAATTATGGCCTCCTGGTTCTCTGCATCGATGGTTCTGATTCTCCCCATGTCACCATTAAAGACCTCTTTGTCATAATTGTTTTTGATCTGCATTACCTTGTCGTTTAGGCTTAACTTTCTGTTTCCCCTCATGATACCGCCTCCAATTGGATTGAGGGCCTTTTGAAGTTCAATGTTCAGGTTCTCTGCCCCCACAACTCCCCTGTGCATGGGAGTAAGTACCTGGATATCATGAATAGGGTCAAAGCCGAATCTTGCGGGGATCCTCTCTTTGGTGAGGTCGAGTATTTCCGTGAGGACCTCCTCCGGATCTTCCCGTTCAATGAAATAAAAGTCCTCCAACTTATCCTTGGATGACGTAAATGAGGGGAGGATCCCGTTATTGATCTTATGGGCGTTGACAATGATCAGACTTTCCTCGGCCTGTCTGAAAATCTTATTTAACTCCACCACAGGCAGTAATCCGGAAGAAATTATGTCTTTAAGGATATTCCCGGCACCCACAGAGGGAAGCTGGTTGACATCCCCTACCAGGATGAGAGTTGCCTCGGGAGGTATTGCCTTTAGAAGGTGGTACATTAGAATCGTATCTATCATAGATGCTTCATCAACCACCAGGAGCGCACAGTCTAAGGGATGTTCACCGTTTTTCTGGAAACCTCCTTTTTGAATGCTGTATTCCAGCATACGATGAATCGTCTTGGCATCGTGCCCGGTTGCCTCGCCCATACGTTTGGCCGCCCTGCCGGTCGGGGCAGCCAGCAAAATCCGGACACTGAGTCTCGAAAATATGGTAAGGATGGCATTTATAATGGTGGTTTTCCCTGTTCCAGGTCCTCCGGTGATGACCAGAGCCTTGTTTTCAGCAGCGCTTTTTACGGCCAGAATCTGATTTTCTGCCAGCTTGATTGAGAGCCGTTCCTGAACCCACGAGACCGCCTTGTCAGAATCAATGTCCCTGATTGATTTGGGCGCCCTGAGCAGGGTCATTATCCGCTCAGCAATGCCGGTCTCTGACACGTGAAATCTGACAAGGTATACCGCCTTGTTGTTTTCCGTTAACTCGTCTGAGTCCCCATTTATGTCCTCAATAACAACCTTCTTTTCATTGGCAATGGCTGCAAGGGCCCCGACAATCAGCTCCTTTCCCACGCCAAGCACTTCCTGGCATTTTTTAAGAAGCGGCGCATGAGGAAAATAAACATGCCCTTCATCCGCAAGCTGGTTGAGCACGTAGAGAATCCCCGCCTCGGCCCTCACCTGCGAGTTCCTGTCAAACCCCAACTTCTCGGCAATGTGATCTGCCGTCACAAAACCGATTCCAAAAATATCCGTTGCCAGGCGGTAGGGATTCTCTTTTACGACCTGGATCGACCGGTTGCCGTATTGTTTAAAAATCTTGGTGGCATATCCCGAACTGACCCCATGGCCCTGGAGGAAAAGCATGACGTCCCGGATCTCCTTCTGGTCTTCCCATGCCTTCCTTATCATCTCGATCCGTTTACTCCCGATGCCTTCGACCTGCTCCAGTTTATCGATCTCATTCTCGATAATATCCAAGGTCTGCTCGCCGTACTTCTTGACGATCCGTCTTGCTATGACGGGTCCGATCCCCTTGATAAGGCCGGAACCTAAGTACTTTTCTATGCCATGGATCGAGGCAGGTACTACTGTCTTATATTGGGAGATTTTGAACTGCTCGCCATATTTGGGGTGGTTCGTCCATTCGCCTTTCAATTTGAGAATTTCGCCTGGTGTGGGCGCCATAAGGCTCCCTACCACGGTCACAAGGTCAGATCGGCCGTACACCTTCAATCTGGCTATGGTGAAGCCGTTTTCGTCGTTGGTGTAGGTTATCCTTTCAATCTGCCCTTCCAGGTCTGCAGGCATGCGGTAATCCCTCTTTGCTTATCGATTTTCACCTTGGAAACCGGTACGTGAGTCCGGGTGCCGCTGTCATCTTTGTTTTCAGTGTGGGTCCAACCGAGTTCCAATTGGGGATAGCACGGTGGGACGACAGCAGGGGAAGTCGTCTGGCCGGGTCTATCAGAAGATAACGGCCCCGGGTTCTTCGGACAGGCACAGGTGGAGAGCCCGATGAGAGCTGCAAATAAGATCAAGACTGAACCGATACCATTATATACACGCTTAGCCACTGCCATCTCCTCCACCTTTTTTGATTTGGATCTTACCTGGCTAAATAGAATATTTCAACTTGCTTTTGTTCTGGCTTGACCTGCCTTTCGCGTTAGGATAATCTATTGTAAACTAAGGGTCTAAGAATTATACAATGAGACCTTTGAAAAATGCTCAATTTTGTTCGAGTTCAAGGAAGGCGAATATTTTAACCACAGGAATACATTGAGTATTTCGAGGATTAAAATTTGAGCCTGACCCCAGTACCATCTTCCGGAGCTACGGGGCAAGCGCAGAAATCGGGCAAAAGGGGGCGTTTTGCAAAGGTTTCACAATGGGGACACACCGCTATGTTTTCAAGTCATTTTTTTTCGTCAGACGTGAGCGGGAAAGCAGCGCCCATCGGAACACCCGGGATGGGGTTTCATGGATGGCGCTTTGCGAGTCCGGGTCTGCGTGAGTGTTGCGACCCTTTTTTAAACGCCAGGGGAAAGGCCGCTTATTGGTTGATCGCGGCACTTTTTTTGCTGGTCATCTTTTCCGGGATGGTGGTTTTGTACCGTGCTGGCCATATATGGGATAAAGAGTTCCAACCCGTCATCGCGCTGGATCGGAAAGAAGTTCACAAACTGCCCCAAAAATATAAAATTGCGAGCCCGCCGAAGGAATCTGTGGGGTCTTCGCCAATTTCTCCTTCAGATAAGGTCGTTTCCGAAGCGCCCGCCGACCCGTCTGATGTAACTTCAAAAAAGAGGATGGATAGTGTCCGGTTGGCCAGCCCGGCCAGAACTCCCGAAGGGCAGGAGGCTTTACCTCAGAGTGAAACCGAAAAACCATCTGTTATGGAGGCAAAAAAGGGGGAGGCGATCCTCACCCGGAAGCATTCAGACACGACGCCGTCGGCAGACAAGAAGGCCAGGCCCGAGGGGGTTTCTCAGCCTCAGGTCGCTGCAGGGACCGAGAAGGAGGCCTCCAGGGAGATGGAGGGGGTCGTTCCCCGGACAGAAGGAGGGGTCGGTAAAAGATTTTTTGTTAGGGCTTACGTCAGTAATATCAGAGAAGCGCCTTCAATGACGTCAGGGATAAAATTCCGCGTCGAGAGAGGTGTGTCTGTAACGGTGACGGATAAAAGGGGAGGGTGGTACGCTGTAAGATTGGATGACGGTCGTTTTGGATGGGCCTACCACACCCTTCTCAGCGATTCCTTTGTTCCCCAAAGAGATGCGACCCTGGCTATTAAGGAGATCAAGGCGATCCGCACCGAGGCCGTTGCCGGCCATATGGGCAAGGTTGTTTTTGAGCTCAACGGCCCCGATCCTCCCCGGACAATATTTATCGAAGAAGAAAAGCCGCGCATTGTCTGCGATTTTCTCGATGCTTATCTTGGGCCTGATATCCGTAACACCATTGAAGTCAATAACGGCATCATAGAAAAGATACGCATCGGGAGACATAATTGGCCGAAACTCATGGTCCGGGTTGTCCTGGATCTTGTGCCAAAGCGAAATTACAAAATAGAGAAGTCTTTATTGGAGAAAGAAAACCTTTTTGTCCTGGAGATTAAGGCGGAGTAAGGGGATTTTTGGGCGATACAAAAAGATCGCTTTTTTCCCAATCCCTCCGCGTTTCCTGGAAGGACTTCAAGAAACATCGTCCTTCTTTGTCGCGAAGATCATAGACCCCATGCCGCAAAATATAGACTGAAATCCCCCCCTTGATGCTCACGGTTATTTCGTAGCGCGTAAATCCAGCTACAAGGCCTTTGACAACTTCACCTTCCATGAGCGTGAAAAGGACGACCCTTCTCTCTTTGATCAGAGGGAAGAGGGACTTGTTCTTGATATGATGTCTCATTCGAGGGGGAATGATCGGTGCCAATCCAAGGTCTCGGACCTTCTTGTCTGTCTTGATAAGTGGCCGTATAGAATCTGAAAGATCTGCCGGATAAAGGAGTTTCACATCGGTCTTGGGCAACTGCTCCTCTCCTGTTTCACCGGTGCCGAGATTGAGGTCATATTTCAGATTTTCGCGGACCTCGGCCTTGACAACGCGATGATTATGGATATGGAATTCCCAGGGTTTTTTTGATTCGAACGTCTGATCAAAAATGGATGTGTTATAGTTTTCTTCCAGGTATTCCTGGAGGCCCAGAAGGTATCCCATGTTCATATCTTTCAGTTCAAGGGGTGTAGGGCTCTTATTGGACTCGCTGCAAGCCTGACATCAATCCTGCAAATCTTCTTTCAGCTTCGCCTCAAACTCTTTGAAAAACCTGTCTTTTTCCTTCCAATCGGGGCCGAATCGCTTGCTGAAGTAACTCCCCAATTTATCAAAGAGCTTTTCCCAGACCGGTTTGCCTTCGCCTAAGACCACGTCTTCAAGAAAAGAGCTCAGTTCTGAGATCTTCTCCTTTGGAAGAAAGGATACAGCCCCTAACTTAATCGATTTTTTCAACGATTCCGGAGAAAGGGCATGGGCTGTGAGCATTACGGTGGGAAATTCTCTTGATACCGCAGTTTTCAGGAGCTCAAAACCATTCACACCCATAATGTCCAGGATGACAATATCATAGGTGTAGCTGAGAAGGTATTGGAGAGCTGTGTCATAATCGGTTGCCTTGTGGACCAGGCACATGTCGAGCTCTTCCTCAACAGTCTCCAACACATCGGGTTCGTCATCCACAACCAAGATAACTTTGTCTTTCAAGGCGCTCTTTTCACTCATCGCAGTCTTTTCCCCCTTTCATTGATATAAGTCTTCTTTATTTCTATAATCTTTATAACAGAGATCTATGTTTTGTCAAAATAAATAAGTATGCGCCCTGTAAAAACTCTTTTTTGCAAGGGTCCTGATCCCGGTGACATCGAAAAAAGGGCGGTGATGTCAGAGGGTGCCCGGTAATACGGTTAAACGGTCCCAGCAATGTAACTGGAGGGAAAGCGTATTTGAAAAATAAGAATTTCCTTAACAGTCGGAGATTCCCCGCAACTTGTTGCGCGGAACTTCAATAAAGTCGGTTGACATGGGAAGATAGGTGTGTTAACAAAACACGACATTTGTCTATAATTTTCTTTTCATCTTCCATATCGAGGGCTTTTTGGCTGCCAAAAAGATCACAATATTCTTAGTTCCTGATGGCACAGACAGGATAAAACAGCTCAGGTTTCCCAGGTCCCTGCTTATTCTTGCCACTTCCTTCCTCATGTTTTGTTCGGTCTTCCTCTTTTGGATTATCCAAGATTATTACGGAATTAAGGCAAAGATTCCCCGGTTGGCACAACTGAAGAAAGAAAATGTTCTTCAGAAGGAACAGATCCTCCACATGGCCAAGCGAATTGATGAATTTACACAGGAGATGAGTGAACTGAAGAAACTGGATCATAAATTGAAAGTTATGGTGAACCTGGAAACAAGGGCGGATGATGAGCAATTCAGGGGAGTAGGGGGGTCCGACCCGAACCTGCTTGATCCTAAGAAGAACATGGCAAAGGTTGATCGCGAATTGGTGCGTGCCATGCATCGGTCATTGGACAATCTCGACAGCGATATTGATTCGAGCAGGCAGGATAAGACAGGTCTTCAGGAATTTTTCGAAAACCAGAAGATGCTTCTTGCCGCTACCCCGTATATATGGCCGACAAAGGGGTGGCTGAGTTCCCGTTTCGGATATCGAAACTCTCCTTTTACCGGCAAAAAGGAGTTTCACAAAGGGGTTGACATATCAACAAGGATGGGAGCTCCCATAATTGCAGGCGCAGACGGGATCGTGTCGTTTACAGGCCTGGACCAGGGGTATGGCAGGGTTGTAACCATCAAACACGGCTATGGTTTGAAGACCAGGTATGCGCATCTGAAAAAGGCCCTTGTAAAAAAAGGTCAGTATGTGAAGCGGGGCGAAACCATCGGCCTGGTAGGCAATTCCGGCAGGACTACCGGCTCGCACCTCCATTACGAGGTTCACCTGAACGGGGTCCCCGTAAATCCTATCCGCTATGTTTTCAATTAAGCCCCCCGAGGCTTCAATTCCCTCCAGGAGCATGATCATTCCGATATTGCCCTCACAGATAAGTCCTTGACAAGCCATAACCCCTTGATTTTTGTGCCGCAAAGTTTTTTAATAATTGGTGTCACTTTAGTGTCTTGAAACAATCATTCGTTTGTTGTCTGGGACCATGAGGGTCTCTTTCCCAAAGGACGTAAATACGTGGATCGTTTCATAGGAACGGCAGTGAAGCCTTGAAATTTGTCACCGGACAGCCCCAGAAGGAGGTGTTGATTTAAACGGACATGGCCGCTGCCTGCCCGGAATCTGTATTGAACGTCAAGGGGGCGTTCTATACGCTCTGGAGAATTTTTGTTACGTCCTTTGGGAAAGAGACCCTCATGGTCCAACGCTTTGTTTCAAACGACTAATGTGTTACAATAATTATGACCGGGGGTACACCCGGCAAATCTCAATAATTTGGTAAGGGATCATGTTTGGAAAAGTCATAAAAGGCATTTTTGGCAGTAAGAACGAACGGGAACTCAAGAAAATGGCCCCCCTGGTTGAGCAAATCAACCGGTTGGAGCCGGACTTCCAGGCTTTGTCAGATGAGCAACTTCTTGCGAAAACAGCAGAATTCAAGGAAAGGCTTTCACAGGGTGAAGCTTTGGAAGATCTTCTTCCCGAGGCTTTTGCTGCTGTCAGAGAGGCATCCATAAGGACCCTGAGGATGAGACCTTTCGACGTTCAGCTCATCGGGGGGATTGTGCTTCACCAGGGAAAGATTGCTGAGATGAAGACAGGTGAGGGGAAGACCTTGGCAGCTACGCTTCCGCTTTACCTCAACGCCCTGACAGGGAGAGGCGTTCACCTGGTCACGGTTAACGATTACCTGGCACAACGGGATGCCGACTGGATGGGGGTGGTTTACAAGGCATTGGGGTTGTCAGTGGGGGTAATTGTGCACGGCATGGATGACTCGGAAAGAAAGAGGGCCTATGCCTGTGACATCACCTATGGGACCAACAATGAGTTTGGCTTTGATTACCTCCGGGACAATATGAAATTTGACCGGGTCGATTTTGTTCAGAGGGAGTTTCATTATGCCATTGTGGACGAAGTCGACAGCATCCTCATAGATGAATCAAGAACGCCTTTAATCATAAGCGGGCCTGTGGAGCACAGTGAAAACAAGACTTACGAGGAGGTCAAGCCGTTTGTCATTAATCTGCGAAACAAACAGGAGGCTATCATACGTTCCCTATTGAAGGATGTGCGCCAGTCTTTTGAGACCGGGGATACAGATGACAAGACGATCGAAACCCTGCTCCAGATCAAGCGGGGAGACCCCAAGAATCCCGCATTCCTGGATATCGTCGCCAAGAATCAGGCATTGAAAAAGCAGATCGACAGGACAGAGAGCATGCTGAGGTCACAGAAACTGTTGCCCGAACTGGACCAGATTCTTTACTGTACCATTGACGAGCGGAGTAACGCGGTAGAACTTACGGAAAAGGGGATTGACCTCCTCTCGCGGGGGGGGCTGGGCGATTTCACCCTTCTCGACATAGACGATGAGGAGCACCGGATCCGAGAGGATGAACAGTTGAACGAGACGGAGAAGGATAATCGTCTCAGAGAGCTTGAGGAGCAGTATATGAGGACGTCCGAACTGATCCATTGCACCCAGCAGCTTATCAAAGGCTACTGGTTGTTTGAGAAGGACGTCCACTACGTCATCAAAGACAATCAGATTGTGATTGTAGATGAGTTTACGGGTCGGATGATGCCTGGCCGCCGCTGGAGCGATGGCCTGCACCAGGCCGTTGAAGCCAAGGAGGGGGTCAGTGTTGCCGGGGAGAATCAGACCTTGGCTACGGTAACATTTCAGAACTTCTTCCGAATGTATGAAAAACTTGCCGGTATGACCGGTACTGCTGACACGGAGGCGGCCGAATTCAATAATATTTATAAATTAGACGTGGTCGTCATTCCTACCGACAAGGAAATGATCCGTATCAATTTCCCGGATATGATTTATAAGACCGAGCGGGAAAAGTTCAAGGCCGTGGTGAATGAGATCAGAGAACTTCATGAGAAAGGGCAGCCGGTTCTGGTGGGCACCATTTCCATTGAGAAATCGGAGATGCTGAGCAAGATGCTCATACGGGCAAACGTTCCCCATTCTGTTCTGAATGCCAAGCACCATCAAAAAGAGGCCGAGATCATTGCAAATGCAGGCCAGGCAAAAACCGTGACAATCTCCACCAATATGGCCGGCCGGGGAACAGATATTGTTTTAGGTGAACGGGTTCGGGAATTGGGCGGCCTTCATATTCTGGGGACCGAAAGGCACGAGAGCCGACGCGTCGACAACCAGCTCAGGGGTCGTTCAGGCAGGCAGGGTGATCCCGGGACCTCCCGTTTTTATCTCTCACTCGAAGACGACCTCCTCAGGATATTCGGTTCTGACCGCATCTCTTCCATTATGGGGCGTTTAGGAATGGAAGAGGGGGAGCCTATCGAACACAGCCTGATCTCCCGCGGTATCGAGAACGCCCAAAAAAAGGTGGAGGCCCACAATTTTGACATCAGAAAGCACCTCCTTGAATACGATGATGTCATGAATAAGCACCGGGAGATTATTTATTCTCTGAGGAAAGATATCTTAGATGGTCATAGAATTGGTGAGATCATCGAGAATATGATTGATGATGAGGTGGATGCCTCGGTTGAGCAGTGGATCGACCCCAAAGAGTACCCTGAAAACTGGAACGTCAACGAACTCAAGGCCAATATCTCCAGGTTATTCGGTTTCCGGCTAAAGTTGGGACCTGAGGATATCGGGGAAGAGGCGTTTGATGCGCTGAAGGTGGAGGATCTTCCGGATTTGATCAAGGAACAGGTCAGGGCTGTTTACGAAGAGAGGGAGAATCTGTTCGGAAAGGAAGAGTTGAGGCATCTCGAACGTTTTATCATGCTACAGATCATAGACGACAAATGGGTGGCCCATCTGCAGGGAATGGATCATATGAAAGAGGGTATCAATCTTCGAGGCTATGGCCAGCTTGACCCACTCAAGGAATACCAGAAGGAAGGCTTTGCCCTGTTTGGGGAGCTCATGGATCAGATTCGGGAAGAGACATTAAGCATGTTATTTCGGGTGCAGATGGTGAGGCAGAGACCTGAAGAGAGGCCCGGACGGAGGAGAAGAGAGCTGAACCTGAGTCACGGAGGCGATGGGGCAGGGCCCGTGACGGTCAGACGTCAAGAGAAAAAGGTCGGGAGAAATGTCCCTTGTCCCTGCGGCAGCGGTAAGAAGTATAAGAAGTGCTGTGGGGCGAATAAGTGAATTGGAGGCTGGATGCTGGATGCTGGATACTGGATGCTGGATACTGGATGCTGGATACTGGATGCTGGATACTGGATACTGGATACTGGATACTGGATACTGGATGATTGGATAGAGATCTATGGACACCGAAAAGTATATTGTGCAGGGGTTTAAGGCCTCGGCTGTGGTTTCAGGGCTGAAGAAAGGGAATGCTCTGGATGTGGCCCTGATCGTCTCAGAAAGGGAGGCGGCAGTGGCAGGGGTGTTTACGACCAACAAAGTCAGGGCAGCACCGGTGCTCCTGAGTGAGAGACATGTTAAAAACGGAAAGGCCCGGGCTATCATTGCCAATGCCGGGAATGCCAATGCCTGCACCGGGAGTCCAGGACTGAATGATGCCCGCACGACGGCAGACCTCGTGGGGAAGGCGTTGGGGATGAGCGCTGAAGAGGTTCTGGTCGCGTCTACAGGGGTTATCGGACAGCGTTTGAACATGGGGGTGGTTGCGAGGGCAATTCCACTACTAACTGAGGCCCTCTCCCCGGATGCCCTGCCGTTGGTAGCCAAGGCCATCATGACCACGGATTCCTTCCCAAAGATAAGTAGCTTTGAGGGACAGGCAGGGGGGCGGCCTTATCGAATTATGGGGATTGCCAAGGGGGCCGGGATGATTATGCCTCACATGGCCACGATGCTCTGCTTCATTTTGAGCGACATCAGCATAGACCCCGATACGCTGAAAAGGGCGCTCCTTTCTTCGGTAAGAAGCACGTTTAACCGGATTACGGTGGATGGGGACACCAGCACCAACGATATGGTCTTGGTGATGGCCAACGGTTTGGCAGGGAATGGGGTCCTTTCAGCGGGGGAGTATGACATTTTCGCAGGCGGATTGCGAGACGTCATGGGGGATCTGGCCCGGATGATCGTTCGAGACGGGGAGGGCGCTACCAAGTTGGTCAGTGTGGATATAAAAAACGCATTTTCTTCTTCCGATGCCCTGAAGGCTGCCAGGACAGTGGCCAATTCAAGCCTTGTCAAGACCGCCTTTTACGGTCAGGACCCCAACTGGGGAAGGATCGTGGCGGCACTTGGCAGGGCGGAAATAGAGATGATAGAGGAGCGGGTGGACATATGGATCGATGAGGTCCAGATCGTTGCCGGGGGGTTGGGAAGAGGCGCTGAAGCGGAAAAGAGGGCGGCTGAAATAATGACCCGGAAGGAATTCACCCTCACGATCGATCTTCATCAAGGAGCGTATCATGACAGGATGGTTACCTGCGATCTCACCCATGAATATGTGACCATCAATGCGGATTATCGGACGTGAGGAAACAGGAGGGGACCATGTTTGCAGTCATTATGTGCGGGGGTTCGGGTACGCGCTTCTGGCCGACAAGCCGGAGGCAGAGACCGAAGCAGTTTCTGGATATTACCGGCAAAGGGCCGATGGTGGTTGAGACCTGCAACCGGCTGAGTGGTCTTGTCAGTGATGAAGAGATCATCCTTGTCTTAGGAGCAGAACATCTCGAAGAGGCCACGGATCTGTTTAAGGGCCGGGAAATACATATGCTTGCAGAACCGGTCGGGAGAAATACCGCTCCCTGTATCGGATTGGGTGCCATATATGCAATGCATTTGGGGTGTAACGGAGCGGTCGCCTTCCTGCCCGCAGATCATTTTATCGCAAATCCTTCCCGCTTCCTAAAAGATCTCAGAATGGCAGGAGAGATTGCAGACGCCGGAGGAATCGTCACCTTGGGAATCGTGCCGAACAGACCTGAAACCGGTTATGGTTATATCAGAAGGGGTCAGGGCCAGATCGATGTGGGGGGGGAGCCTGCATACAGGGTATCAAAATTTGTTGAGAAGCCCGATATTGAAAAGGCCCGCAGCTACTTAACAAGTGGTGAGTATTACTGGAACGGGGGGATTTTTGTTGCCAGGCCTGAAACCATTTTGAAGGAAATGGCGAAACAGCTTCCCGAGCTTTATAAAGGACTGCAGCGACTTGCAGATGTCTTAGGCACCGAGCGGTTTGGGACCGAGTTGAAAGATGTTTATGGGGCCCTGAGAGGGATCTCCTTTGACTATGGTATCATGGAAAATACAAGAGAAGACGTGTATGTAGTTCCGTCTGAATGTGGATGGAGCGATGTGGGCTCATGGGCCTCGCTCTATGAATTGAGGACATCTGAACGCGATAGGGCGCAAAATTTAGCTGACGGCGAAACCCTGCTCATTGCGTGTGAAAACAGTTTTGTGTCAGGCAATGGCGGCCGTCTGGTGGCCTGCCTGGGTCTTAAGAACACCTTAATTGTGGATACAGCCGATGCTGTGTTGGTGGCGGATCTGAATCGGTCTCAGGATATTCGAGAGATTGTCGACCGCCTGAAAGAGACTGGGAAGGATAGGCTGCTGTAGGGCAAAGGTTTCAGTGTTCAGGTTTCGGATTTGTTCAATCATCAATCGACAATCGACAATCATCAATCCAATGAATCCCCATATTTTTAGAGAGTATGATATCCGAGGGACGTATCCCGATGAGTTGAACGAAAAAACAGTCGGTTTGTTAGGGAACGCCTTAGGCGCCTATTACCGGGAGAAGGGGGCAAAACGGATTTCTCTGGGTCAGGATTGCCGGCTGAGTTCTCCGGACCTTGCCGCGTGGCTTTCCAGAGCCCTTGTGGCGTCGGGTATGGAGATCGTGGACATTGGGACGGTCCCCACACCGGTTCTTTACTTTTCAATCCATCATTTGCGTGTGGACGGAGGGATTCAGATCACCGGCAGTCACAACCCGCCAGCGTTTAACGGGTTCAAGATATGTTTGGGAGAGATGTCCGTTTATGGTGAAGAGATCCAGAAGATTCGAAAAATCGCAGAATCAGGGGATTTCATAGCCGGCAACGGGAAAGTTGGGAAGACGGACGTAAGAGCGGCCTACATAGACTATGTGACGGGAAATATTCAATTAGGATCTGTGAAGCGGAAAGTGGTGGTTGATGGCGGCAACGGGACCGGCGGGCCTGTCGGCACTGAGATCTATCGACGCTTGGGTTTCGAAACAGTCCCTCTTTTCTGTGAGCCTGACGGGAGTTTTCCAAACCATCATCCGGATCCGACCATTCCGCAAAACCTTGAGCTGATGGTCGCAAAAGTGCGTGAGACAAAGGCTGATCTCGGGATTGCCTATGACGGCGATGCGGACAGGATCGGGGTTGTTGATTCGCAAGGGGATATCGTCTGGGGGGATCAGTTGATGATTATCTTTTCAAGGGACCTGCTGACGCGGCATCCGGGCGCCAAGATCATCGGAGAGGTCAAGTGCTCCCAGACCCTGTATGACGATGTAGCGGCCCATGGGGGGAAGGCCATCATGTGGAAAGCAGGCCATTCCCCGGTCAAAAGCAAAATGAAAGCCGAAGGGGCCCTTTTGGCAGGCGAGATGACCGGTCATCTTTTCTTCGGGGAGCGATATTTCGGATATGATGATGCCATCTATGCAGGCGCAAGGCTTCTGGAAATCCTCTCAAAGACCGATAAACGGGTTGAAGACCTCTTAGCAGGGGTCCCGAGAATGGCAACGACGCCTGAGATAAGGGTGGATTGTCCCGATGATCAGAAATTTGCCGTGGTGGCGGCCATCACCGAAGATTTCAGAAAGACCCATGACGTCATCGATATTGACGGGGCCCGGGTCCGGCTGGATGGCGGCTGGGGGCTCGTGAGGGCCTCAAACACCCAGCCTGCCCTTGTGCTCCGCTTTGAGGCAACGGACCAGGAATGTCTTGAAGAGATCCGAACGATCTTTATGGAAAAGGTGGAGAGATGGCTTTGAAAATTCACAGCGAGCGCATTCCCCGCTTCTCGTTGCGGGGTTCTTCAATCCCCAGCGAAAGCTTCAGTATCCCGGAAAGTTTTCCGACGAAGTTTCCTACCCTCTTCTGAACAATGCATCAGGGGCCAGGCGTGAGTCACTATATGTTGTGTTTGCAAGAATTTTCACCGTGACTTTACAGACCACACTTGAGTGTAAGGCATACAGTGGGCTTGGGGACGCCCTTGACTAACTGGACATAACGATGTAGAGTTACCTTCATTAGATGGAGAAGGGAGAGGGTTTTTTGCCGAGACAAGCAAGGCTGGATGCGCCAGGGACTTTGCATCATGTTATCGTCCGGGGTATTGAACAAAGACAAAGCATTAGACCGTAGAAATATCGAAGCAAGTTAGTCCAGTTAGTCAAGGACGTCCCCAAGGTTTCTCCCAATCCCGTGCATCTTCATCTTCCTGAACAGGGTCTTGTAGTCAACTTTGAGTCTCCTGGCGACCTCACTCTTATTCCCTGCCGACGTGGCCATCGCCGCCTCAATGACCCCCTTTTCAAATGAATCTCTCAGCCGCTTGACCGTTTTTTTGAGCGATTCCTTCCTGTCGTAAACCGTCTCTGAAAGAGCGGGCTTTCCGTTTTTGGCGGAAGGCATCAAATGGGCGCTGAAGGTCAGATGATCGGGCCGTATCGGAGAATTTTCCTCGCAGAGAAGTACGGCCTGGCGGATCACGTTTCTAAGTTCACGGACATTGCCCGGCCAGTGGTATGAGGAGAGCGAAAGTAAGGCCTCCTTGGAGAACCCTGCACATTTCTTTTTGAGTTCGGCCTCCACCTCATCCATAAACTTCTTGGCCAAATAAGGGATATCCTCGCTCCTTTTCCTCAGCGCCGGTGTTCTGATGGTGAATTCGTTCAGCCTGAAATAGAGGTCCGGCCGAAAGCGTCCGGCGCCCACGTCCTTTTCCAGGGACTGGTTGGTGGCGGCAACAATTCGAACCTTTATGTCAACTGGCTTTTTGGCACCCAGTCTCTGTACCGCCCGTTCCTGAAACACCCGGAGGAGTTTCTGCTGTACCGAATAGGGGAGGTTCCCTACTTCGTCTAAAAAGAGGGTCCCCCCGTCCGCCAGTTCAAAATGTCCGGGCTTGTCCGTGTGGGCGCCGGTAAAGGCGCCTTTCATGTAGCCGAACAGTTCGCTTTCAATCAGGGTCTCGGGGATGGCCCCGCAGTCCACGGCCACAAACGGACCGTCCTTTACCTCGCTCAGGTCATGGATGGCGCAGGCCACAAGCTCTTTACCTGTACCGCTCTCCCCTTCTATCAGGACGGTAAACAGGGTGGGTGCCACTTTCTCCACATGTCTGACCAGTTTTTTGATCGGGTCGCTGTTCCCCATCAGGTCGTAGAGTGACGCCCGTTCGTTCAGGACATGTCGTAAGCGTTCGATCTCCTCAACAAGATCCTGCTTCTCCAAGGCCCTCGCAATGGTGAATAGGAGATCGTTGTTGTCTATCGGCTTTGTAACGTAATCATATACGCCCATCTTCATCGCCGTGACCGCAGAGCCAACTTCCCCGTAGGCTGTGATCATGATAATGGGTACCGCTGACATATGACGTCTCATCTCACTGGCAACCTGCAGACCGTTCCTTCCAGGCATCCGGTAGTCTAAGAGCACCAGGTCCGGAACATCTTTTTCCAAAAAACTGAACGCCTCATCGCCATTTTGTGCGGAAACAACTTTGTATCCTGCCGTCTGAAGGATGTTTCCTGTTGCCCAACGAAAATCGTGATCATCGTCCACTAACAGTATTTTCTTTTGCCGTGGCGTCTGCGGCATATCTGACATCTTTACACTCCCTTTCACTCCTGTTGTCCTACCGGTAACCTCACAGAAACCCGAGTCCCGGTCTCTTCACCGCATTCAATATTGATGCTACCCTGGTGCTGCTCCA
>JACNIU010000100.1 GCA_014382905.1 Desulfobacterales bacterium
CTGCGGCCGCGATTGATGCCGCTCAGCACGCCGGCGGCTTCAGCCACCAGAACGGCTGTCACGGAACGATCCAGATGGTTCGAAAATATGGTTTCGCGAATATCCGCCATGGGATTCAATGGCATCTCTCAAGGAATCGCTCCCAGTAAGCTGGCATCGATATCTCTCTGATCCAGCCACTTGGGTATAAGCGTATTCTCGACGCGGTCACAGACCGATGGTGCGACTTTCAGCAGAAGTTCAGCCAGAGAAGAACTCACATTAAGACCGCCCATGGCTCCGTCAAATATGATGACCTTGTCAGTCCCCGTAGTCTCGTAGGCAAATGCCATGGCAGCGTTGAGTTCCCTGGCAAGAAGGGCGTGCTTCATATAATTTAGGTTCATGGGGTCCCGATCAAAGTGTTTTGCCTGTTCTTCTCCCACGACGATGGTGGGTGTTTGCTCGGCAAAAAAGACTGCCGGATAACCGGTCCAGGCGTAATTGTGCACCACCATTTTGATGGCGGGGTTTACGGGTGGAATTTCCGGAATTAAAGGCCGGCCGCGATGGTCATAAAAGGTTTCCGTGTACCATGTATAGGGTGGCAAGGGGTTATCCAGGTCAAAGAGATCGATGTTTGCGTTTATCATGTTGGCATAGATAACTCCGGCAGCGAACACATAAGGCACAGGGCAAGGGAAATCCAGGACAGCAATACAGCCATCGATCTCACCAAAAAGACTGATAATTTTCCCATAATATTTCATCCCACCCACAGTGGTTCGATCATTCAGGGCATAGAGATCGTTGTCGGCGTCAACGTTTACCACACCCTGGGGAGACATGATCATAAAAACGGAAAATCCGTACTTATCCTGAACAAAGTCGGACTCAAAGATGGACCGGGCCACAAAATTGGCACCCCTTGGACCCAAATTCATGTGATAAGTGGAGCGGGTTTCACACCGCGCATAACTCATCCCGAACGGTTTCACCGCCCGATCAACCTGTCTGTGGAAATGGACCTCCCGGACATCACTGTTGTGGGCGTGGATGATCACATCCCCGTCATATGCCTTTCGAAGTCCATAGAGGGTCCCCAATTTGGTCTCGATGGGGATTCCGGCATCGATGGGGGCAATGCCCAGGGCCTTTCCTTCAAAATAGTCATCCAGACCGTGGGCCTTTATGTACTCCTCGGTTTCTCGAAAACGCATGCCCAGGCCTGCCCGCAATCGGACTTCCCTGGCTCCGGTCTCACTCATTACCACATCTTTTATGGTTCGAAGCATTTCGGCATAGGGTTCACCCCCGAGAAAGGTGAACCCGTGATGGGAGGCCAAGATGTTTACCCTGTGACCCGGTTTGATCTTTGAAAAATCCACCGTGGCCAAAGCCCGTTCCGTTTCCTCTTTAATGACCGACGGTCCCCGCCCGTTAGGATAAATGACCGGGGGCATATCCGGAATAAGCTCATTTAGTAATACGCTCGTCATCCCTTCAAGATCCGCACCTCTCTTGACAATATACTTGGGATCTACGCCATACTGGGAATTGCGAGGTGCGGCCGGATTTATGGGTGCTCCACTCATTGCTTTTACCTCCTTGCCCGTTTATTACAAATGTTCATGGCTCAACCGAGGCATTGATGATGCGATCAAAGAGTTGTCGGTCTTCCTCAAACCGGAAGACCGGGAAATCCTCTTTGAGCTTGGAAGGGACCTCCCAGACGGTGATGGTCCTGCCATACCACTGGAAACTTTGTTTCCTGCGTTCAAAACTCAGACCCGCAGACTCGAGAAAACGCAGGATAGGCTGATTGCACTCGATGCCGCACCCGGCCCCTACGCCGGTGGCCAGAACCAGGGCATCGGGTGTCTTGGCACCCGATAGAATGGCAGCAGCCAGCTCCTCGGCCCTGCTTCCGGAACAATAACAGACCAGCTGTTTTGGATGGAAACGAGCCTTCCTGCACAAGGCCTCAATTTCGTTGTAATCAAATTGAGAGACATCGGTGCCGATAATATAGGGGTCACACGGTTTCATCTCAACAGCATGCTCTGGGCATCGCTGTTCACAGTTCCAGCACCCAACACACCTCTTGTGGTTTATCTCCACTTTAAATTTTTTCTCCCGCTTGCCTACCGTAATCGCGTAAACAGGACACACCATCTCACAGGTCTTGCACCCTTTGCAAAGGTCCTCGTTTACACTGGCATGAACATCCACCACTTTCATGTCTGACTCCTTTCAAAACTGGATAAAGCATCATGTTGAGTAAACTTGGCTTCAATATAACCCGGTAAAATCTTAGCTCTGGTGAGCGTCTCCCTTCTCATCATTTCTTACTTGTGGCTATCCGCGAGCCGCATCCCGATTCCAAAGGCCTTCTCATTCATTTCAAGGAAGCCAGGGTTTATCTTTGATTTTACCATTTCCAGTGCAGAGTTAGGCCTGACCAGATCGGTCAACCCGATCAGAGCGCCAAGCATACAGATGTTAAAGACGATGGGGTTTCCGATTTCCGCCATCACCGCACCATACATCTCCAACTCCACCTGACGCGCATCCACCTTGCGCTCCACCTTCACGAATTTGGAGTCGGTGAGCAGGAGCCCCCCCGGCCGGATAATGCCCGAGAATTTGCCGTAGGCCTCCTGGGTCAGACAAACCAGAACATGGGGGTTCAGCACTTTGGGGTAGTGAATGGGTTCTCTCGAAATAATTACGTCGGCGCGGGTGGCACCCCCTCGGGCCTCAGGGCCATATGATTGTGTCTGTACCGCATTTAGATCATCATAGATCACCGCCGCCTCCGCAAGAATAATGGAAGCCGTAATGACACCCTGCCCACCGGAACCGCTGAAGACAACCCGTTTAACCATCTCCGTCACCTCGAAGCCGCCCCCTGTTCAAGGTTCTCTCTTTCCCCTCGGAGCTTTTCTATCAGATCCATATAACTTGACACATATTCGGGCCGAGCCTCATTCACCAGAACCCCCCGCTCAACGAACTCCGGGTGTTCCTCCAGTTTTTTCGAACCCTTTCGAACAGTTCCGTCCCTAAATCCTTTCATCATGTCAACGGCCGCCCCCAGATCGTTTTTTCTCCCATAATAGGTTGGGCACTGGGACATCACTTCTACGAGGGAAAATCCCTTGTGATTGATGGCATCATGAATCATCTTGATCATTTCCTTTGCATGATAGGTGGTGGTCCTGGCCACAAACGACGCACCCGCCCCTTTTGCCAGTTGAGCAATGTCAAAGCAATGGTCTATGGTGCCAAAAACCGCTGTGGTGCCCCTCTTGGTAAAGGGCGTCAAGGGAGATGTTTGACCGCCGGTCATGCCATAAATGCTGTTGTTCATGATGATTGCCGTCACATCGATATTGCGGCGTGCGGCGTGAATCAGGTGATTAACGCCGATGGCCAGCGCATCTCCATCTCCCATGGGGGCGATGACCTTCAGGTGAGGGCGCCCCAGTTTGACACCTGATGCAAATGCCAGGGCACGGCCATGAAGCGTGTGCATGGTATGGAAATCCAGGGATCCCGCT
>JACNIU010000483.1 GCA_014382905.1 Desulfobacterales bacterium
CACAGTCGCCGTGAAATACAGTTGCCCCTTTTGAGCGTAGAAATCCTGCCTGGTGAAGGGTGATCTTACTGTAATATAAAAAACGAATCTCTATTTTTAGCCGTTCACGGGTTCAAAGGTTCAGAGGTTCAAGAATGAAAGCATAAGGATGAGCCCTCACCCGTTAACCTATAATTTCGGTTTTGGCCTATTGACTTAGCTGACCCAACTTTTTGGACATCAACTCATCCCTGGTTATAGTGCTTGTAGAAGCACAAGAAACCTAAAGCCAAGGCACCCAAAAAGGCATCCGACAGTGACACGGTTCTCAAGATTATCAGAAGGTCCAAGAAAGGGGTTAATAGGGCTGCGGTTATAAAAGAGACAGGCTTCAATGATCTGGGACAGGAGATATCCTTTACAGATTGAAGAAGCATGGTAAGATCAAGGTTGAGGGGAAGGGTATTTACGCGAACGCTTGATCCGCCAATCTGGAAAAACTTGGACATTGGCGATAGAATACTACATTTTCAATTCTTCACTGAAAATCAGGCGGTTGCGGTTCAAGTTTTATGCAAGTAGTCCTTTCCCGGGGGTGCTGCCAAATACCAAAGAAATCTTGCCCAAGTTGTTTCATTTCTCAAGTCCAGGATCATCTACTGCAATGAGATTCCTGAAAGCCGTTTTCTCTTGACGTAGGCCTTTTTTACTATTACATATGATGTAAATATTCCCACCATTCATACAACCTCAAGCCAGAAGTCCTATGGAGAACATCCTCAAAATGTATATGTCCTGCTTCTAATAAAGGATAGTTTGCCCTGTTGGGAGCATCATGATCCAGCAGATGAAATTAACCTTACTAAAAAGAGTGTGAGCTTTTTTTACTACCTAAGCCAAACGGAGGTTTTTCTGATGGCGAAAAAACCTACCTATGAAGAATTGGAACAAAAGATTAGAGAGTTAGAAAAAGTTGAAATTCAGCACAAGGGGACAGAAGAGGCGCTGCGGGAGAGCGAAAAAAAGTTTCGTGACCTATATGATAACGCACCAAACGCCTATTTCTCCATCAATGCGTCTGATGGATCGATTCTAAGATGTAATAACTCAGCAGTGAATTTGCTCGGCTATGATAAAGAAAGCATGATAGGGATGAAGGTCTCTGATCTATATGCAGATACGCCTCACGGTAATCTCAAAGCCCAAGAAGTTTTCAAACGTTTCAAGAGAGGGGAATCAATACAAGATGAAGAACTTCAGATGGAACACAAAAACGGAAGCCTTATTTGGGTAAGCGTGTCTGTTGAACCTATTCGAAACAAGGATGGAAAAGTCATTGAAAGCCGCTCCGTAGTGGTGAATATTTCTGAACGTAAAAAGGTAGCGGAGGCGCTGCGGGAGAGCGAGGAGAGGCTTCGAACCATCACTGATACAGCCTTGGATTCGATTTTCTGCAAGGATATAAAGCGGCGGTACACATTTGTAAATCCAGCAATGCTTCAGGTATTGGGTTGCACCAAAGCCGATTTAATCGGGAAAGTTCCTGAAGAGGTGTTCGATAAAGAAGATGCCGCCATTGTTACTGAGGTGGATAAACGTACGTTGAATAGTGAAAACATCAGTGAGGTGAGATCCCTTTCTATTGCCGGGAAAAAATACACTTTTCACACTATCCAGGTGCCTTTACGTGACTCGGATGGAAACATCACGGGCATCAGCGGAATCGTGAGGGACATTACAGATTCCGTGCAGGCACAGGAGGCGCTGCGGGAGTCGGAAGATAAGTACCGAAACCTTGTGGAGGAGAGCTTCGATGGAATTTTCATCCAGAAAGGCCCAAGTATCATATTTGCAAACAAGCGGTTAACCGAGATGTTGGGATATAGGAAAGGCGAGTTAATAGGCCAGAACCACTGGGTAATATATCATCCTGACTATCAGAAATTGACAAGGGAACGGGCGCAGGCTCGTATGCGTGGAGAGGAAGTGGTTCGCCGGTATGAAGTCAAATTGCAGCGCAAGGATGGCTCCTGGTTTTACGGGGAGATCAATGCCCGGCAAATCACCTTCCCTTCTGACGAAGAGAGTGGAATACAGGTCTGGATCAAAGACATCATGGAGCAGAAACTTGCTGAAGAGACGTTGCGGGAGAGTGAGGAGAGATACCGCACCATTATAGAAAACGTTGTGGATGGATACTATGAGGTTGATCTTGCCGGGAATTTGACCTTCTTTAATGACGCCTTATGCCATATGACCGGATATCCGAGAGATGAATTGATGGGAATGAACAACCGGCAATACATGGATGAAGAGACTGTCAAGAGGGCTTATCAAGTATTTAATCGAGTCTACAATACCAAAAAGCCGGTCAAAGGATTTGAATATGAAATATTGCTGCTGAACGACGGGAGCAAGAAAGATGTGGAGAGTTCAGTGTCTCTAATAAGGGGTCCAGCGGGTGAGCCAATTGGTTTCCGTGGAGTTTTGAGAGACATAACGGAGAGAAAGCAGGCCGAGGTAGCGCTTCAGAGATCTGAACTTTGGCTCAAAAACATATTCAATTCCTTGGAAGAAGGCGTTTTTGTGCTTACACCGGATAGAAAAATGGTCAACATCAACGATGCAGTTCAAAGGATGTTCGGATATTCACAGGACGAACTTACAGGTCAGTCTATTGAGGCGCTGCATGTTGACCAGGAGCATTACATGGAATTCGGCAGGCGGATCAAGGAGGCGTTCGACAAGGGGGAAAGCACAAGCTTCGAATTCGAGGCCAAGAGAAAAGATGGTGAAGTGTTTCCAACAGAACACACCGTCTCTCTCCTGAAGAACGATCAAGGAGAACCTTTGGGTATAGTCAGTGTTATCAGAGATATCTTGGAAAAGCGAAAACTTGAAAACCAACTCCAACAAGCCCAAAAAATGGAAGCCATTGCCACATTGGCCGGAGGCATTGCCCATGAATTCAACAATGCCCTGATGGGGATTATGGGGAACATCGAACTGTTTAAAATGGATTTACCTGAAGATGAGTGGACAGACAAATATTTTGAGGCAATGAAAGATTCCGGTCATCGGATGTCCCGATTGACCGACCAATTGTTGGCCTATGCAGAGGGAGGGAAATATCAACCAAGAGATCTGAAGTTGGATGATTTTGTAATACAAACACTGCCAATTCTGCAACATGACCTCAGCTCCGAAGTCAGGGTGGAAACGCATTTCCCGAAAGATATCTCATATGTTAATGCCGACAATGCCCAGATGCAGATGGTCCTGTCTGCCATATTGACCAATTCAAATGAGGCTATAGAAGATGAAGGCCTTATCAGAATAACTGCTGGAAACAAAGATTTTGACGAGGATTTCACAAAACAGCATCCCGGTCTTAAGCCTGGTCCCTATGTTTGTCTTACTATCGAGGATGACGGTACAGGTATGGATGAGGAAACAAGGAACGGGATATTTGAACCCTTTTTCACAACAAAGTTTCAGGGCCGCGGGATGGGGATGGCCGCTGTGTATGGCATTATCAAAAGCCATGATGGTTTTATCTATG
>JACNIU010000264.1 GCA_014382905.1 Desulfobacterales bacterium
GATATTTACTTCAAAGTAGCTTGTCCCAGTTATTACACTTTTTGGAAGTCAATCTATTCGAGCAAAAACCACTTATCCCCATCTTTCGGGCTAATCCCCGCAAGACGTATCGTAAAGGGGAAGGTGATGATAAGCAGCTGACATTATTTGATTATTGAGTCGATGACATTCTTCAGTTGTAAACAACTGCTTACGATTTTACTTGTAAGACTTTTTAAGCAAAATTACAAGTTGAAGGGCAAGTAAACATATAACTGGTTGATATCACTCCAAAGTTAACCGGACAGCAGTGAAATATCCTGCTTGTTGTTTCCTCATCCATGCCCTTGCCGTTATCCTCCACAATGAGACAAACATAGGGGCCGGGCTTGAGACCGGGATGGTGTTTTGTGAAGTCCTCATCAAGATCTTTGTTTTCGGCAGTTATTTTGATACGGCCCTCATCTTCTATCGCCTCATTTGAATTGGCTAATATGACAGACAGGACCATCTGCATCTGAGTATAGTCGGCCTTGATATGCGGGATATCTTTTGAGAAATGCGTTTCCACCCGGATGGCAGAGTTGAGGTCATGTTTCAGGATCGGCAGGGTTTGTATCACAAAATCATCCAGCTTCAGATCTTTGGGTTGATATTTCCCTCCTTGTGCATAGGCCAACAACTGGGCGGTCAGACGGGACATCCGATAACTGGCGCTCTTCATTGCCTTGAAATATTTATCTCTCCCCTCATCTTCAGGTAAATCCATTTTAAGCAGTTCAATGTTCCCCACAATCCCCATCAGGGCATTGTTGAATTCATGGGCAATGCCTCCGGCCAATGTGGCAATAGCCTCCATCTTATTGACTTGCTGGAGTTGGGCTTCAACTCTCTCCTTTTCTTCCTCTGCTCTAACCAGTTCGCTGACATCTCTTGATGTACCTCTAAAACCAATTGGTTCCCCCTCATCATTTCTTATTAAAGAAGCTGACATCTCATGGACTCTTTGGTTTCCATCCATTCTGATAATTTCATAACGAAAATTACTGAAGCTTGTGCCTGATGTGAACACTTTGTTAAATCTGTTAAATAATTCCTTAGCAGTCTTTGGAGACGTATAATGGCGGGAATTCATACCCATGAGTTCCTCTGGTGGGTAACCCAGTTGTTTGGATAAATTACTATTGAAGAACATGAAGTTTCCTTTAAGGTCAACTTCAAAATATGCCTCTTCAATGCTCTCAAGGATTATCCTATATTTTTCTTCACTATCCCTCAGCGCCGTTTCTGCAAGCTTTTGTTCGGTGATGTCAAGCATAATAGAATCAAAATGAGAAACTTCTCCGTCTTTCCCATATACGACCCGGGAAGTGATTGACGTATGGACAGGTGTTCCGTCTCTTTTCACTAATGTTCGTTCATCATTTTCAACGACTCCCTTTTCAATAAGGTTATCTGAGTATTGCTGTCTTTCCTTGGAAGTTGCATAAAGATCAGCAGGCGCCACCTTTTTGACTTCCTCCTCGTTTTTGAATCCGAACATATTACAAAAAGCGGGATTTGCCATAAGGAATTGCCCTTCAGGGCCGGGGAGATTTCGATAAACCGCAACCGGTAAGTTATCTACAAGCGTTCTGTATCGTTCTTCACTCTCGCGCAGCACCTCCTCTGCAACCTTCCTGTCAGTAATATCACGAATCGATTCAATGGCTCCTATCACTGCACCATTGTTATCATAGAGCAGAGATGCCTTGTTCCACAGGAAGCCGCCAGGTTTAACGAGGGGATCGTAGGTTTCGGAAATCAGTGATTCCCCTTCCTTTCTTACATATTGGTACTTCTTCTCTATCTCTTTTTCCCATTTACCGACGATGTCTATCAAAACCGGCCTTCTCTCTCCATAGAAGGGGATAGCATATTCGTAATCCCCTTTACCCAACATTTCCTGGGCCTTTTTGCCGGTCATATTCTCAATAGCCTGGTTCCATGCAATCACTTTCCCTTCAGTGTCTATTGCAAAGGTGGCATCGGGGAGAAAATTGATTATCTGGGCTAAGTGGGTCAGGCGTTCTTGCGAAGTCTTGAGGGCCTGCTTGGCCTGTCTACGGTCGGTGACATCCCGGTAGACCACGCCTACGGCAAACATCCTGCCATCGGCGTCGAGAATGGGCGACAGAACGGACTCAGTGAAAATGACCTTATCTCCAACCGGGATCTTGTCTTCGACTCTCATGGTCCGCCCAGTTGCGAAAATCTCATCAATCCGGCCTTTCCACAAATCCGTGAACTCTGGGATGTGTCCCAGACCGTCGTAGATGTTCTTGCCGATGACCTTGCCGCGGGTCGTCCCGACGTGGTCGATGGCGGCCTGATTGGCGTAGATGTAGTTATACTCTCGGTCCCATACCAAAATACAGTCAGTGGTAGACTCGACAATGGACCTGAAGCGTTCCTCACTCTGCCGCAAGGAGTTTTCCGCAACCTTGAACTTCTCTCCCTGTTTCTCGAGTTCTTGAACTTCTCCCCCTGTTTCTCGAGTTCTTGAACTTTCCTTTCCAGCTCTTCATATGTTGGTTTTTTTACCATCAGGGAATCCTCCAATATTTCAAAAAGCGATAATCTTCTTGATACAGACTGCGGTCATAATTTCTTGTATCAAACTCAAGCCCCAACAGCATGATTTTCATTGAAGGTTTGCAGTCATAATAATACTCAATAAAACCAAATATAATGACTGAGGTCAATTCATTTCTTATTAACCCCAAAAAGGAGGTACATGATGGAACTATCACCAGCCACGAAATTTGTTATGACTACCGGAGGATGAAAGCAAAAAAAGACACAGCGGGGAATGACTATGAACCTCATTTTTTCCTTGACAATTGGATGTCCTAATAGTATTAGGTAAATCAATATATTCTAATGGCAGTTCAAAAAAAGGACTTTAATAACAATTAATTATGTCATTTAATAGCAATTGGGTATTTAATATATTGGTAAAGAAAAACTGCTATAAGTTGATCATTTTGTCATTTTTTCGAGTATAAGTGGTGTCATTCTATCCATTTCAGAAGCAGTCTGTTAATAGCGTTAGGACATAATATGTGTTGCAATTCAGGATGGTTAAGCCTCATCAAGAGGCTGTTTTCGATATAATTCTAATGCTTTTAGGGAAATTATTGAATGGCCGGCAAGGTTTTAAAAGAAAACATGAGAAACGTTTCAAGGGAAAACACCAGAAACCGGATTATCGAGTCCGCTAAGAAGCTGTTTGCGGAACAGGGATACCAGAAGACCACGGTAATGGATATCTCGAGGCAGGCGGGTTTGTCTGAGGCAGCGCTCTACGACTATTTTCAGGGCAAAGAAGACCTGCTCCTCACGATCCCGGATCTCTGGGTATCGGAGTTGATCGGAGATCTGAAAGAACAGCTATTCGGCATAAAAGGGGCCTTTAACAAGTTGCGTAAATTCCTGTGGTGGTATTTGCGCCGGATTGAAGAGGCCCCGTTAGATGCCAAGATCGTATATCTCTTCCTCAAGACCAATGCCAATTTTATGAAAACCGAGGTTTATACCAACGTCAGGACCCTTTATTCCTATCTGATTGACATATTTGAGGAGGGACGGGTATCGGGCGAGATGAAATCAGACCTCAACCCCTATTTTGCAAGAGATATCTTCATCGGAACCATGGAACATCTTGTGACACGCTGGCTTTTGAAAGACAGGTCCTACTCTTTGTTCGAGAACCTGGAAGAGATATTCAATCTGATGGTTAATGGGTTCAAATCAAATGGTTCAGGGTCGACCACCGGGTCAGAGTTACCGGATTGAGAAATTTCAACAGGGAAGGTTTTGGAGAAATGAGTTTTTTGGGCGGACATTGCAACTACTTTTGAGAAGCCTGTAATGTCATTTTACTCATGAAAATTAAAAGGAGGGTTGTAAATGGCTAAGGTATTGTTTGAATGGGATTATTCATCGTACCCGGGGGCAAAGACCTACCCGAATCTGTTCAAGCCGATTCAGTTGGGCAATCTGATGGTCCCTAACCGGATAAAGTATGCGGCCACTGAAGACAACTTAAACGACCATAACGGCTTTATTACCGATGCGGACGTCGCCTATATGCGGTCAAGGGCCGAAGGTGTTGTGGGTGGCCTGTGCTTTATGCAGGGGGTGTACATGGATAAGACCCGTAAAGGTCAGGGATATGTGGGCCAGGCTGCCTGCTGGGATGGCAAGTATGTTGAAGGTTTGAAGAGAATTGCCGATGCTATCCACAGTCAAAAGGCGATTGCCGGGTTTCAGCTCATGGACTGTGGCCGGGTGGGCGCGGTGGAGGTGGAAGGCGGGCATGGCCCATCCACAGTTCCCCAGCGTCTGAGGATCTTCAAACCGATGTACGAGATGACCAACGCTGAAGTAAAGGAGATGATCCAGCAGCACGTGGATGCCGCCAGAAGAGGCGTTGAGGCGGGGTTTGATGTCGTGGAGATTTCAGGCATCGTGGGATACCTTATCTCCAATTTTGTTTCCAGTTACACAAACCGGCGAACTGACGAGTATGGTGGTGACATCAGAGGGAGATGCCAGGCCATGGTCGAGATCATCCAGGGGGTTAAGGAGGTCTGCGGCCCCGATATCCCGGTGGGTATCCGTCTCTGCTCTGAAGAGCTGTTGGATGACGTACGGGGAAATACCCCTGAGGAATCCATGGAGAGCTACAGGATCGCCGAGGAGGCAGGCGCGGATTATATCAGCTGCACCCTGGGATGGCAGGAGTCCACATTCCCTGTGATCAGTAGAGATATTCCCCAGGGCAACTGGCTATACCTGGCCAAACGGGCCAAAGAGAACGTTAAAATACCGATTCAGATGGCCTACAGACTGTTTACCCCTGACAAACCCGACAAGGCGGTCGGTGACGGGGGACTCGACTTCTGGGAAATCTGCCGGTCCATGATTGCGGATCCGCTGATGCCCAAGAAGGTCTTAGAAGGGAGAGAGGATGAGGTCAGGCACTGCGTGGCGTGCAATCTCTGCCTTGCCAGGCTCTTCCGTGACGCCCCCATGACGTGCTATATCAACCCCCGATGCGCCCATGAACATGATGAGAGATTTATCCCGCAACCTGCAGAAGAGGAAAAAGAGATCATGATCGTAGGAGCCGGCCCAGCAGGACTGGAATGCGCCTATGTGGCTGCGCAGAGGGGCCACAAGGTAGTTGTCTACGATAAACGGGGAGAGGTCGGCGGCACCATTCTGGATGCCTCCCGGGCGCCTTACGGTGATGAAGAACTCATGACCTGTGTTAAGTATCAGAAGACCATGTGCGAAAAGGCGGGGGTGGAGTTCGATCTTGGCACTGAGGTGACCGAGCAACTGATAGCGGATGAGATGCCTGACAGTGTTGTCCTGGCAACCGGACCGGTCTATCCAGAGATAGAGGGTTCGGCCGGGCGTGACAATGTGGTGAACGTCTTAGATGTTCTCAGCGGTAAGGCTAACGTCGGTGACACAGTGGTGGTATGGGGGAATCGAAAACCGGGCATAGGGGTTGCGCTCTCTTTGGTCAAGCAGGGCAAAAAAGTTACGATCGTTGGCAAAGAAAAGACCGCAGGCTTTGATATTAACCCATCTTTTAAATGGCGGTATATGATCTATCTGAAGCAGAACGGGGTGATGGCCTATAATGACTGTGATATCGAGAAAATCAACGACGGTGAAATCATTGTAAAAACCTACGATGGCTACCGGTTCCCGGTGAAATGCGATACCGTAGTGGTATCAGAACGGGAAGCAAACGACAGCCTGAAAAAGATCGTTCAGGCAGAAGGGATAGAACTTTTTGTCATCGGAGACGCATTGGTGCCCCGCAACCTGTCCAGCGCCGTACATGACGGCTATCGGATCGGTCTCAGGATTTAAGGAGGAGAAAAATGTCAGTTAATGCAGAAAAAGAGATAACGAAGTTGTGGCGGAATCTTCACGCTGCCCAGACCGAGATCTGTAGGACATTTTACAGGTGGCGGGAGGTGGCAATTGAAGTTGCAGGTCCGGGTATGAAGCCCATCGACATTGCCTTAATGGCCGCTGAAATGATGGGGAAAGACATCGGGAAAGGCCTTCTACCTCGTTTGAACTGGTTAAAGGGCGAGGAGACCTTCTTGACTATGTTGGGAGGGGCCTTGGCCGGAATCTGGGTCACGGAAGGCGGAATTGCCATGGCAGAAAAGGGTGAAAATCCCGGCGAGGTTTTTGTTCGATGCACCCGTTGTCCGTGGCCGACCGCTGCCAGGGAGTTTGGTGTCCCAATGGAAGAGGTGGCGCTTACCAGGGAGAGGCTTTTTCAGGCCATCCTTGAAGACGTCAGCGTATTCTTCAATGTCAACCTGAAAATTGAGATGCTGAAGGCGATTCCGAGAGGGGAAGGCGAATACCTGTTAAGACTATACAAAGAAAATTAGCGGAGATGATGGTCTCGCAAGAAAGAGGAGAGGCCTTTAGTGAGAAGTTTTCGGTAACCGGATGGATTTGACTTGTTCCAGATCCATCGAAGATATAGGAGTTGAAAAAATGGCTGCTCAGATAGACTTAGAAAAGTGTACCATGTGCGGGGGGAACGTCCTGCCATTGTGTGTCGAGGCGTGCCCTGATTTAGCTATCAGGGTACAGGATGACAGGGTGGTGGTGACCGAGTTCATTTGCGAGGACTGCAATGAATGCGGCTGCGTCTGCCCCGATCGTGCGATCACCGTGCCCCTTGAGAAGGTAACGTTTTAGGATTGATGATTGACGATTGATGATTGACGATTGAAAAACCCTCGGTCGTCAATCAAATATCTTCAATTCAAAGGAGAACTGATCATGAAGGTAAATAAAATTGATCATATATGCATTGCGGTCAAAGACCTGGAGGCGGCGAAGAAGATCTGGGAACCGATGCTGGGCAAGTCAGGGCCTGATGACGCCTATGTTGACGAACCTGAAAAGATCAATGTGGCAAGATACTGGGTGGGTGAGGTCGGCTTCGAGCTGATGGAATCAACCACCCCGGATGGTGACGTGGCCAGGTTCATCGATAGAAACGGTGAGGGCGTGATGCTCATCAGCTTCAATGTGGACAACACGAGAGAGGCCGTCGATGAGCTGAAGGCAAAGGATTATCCATTCATTCCGGATTCAAAAGGTGAGGTGGCAAGGCCTTTCCGCGATTGTGAATTTGCCTTTATACACCCGAAGAAGCTAAATGGGGTCCTGACCGAACTGATTGATTACAAGTGGGACGAGCTTAAGTAGCGCCCGTCCATAAATGGCTATTTTCCGCAATCTCTGCGTCAGATTCGGATGGTTAAAATCCTCATCTTTCCTGACCTTGCGAAAACGATCTCATTTCTGGATGGACACCAAGAAATATCTATTTTCTAAACAGGGCCAAATCACTGCGCCATCGTAAGGATTTGGCCCTCGTTTAAGTCAGGGACCTGATCATGGGGAAACGATACAGAACGTTTGAAGTCTATCTTGTGTATATTGATCCGGACAAGTGTGATGGATGCGAAGAATGCTTGAACTTCTGCCCTGTGGATGTCTTTGATATGGCACACAAGGCGTCTGTTGTGCGACCGCAGAACTGCCTGGGATGCAGGACGTGTGTGGCCGTGTGCAAATCCGGAGCCATCATCATCACCGAGATATGATAAAGCATGGTGAATCTATGAGTGATTCAATATTGATAATCGGAGGGGGCATTGCCGGGATCAATGCGGCCCTGAATGTTGCGGAATATGGAAACAGGGTCTACTTGGTGGACGATACGGCGAGTATCGGCGGGATGATGGCAAGATTAGACAAGACCTTTCCCACAAATGACTGCTCCATCTGCATAGAAGCCCCCCAGATGTACGAGGTGGATAATCATCCCAACATTGAGATCCTCACCAATGCCGAGGTTCGAAAGGTCAAGAAGACGGACAGCGGTTTTAACGTGAAGCTCGTTCAGAAGGCCAGGTTTATCGATCCTGAGAAATGTACCGGTTGCGGGGCCTGCATTGAGGCATGCCCGGTGACGATCCCGGATGAAATGGATGGGAAGGTCACAGGCACGAGAAAACTCGTGTACATGCCGTTCCCCCAGGCCGTTCCCAATATCGCAGTCATTGATCCGGACTGCCGGTACGGCAACAAACGTGAACAGGGGGCCTGTGTCGGCGGGTGCGTTGTGGATTGCAGTCAGTGCAGGGAGTGTCCTATCGCCTTATGTGTGAAGGCGTGTATCAAAGAGGGAAAGGATGCGGTGCGCCTGTGGCAGTCCAACAAGAACCTGACACTCGAGGTAAAGAGTATCATTGTTGCCACAGGGATAACGGATGCCAAGCCGCCCGTCGGACTGCACGGGTATGAGATTGCCGATAATGTCATTACCTATACCCAGTTTGAGAGATTGATGAATGCCGGTGGGCCGACCGAGGGGCAAATTATAAGACCTTCTGATGGCAGGCATGCCAAGAAAATCGCCTGGCTCCAGTGTGCCGGCCGCGGTCTGGATCATGGAATACCCTACTGTTCAAAGGTCTGCTGCATGGTGGCGACCAAACAGACGATCATCACCAAAGAGCATGACGCGTCGGTCGAAACCACTGTTTTTTACAATGACCTGAAGGCATATGGTAAGGGTTTCTGGGGATTTTACCAGAAGGCCCTGGAGAATGGGGTCAGGTACGTACGGGCGAGACCCCATGATGTCTTCGAAAATAGCGAGACAAAGAATCTGACCATCAGATACGAAGACCTGGAAACCGGAAAACGGGTGGAAGAAGAAGTGGAGCTTCTGGTTCTTTCAACGGGACTTGTCCCGGCCGGCAGGAATGAAAGGCTGGCCAAGACGCTGAAAATCGAGTTAGACAAGTTCGGGTATTTCAGAGAGAAGGACCCTCTGATGGCCCCGCTGGAAACAGACGTGGAGGGGATTTACCTGTGCGGCGGCGCTACCGGACCCATCGATATTTCCGAATCGGTCGTTCAGGCGACCGCGGCGAGCATGAAAGCGGTGTTGTAGGTGGCATTAAATGAACAATGAAGATGTAAGGGTTGGCGTTTTTGTATGTGATTGCGGCTCGAATATCGCACGAGTGGTGGATGTTCCGGCAGTTGTGGCGTACGCAAAAGGACTTGAGAAGGTTGTTTTTGCCGATGAAGGCAAATGGTCCTGCTCTGTGGATGCCCTTTCAGATATGCAGGCATCAATAAAAGAACACAATCTCAACCGGGTGGTGATCGCATCGTGTACCCCGAGGACCCACGAACCCCTTTTCAAGCAAACCGTGAAAGAAGCGGGATTAAATCCCTATCTGCTGGAGTTTGTCAGCATCCGTGAACAGGTCTCCTGGGTCCATATGGGTGAACCTGAAAAGGCCACCCAAAAGGCAAAAGACCTTGTCAAGATGGGCGTTGCCAAGGCGATCCTCCTTGAGGAGGGAGAAGAGATCAGGCTCCCTGTGGGCAAGGAATGTTTGATCATCGGTGGAGGAATGGCGGGAATGAGCGCTGCCCTCAATATCGCCCAACAGGGGTTTAAGGCCCATGTGGTCGAAAAGGAGGCGGAGCTGGGCGGGCTCCTGAACCAGGTCATGACCGTCAGCCATGATCATATAAAGATGCCGGCCGCGGAGATTGTGAAGGCCAAGAGGGAATTGGTGGAATCACACCCCGGAATTTCCGTTTACACCCATGCTGAAATTGAATCTGTTAAGGGTTATATCGGTAATTACAGGATTGTCCTGGATGCCAACGGCGAAAAGCGAGACCTGAACATCTCCACTGTAATCGTTGCCACAGGGATGCGGGAGATAGAACTCAAAGAAGGCCTGTTCGGCTACGGGAAGGATCCCCGTGTGGTGACCCAGATCCAGTTGGAGGGATTGTTGAAGCGGGGTGAGCTGGGCGATGTCAGGGACGTGGTCATGATGAACTGCGTTGGGTCGAAGAATGAAGAACGGGGATGTTGCAGTATCGGGTGTCACGTGTCGGTGAAAAACGCCTTGGTGCTGAAACAACTCAACAAAGAGACCCATGTGCATATCCTTTACAGGGATTTGAGCATGGTAAAAGATGAACAGATTCATCTCCAGGCTGCAAAGAAATCGGGTGTCAAATTCATCCGGTTTCCCGATAACCGATACCCTGAGGTGACCGAGGAAGATGGCAGGCTTTGTGTAAAGGCTTACGACCTCCTGCTCGGGAAGGAGTTGAAAATACCCGCCGATCGCCTTGTGCTGACGGTAGGCTTTACCGGTGATGAAACCGTTGATGCGGTCCGGGGCCATCTCAAGGTCTCCGCCAACCGGGAAGGTTTTTTTCAGGAACGGCATATCAAATTGGGCCCCCTCGATTTTCCGGCAGACGGCATTGCCCTTTGCGGCTGCGCCAAAAACCCGAAGACCCTGAAGGAAACCTGTGAAGAGGGTATCGGCGCGGCCATGAGGGCCTCCATCCCTATGAAAAACGGTTATATCGAGGCAGAGGGAATCGTGGCGGACATCGATCTTGCCGATTGCAACAGTTGCAGTATCTGCTGGAAGAGATGTCCATATGGTGCCATAAAGGTCAGTGAAGACAAAAAGCCCCAGGTGATCAAGGCCCTCTGCAAGGGGTGCGGTCTGTGTGCTGCGGACTGCCCGAAGGAATGTATTACTGTTGTCCATTACTCAGACGCACAGCTCCTGGCACAGGTGGAGGCGGCCCTGGAAGAGAATCCCGATAAGAAGATCCTGGGTTTTGTCTGCCACTGGTGTGCATTGGGCGGTGTGGATATGGCGGGCGTGAGCAGGCTCCAGTACCCGACAAACGGCCTGATGATTCGGGTCATGTGTTCCGCCAGGGTGCCGATCAAGCTGATCGAGCGCGCCTATGAATTGGGTGCGGCCGGTGTCCTTGTTGCGGGATGCGAGTTCCCCACGTGTCATTACATTACAGGGAACTATGCCTGTGAAACACGGATCGGACGCGCCAGGAAGAAATTGGCAAAGAAGGGGTATGATGCGGATAAGCTCTGGCTGACCTGGTGCTCGGCCGCAGACGGGCCGAAATTTGCCGGTGTGATGAGGAATATGGTGAAGGAACTTGGGCTTAGCAAGTGATTCTGGATGCTGGATGCTGGATACTGGTTCTGAATACTGGTTTCTATATGGTTGTTGCAGCGAAGTGGAAAGCCCGCTTTTAGCGGGAAAGAAAGAGAGAATCCCTTTTATAGATTTTGTGCCTTTTTGTGGCTATATCAAATATCAAGTTTTGTAACACTTTAGCCGTTTGAAACAAACTGTTGGACCATGAGGGTCTCTTTCCCAAAGGACGTAAATAAGGGGGTCGTTTCATAGGAACGGCAGCGAGGCCTGAGAATTCGTTACAGGACAGCCCCGGAAAAAGGTATCTATTTAAACGGACATCGCCTCTGCCTGCCCGGAATCTGTATTGAACGTTAAGGGGGCGTTCTATACGCTCTGGACAAGTTTTGTTACGTCCTTTGGGAAAGAGACCCTCATGGTCCCAGGCAACAAACGAATGATGATTTCAAAACACTAAACTGATATCAAGTTTTAAATCCGAGGAGAGATGGGCAATAGAACGGCATTGGCTGAAAAATTCAGTGACGTGAGCATGTTCAACGCATGTGAACAATGCGGGTGCTGCAGCTCCGCCTGCCCCATCACCGGGGTGGGGGACTTCAATATCAGACGCATTGTCAGACATATCGAACTGGACCTGATTGAAGAGATAGGAAGTTCCCCTTTCCCCTGGAACTGTACGACCTGCGGCAGGTGCGAGAGTGTTTGCCCAAATGGAATCGCGATACTGGATATCATAAGGCCGCTGCGGTCCATGACACCCCAGGAGCTTGTCCCGGATGGCCCGCCACCCTGCGCGGGTGCCTGTCCGGCCGGTATTGATATTCCAGGATATCTGAGGCTCATCGCCCAGGGAAGGCCGGAAGAGGCATTCGCCCTGATCTTAGAGAAGGTCCCGTTCCCGGGGATCCTGGGCAGGGTATGCATGCATCCGTGCGAAGACAAGTGCCGGAGAGGAGAGGTCAACCAGCCTGTTTCCATCTGTGCCTTAAAGCGGTACGCCGCGGACAGGGCAGGCCACATATTTGAAAGGGCAGCAAAGATACATGAGCCTACCGGCCATAAAGTGGCAGTGATCGGCGCAGGTCCTGCCGGGTTGACGGCGGCTTTTTACCTCAGGAAAAGAGGTCATGACGTGACGGTTTTCGAAGGCAGATCGAAACCGGGAGGGATGATGCGGTATGGAATCCCCTTTTACAGATTACCCGAGGACGTACTGGATCGAGAGATCGGTCAGGTCTTGGGCACAGGCATCCGGCTCGAGACCAACAGGTCCCTTGGCAGGGATTTCGATCTCAATAATCTGAGAGATGAGGGTTATGAGGCGATATTTATCGCGACAGGGTTGCAGTTGAGCAGGCGGATAGAGCTTGAAGGCTCCCGGCTTGAGGATGTTCTGTGGGGGGTTGATTTCCTGGCCGATGTGAGTGCAGGGAAAGAGGTTCCCCTCAAAGGAAGGGTCCTTGTTGTGGGTGGCGGCAACGTGGCTGTGGATGTTGCCCTTACGGCCTTGAGACTGGGAGCGGCCGAGGTGACCATGGCCTGCCTCGAACGCAGGGAGGAGATGCCTGCCAATTCATGGGAGATAGAGATGGCCCTGGAAGAAGGGGTCAGGCTGATGCCGTCATGGGGGCCGAAGAAGATCATCGGTGAAAACGGAAAAGTGAGCGGCGCTGAACTTGTGCAATGCACGGCGGTCTTTGACGGTGAAGGGAACTTCTGTCCGGCCTTTGGTGACACCACCCAGAAGGTGGAAACGGATCAGGTGATCCTGGCCATCGGCCAGGCTGCCGATCTTTCTTTTGTCGATGATAACGGGCCTCTTCAAATCAGGTCGGGTCGGATTGTGATCGATGAGGAAACCCAGGCTACGGATATGGAGGGTGTCTTTGCCGGCGGGGATGCGGGAAGGGGCCCCGGTGCCATTATTGATGCCATCGCGGACGGCCGCAGGGCCGCAATCTCCATTGACAGATGCTTAGGCGGGGATGGCGTGATTTACGAAGAATTTGCCCGGAGGTCTGAGCTCCATTACGACGGGAAACGGGAAAGGGGATTCGCAGACCTGGTAAGGGTCCGGATGCCTGCCCTGCCCGTAGCTGAAAGACATGCGGGATTTGCTGAAGTTGACCTCTGTTTGAATGATGACCAGGCAGTATATGAGGCAAAGAGATGCCTTCAGTGTGATCTGGAACTCTGTCTGGCTAAAGAGGCCCGACCCAATGGACCTGTTGAACCTTTGAACGGTTACGAAAGGAGACATTAATGGACCAGAAAAAGAGGCTTTATCCCACTTCACAAAACCCCCTGTTGATCACCCCTGCGTATCCCCTTCCAAAAGAGGTCGCCGTCATCGGGGCAGGGACCATCGGCCCTGATATCGGGTATTATCTTAAGAGCGCTTTGCCGGAGGTCAAACTCTATTTAGTGGATGTGGTGGAGGAACCGCTCAAGAGTGCGGAAAAAAGGCTTTCCGGGTATGTGCAAAAGGCCGTGGACAGGAAGAAGATGAGGGAGGAGAAGGCCAGGGCGGTCTTGGAGAATATCTTCTATACCACGGATTACAACCGGATCAAGAACTGCGATCTGGTGATAGAAGCTGCCACGGAGAACATACCGCTAAAGCAGAAGATCTTCGAGACGGTTGAAACCCTGGTCAGAGAGGATGCCATCATTACTTCAAACACCAGCTCCATCCCTGCAGACAGGATCTTTAATAAAATGAGAAAGCCGGGAAGGACCACCATCACCCATTTCTTTGCGCCGGCCTGGAGAAGTCTTCCCGTGGAGGTCATCACCTGGGAGCGGGGAAGCCGGGAGGTGGTAGACTATCTGTTCTGGTTTTTTGCCCGGACCGGAAAGGCCCCTATCATCACCGACAATGCCATCTGCTTCATGCTGGACCGGATCTTTGATAACTGGTGCAATGAAGCTGCCTACCTTCTTAATGACGCCACGGCCGGCCAGATCGACAGGGTGGCTCAGGAGTTTGTTTTTGCCGGACCTTTCTTTGTGCTCAACATGGCAAACGGGAACCCGATTATCATTGAAACCAATACCCTCCAGATGGAAGAAGGCCCCCACTACCGGCCGGCGCCTGTCTTAGGCTCTGTTGACAGGTGGCTGACGCCGCGCCCCGGGACAAAGGTGGAGGTCCCGCATAAGGTGCAGGATACGGTAAGGGACCGGCTGTTAGGCATCCTGTTTTCCCAGTCCTTTGATGTCATTGACAGGGGAATCGGTACCCGGGAAGACCTCAACTTCGGTTGCCAGATCGCCCTGGGTTTCAAAAAAGGGCCGTTTGACGTGATGCGGGATTTGGGGGAGGCTGAAGTGAACCGGATCATGAAGAAGTTTGAGACCGAACGCCCCGGTTTTCCGCAGCCAAAGGGATCCTTGGCGGAATATCAGGATTTCAACCGCTTCATCCTGGTGGATGATCGGGATGGCGTTAAGATTATCACCATCCGAAGACCACAGGCCATGAACGCTCTCACCGACGAGATCACCGATGAGATCCTTTCTGTTTTCAAGGCATACCATGATGATCCGGCTGTCAGGGGATTTGTGATCACCGGATACGGAAACAGTGCGTTTTCAGCAGGTGCGGACATCGGGAAGTTTCCGGGAATGTTGGGCGACAGCGAGGCCTCGGCACAGTATTCGAGGGATTGCGCCAAGGTCCAGCGCTTCATGGACCAAATGGAAAAGCCGGTTGTCGCGGCCGTCAACGGGATGGCCCTGGGAGGGGGCTTTGAAGTGGCCCTGCGGTGTCACAGCATCGTTTCTGTCAAGAATGCCTTTTTCCAGTTTCCTGAAATCACCCTGGGTATCCTGCCGGGAATCGGCGGTTGTGTTGTCCCGTATCGGAGATGGCCCAAAGGGGCAGAGCTCTTTCATGATATGATCTGCTTCGGGAGGCCGATCAAGGCCCAGGAGGCCAAGGATATGGGAATGGTTTCAAGGATTGTGGATGAACATGCCGACCTGATCGGCGCTGCCATGGAAGAAGTCAATAAGCTTCAGGGAAACATTACAAGAATTCCGGACGGAAAAATCAGTATCCCCGAGATCACGATCCCTGAAGCGCCGATGGCAGGGAAGCAGCCCCTGAGCAGGGAAGCGGTCAGCATCACTGCCAGGGCCGTCAAAGACGCGGCCGCCGTAGAGAGGCTTGCCGATGCCCTTGAGATCGGTTACAGGGGTTTTGGCGAGATTGCCTGCACCGACGCGGCCAGAGAGGGGATTACTGCGTTCCTCGAGAAAAGGCGGCCTGAGTTCAAAAAATAAAGCGCCTATTCCGCGAGATTGTTTGCAAGGTCTGAACAGGAGCCCTTTTTCGGGTGACGGTTCACAAAGGCCTGTATGGCAGCGGGATATTCGGGCGTGAGGCTGCAACTGCTGTGGTCCGCTCCCTTCCCCACAAAAAGCTCTGCCCTCCCGGCAGGAAAGCTGTCCCTGAGTCTCCAGGCATGATGAAGGGGAAAATTCCGGTCCTCCTCCCCGTGAATAATCAGGACAGGGATATCGATCCGGGAAGCCAGTAGGGCAGGACTCACCTTATCCATTCTGAACCTGTAAAAGAGGTCCATCCAGAAGACAACCACAGGCCCGAAAAAAACGCCGAACAGCAGGTTGTAGCTCCGATAAAGACTGCGGAGTGCCTGCTTGGTACGGGCGTAGCACGCCTCCAGGAAGAGGAGGTCTATTTTTTCGGGATGTCGACCGGCGGCAATGATGGCTCCTGCAGCCCCGGCGGAATGGCCATAAAGGAGCACCGGTTCATTAACCCAGTTCATTACAGCCTCAATATCCTCGGCAAACCTGAAGGCATTCATAAAACGGTGACGGGTTGACCGGCCATGATCCCGTGCGCTGTGGATGACCGTCGTAAACCCCATCTGCCCGAATATCCTGGCCCTCCCAACCATCCGATCGCGGTTCCGGCCCCAGCCGTGGGCGAGTACAACAACACCCCTTGACGGCCCTTCGGGTTCGATGCGCCAGACCTCCAGTTCACCGCCAGCCGCCGCAATGATCCGGGTGTTCGTGACGTGGCCCCAGTCCGGAAAATCTGTGACCGGGTCTCGAGGAATCTGGTGGACCAGGTAGGTGAAAAAAAGGGACAAGATCAGATAAAGTGCCACAATAGCGATAATGACGTAAAACCACATGTTATGCCATAGCCCCGAGGAATCTGAAAATTCACCTTGAAAATAGAAAAAGACACCGGTAATTGCAATAAAATTGTCCTGAAAATGATGGGGATATCAGGGGCTGCCTGTTTAATCCCAAACATGAAATCCCGGTCCTTCCCGCCCTGCGGGAGTAGGAGGAAAAAGATGAAACATGTAAAGTTGCTGGTATCGGCCATCCTTTTGTCTTCAATAATGGCATGCGCAGGCCCCTAAATTCCTGAGAGAATCTCGAATCTGTCTCTCAGGAGAGACAATGACCAGCAGGCCTCCTCAAGGGTTGGATAAACCATTATCCTTTTTGTGGATTCAAATTTGTCACCTATCTCGTGTGGATTCGGACCATAAAGCCAGGCTGCTACCGGCTTATCGGAAAGTTCTTCCATCACTTCCTTGAGGGCATCGGAGACATCCAGAAAAGAGAATTCCGGTATCTCAGGGCCAATGGCGACGCAGATAACGCCGTCGACGCCGGGATCCTTCAATACCTGCCTCAATGCTATTGAATAGGCCTTGTCAGCTCCATGGAGCATAACTGCGGGCCATATGTCTAAAGGATTTCCAAGGGGCATCCATTCCGGCGAGAGTTGTGCTACCGACCCAATGGTCTCAGGGGAAAGGGAGGCGAGTTTCAGGCCATGTCTCTCCAGTCCGTCGCTGGCCATGATCCCCGCTGCGCCGCTAAAGGTTATGACCGCCACACGAGCCCCTTTCATGGGGCGGAGGTGGAGAAGTGTCTTTACCGCGCAGGCCATTTGCCCGTCCTCTTCAAGGAATGTAACACCGGCCTGATTCATTGCCGCCCTGTACACCTGATAATGACCGGCCATGCTCCCACTGTGAGAAATGGCTGCCGCTGCCCCTGTCTTGCTGCTCCCGGTCTTATGAATAATAATCGGCTTTTCCTTTACAATCTTAGCAGCTAATTCAATGAATTCCTTCCCCTGGTTAAGGCCTTCCATGTGAATAGCGATAATTCTGATGTCCGGGTCTTCCCCCAAGTATTTCAATGCCTCATAAAACCCCACGTCACACGCATTTCCGATATCTATCCCTTTCCCGATGTTTCTGCTGAATTCCCGTGCCCCCACAAAAAAGATCCCGGACTGGCATATCAAACCGACGGGAACCCGTTCCTTTGTGATGGGCATGAAAGAGGTGGTAAAGTTATTGTAGTTATTGATGACCCCGAGTGTATTCGGCCCAAGAATTCTCATTCCGTCTCTTCTTGCGATCTCTAACATCCCCTGTTGCAGCGCCTTTCCCCGGTCGTCTGCATCGGCAAAACCCTGATTCACCACAATCGCCGCCTTGACACCTGCAGCGACACAATCCTGAAGGATCTCTAATGTTGTTTCCCGGGGAGTACTGATAACCGCCAGATCGATTTTTTCGTTCACCGCCCTTATGTTTGGATAGGCCTTTCTGCCAAGGATCTCCTTGCTGTGGGGATTGACTGGAAAGATCTTTCCTGAAAACCCGAACCTGATCATGTTTTCCATGAGATTAAAGCTGCCTGGACCGCTCTTTCGACTTATTCCGATCAGAGCCACGGTTTCAGGCTCCATGAAGTTTTTCATTATAGCCCCTTTGAATTGAAAATTGATGCATTCGTAAAAAGTCAAAATCTCGCGCAAAGGCGCAAAGCTCGCAAAGTTAACTTGTTAATATTAAAAGATATTTTCTTGGCGTTCTTGGCGTCTTTGCGAGAAAATATAGTTTTTACGAGTTCGTCAAATTTGACAAGCTGGAAAAAGCACGGCCAACAGAGGAAGGATATCGGTCGACCATTTTTAGAAGCGATTTAAAATCCAATTCATCCATTTCCAGTTCATCCTGAGCCGGAATCATTCCACGGTAATAAAGGGTGTCCAAAA
>JACNIU010000370.1 GCA_014382905.1 Desulfobacterales bacterium
CAGTACGATGGATCCCACAGCAATTACCTTTGTGGGAAATACTAAAATGTTACCATAATCTTATTCACTCTTCTCCAAATGTCCCATCCCCCTTGAGCTGTTCCCATTCTCTGTTGGAAAGACCAAGAATCTCTTTGACGACGAACTCGTTATGTTCACCCAGGCATGGAGAGGGGTTCGGCGTCCTGGGTTTGGCCAACGAGAGGCGAAAGGCAGGGAGATCACTCGCATAAGATCCCAGGACCGGATGATCCACATACATGATATGACCTCGATGGATCAACTGAGGATCTTGGTGTAGATCCTCGGCCTGGGCTACCACACCAGCTGGCACACCCGCTTCCTGAAGCCTGGCCATCAACTCGTGGCACTCGTTATGAGATGTCCACCCATCCATCAATCGATCTAACTCATTCTCATTCTCCTTACGTGCCTTCAAGATGGCGAAGCGTTCATCCTCGGCCCAGTCAGGATGGCCCATAACGCCCTTGAGGGCCTCCCATTGTTCGTCGGTAGAGACAGCGATGGCGCACCATCGGTTTTCGCCGCGACAGGGATAGGCATTATGCGGAGCAGCATGGGGATCCCGGTTGCCTTTCGGCCGCGATACGACCCCATTAAACACGTAATCAAGAAGTGCCGGAGCCAGGAAGGTCAATGATGATTCAATCTGGGATTGATCGATGTGTTGCCCCCGGCCGGTTTGTCTCCTTTCCTCTAGGGCCATGGTGATAGCCACAACGAGGTAACGGTTGGCCACGTAATCACAGTAGGCTCCGTAAAGGCCCGATGGACCGCCTCCAGGGTAGCCTGTCACACTCCAAAACCCGGCCAGGGCCGCACCGTGAGCACCAAAACCGCGGAAGGGGACTCCGGTGGCCCCAAGTTGGGAGGTACTGGCCATTATTATGTCGGGCTTGATTGACCGCAGAACATCATACCCCAACCCTATCTTCTCGATAATCCCCGGGGAAAAAGCTTCTGTTACCACGTCAGCCCAGGCCACCAGCTTCTTGATCAGTTCCAGACCCCGGGGGTTTTTCAAATCCACGGTCATCCCATACTTATTGCTAGTGTACAGGGTAAAATAGGAGCTTCGGTCTATACCGGGCTCCATATCCTTATAGGGAGGAGCGATCCGGAGCACATCTGTCTGGGATCTGGATTCGACGCGGACGACCATGGCCCCGTAATCAGCAAAAAAGCGAACTGCCGAAGGGCCTGTCGCTATCCAACTCAGATCGAGAATTTTGAGCCCCTCGAAGAGCAATTCATCCCTCCCCTTGTTGTTTTTTCCTTTTCTATCCTCATGAAGAGGTTGTGTATTGATATGTCGATCCGATCCGGTTCCTAGCACACACTCGTTATCCTGGCCCAGACGGGGAGCCATACCTCTGACAGCGTAGTGTGGTCGGCTGCTCTTGTAGGGCGAGCCGGGGTAAAGGACGGTCTGGTCTGACTCAGGATGAGGCAGTGGCACCCAAAAATTCCTCTCCCTGAAATGATCGCTCTTGATAATGTCCTCGGTAGTACAGACCGGTGCTAGGACAATCCGGTCGGTCAGTCCCCGCTCCCACAGCTCTTTTTTGGTCTTGGTCTTGAAAAATGGGTGAAATCGTTTCTCCTGTTCCCGGGCCACCTTTTCATCAAAATGTGCCGTAGTAAAGTTCTCCCAGTCAAATTCGTGTAAAAAGTCATCCGCCATACCCTCTGAATCCATCCAGCCTATCAGAGCGCGCAAGCCAGGCGCATAGACCCGGCCCCCGGTCTGATACATCACAACGTAGCCGTCCTTACACGGATGTATCATACGCATGCGCCCCAGGTGGCCAAAACGCCGATAAGCACCTTCGCGTGTGATATTGATCCGGTTTGTATACCAAATGGCGTGATTATGTCCGCCCTCCCATATAATGGACTCCTGGGCTGAAACGTCCACAAACTGACCTTTTCCCGTGCGGTGACGGTGCCAGAGTGCAAAGAGCGCGCCTGCTGCGGCCTCGAGTGAAGCATGGAAAAAGGCCTGCGGGACGCTGATACGCAAAGGACGATCATCAGGATCGCCGCAAAGGTTCATCTCCCCTGCCAGGGCCATACAGATCAGATCAGAACCAAGATACTGGCTGTAGGGCCCGGACTGGCCAAAGGGTGTGATAGCCACCATAATCAGGCCTGGATTTTCAGCGGACAATGCCTTATAGCTCAGGCCCAAGCTGTCGAGATACCCCGGGGAAAATGATTCCAATACAAAATCGGCTCCCCGGGACAAACGGTGGAAGGTCTTCCGGCCGTCATCTGTCTCGAGGTCGACCGTGATGCTCTTTTTACCCGTATTCATGGCCAGCCAGAAGAGGCTCTTCTCCAGATCAGGGTCTTTCCCGACAAATGGTCCCTTGTGTCGCACTTTGTCCCCGCCAGGGGGCTCAACCTTAATGACCTGGGCGCCAAGATCGGCAAAGATCTTACCGCACAGCTGACCCCATTCATCGGTGAAATCCAAAACCGTTAATTCAGAAAGTAGCGCCTTTGCCTCTTCCATTTAAAAACCCATTGACCTCTGTGCCATTATATTCGATAAATCTCAACCTCATGTTGGAATAACGGGCAGATCGATATAAGAAGAATATTCAGGCTGATGATACACCGTCTGCAGGGCCGCAATGCCCTCTGCATCCACGCCAAAGGGGTTGCCCGTGTTCATGTTACGATCGATCCGGGGGAAATTACTGCTCGAGATGTCCAACCGGATGCGGTGTCCACGACGAAAGAGGACACTCGTGGCCGCCATGTCAATCTCGTACTCATAAATCTCCCCGGGTGTGACCGGTTCCGGCCGGAGGACGGACCTGCGGTACTTGGCCCGAATGCATCCCTCGGCCCCGTTATAAGCAGAACCATTCGGGTAGACGTTTATGAGCTTGGCCGTAAAATCCGTGTCTCTGGCCGAGGTAGATGCAAAAAGGTGAAGGGTGAGGGGACCCGTGACCTCGATATCCTCCTTTAGTTCTGGTGTTGTATAGCAGAGAACATCGCTTCTCTTCTCGATCGGGGTCTGGTCAAAGGGACCCTGGACCAGCCTTCCGGTGGGAAGGTTTCGGCCACCCAGTGTTGGCACCGGGTTCCTGGGGTCGTAGACAAAAATGTCCGCCGCTTCACTGCCAGGTTCATCACGGCTGAGCAATCCGTCCCCGGCCATTGTATGGGCCCGTCCTTGGCTGTGGAGATAGAAGTGCTGCCAGTCCGTCTGAGGAAGGGGCCAGGTATCAGCGTTGTGCCACTGGTCCCGGCCCATCACAAAATAGCGGACGGCAGGAATGTCAGGATCCTTGCCCCGCAAGTACTTATCAAAAAACGCGATGTGTCTCTCTTTGACGAATGCGGCTATACTGCGAGCCACTGGGCCAAAGTGGAGTCCGCCCACAAAGGCCAACAGGCTTGCCCCGTGGGCCCATGGGCCGCAGAGAACATGCTGTCCATCTCGGGCGCTTTCTGAACCGCCCTTTTCGCGCAT
>JACNIU010000204.1:0-16092 GCA_014382905.1 Desulfobacterales bacterium
ACCATTACCCCCACCACAGTGCCTACGGTACCCAGAAGAAGCATGATGGTGATATGCTCTCCCAGCACTAGCACTGCACCGGCTGTAGCAAAGAGAGGTGCCGTTGCTGAAATTGTTGCAGATACAGTGGGACCCATCCGTTTGGTGGCTTCGAATGCCAGATATATGGAAAAGAGTGGATGGATCAGGCCATTGACAAAAAAGATCCACATTCCGGGATTCGCCAAATATTTAGCTTTAAGTAAGAATGGAGACAGCAACCAGAAAATCACCACGCAGGTGCCTATGGAAATCATTGAACTGGTCTGAGGGTCCACATGTGCAAAACTCCTCATGGTCAGAACAAGTTGTCCGCCAAAGCAAACAGCCGCCAATGTCGCGTAGAGGATTGGAACAAGCGTTTCATCCATAAAAAAACAGGCCTCATCAAATATCGACATAATTTGGCATTAGGAAAAAAGGGGGTGTGTCATCTTATGCCTTCTGTTTCAAAGAGATGTGAGGTTCCCCTGCTATGCCACAAGAGGTGCCAGATGACACTCCTGGAGCCTTGTATCATATCATGTTCCCGGGATCGAAAGAAAAAATAGTTGCCGATCCTGCTCTGTTCGCAAAAGAGAACAGATCTAACCCGATTGGCTGACAAAACATCCTCGCCTCAATTGGGTCACCCCGCTGGCAAATGATAGATTTGCAGAATACCAGGACACTGCATTTTTGAAAGCATGCGGTTTGAAACACCTCTCTGTAGACCTGCAAGCATTCTGACCCCGTGGTAGCCCTGTGTGGGATGCCTTTGCTTCCAATGAGCGGAGCGCGTCGTTGTAACTGGGGATAACTTGACAAGCGGGAAAGTCCTTCCCCATCGCTAATATCGACCAGGAAAAGACCACCCATCCGCCTCCAATCAAACGGTTTTCCACCGACGATACGGTCTCCTTGAGAATGTGGCCCGTTCTATTTGCGTCCACCCGCAGTATGTGGTAAATTGGTCACAAGACCGGCCTATATTTGAGTAGCGCCCTTTTCAAGCATAGGTCTTGTAGTGATTTTGAGCTCGGCCCGAATTTCTGCTGATCTGCTATGCAAGGTTGCAAGAATTGTGAAGTTGTCGAGGCTTGATGAGGTTCTGAGTTTGCAACTGAAATTCATGGTAAATTGATCTTCTCTCTCTAAATGACAAAAAAGGCCTTCAAAACGTGATCTGAACCAAGGATAGGAGAACCCATATGGGAGTCGAGAATGCCCATCCACTGTGTCCATGGCACACATGTGTATGGGCATTTTTGATGCTGTCTCAACTCTATTTCAGATGAACCCATGAGTAAAAAAATGTTGCGGCAAAATGTGAGAAATCGAACAAGAAACGTATTACAATTATTGACTGTTTTGGTTGCTTTATTCTGTTTGCCTGGAATTTTATTTGCCGAAAAGATTGTTGTTTACTCTGCAGTCTACCCACCTTATCAGATTGATGATAATGGAAAACTGACTGGCGTTAATACTGAAATAGTCAGGGCCATCTTTCATAATTCAGGGATTCCATTTGAAATCAAATATGTACCCTGGTCTCGGGCTCAAAAAATTGTCGGCGATGATAGCCTTAAGAATTCAGCAATTTATTGCCTTGGAAGAACCAAGCAAAGAGAACAGAAATACAGATGGGTTGGAGTCTATTTTTATCAAAAGGTCAGCTTCCTAACTTTGAAAACTTCAGGTGTAAGAATAAATGGCCTTGACGATATAAAGAAATACATGATTGGTCTGGTACGGGGCGACATGATGACCGAGCAGCTCACGTCCCAAGGTTATCTCAAAAGATATGAAATTGTACGTGATGACATCCTAAATATCAGGAAATTATTCAAGAAGAGAGTTCAGGCGATCGTAACCTCCGAACTTGCCGCAAAATATATCGCAAGGGAAATCGGTCTTGATCCCAATCAAATAGAAGCGCAATATGAAGTTTCAACAGATGGATTTAATCTTGCGCTATCCCGAAAAACACCGGATGAGGTTTACTGGAAATTGAAGGCCTCCCTGAATAAACTGTTAAACGACGGTACTATCAAAAAAATTGTAGATAACTGGCGATGATGGAAAAAAGGGGGGAAAAGGGGGTTCTGATGTGTCAGAAGAAGAAAAGGAGGCGATGGATTACCGATGAAAGGCGAATATGTCCGTGGACAGAGGGACGCCCTTCAGATTCTAAGAATGTTATTCGATTAACTGCTAATCGTTTTCGCGTGCGATTATCTCGCCCCTCTCCACCGAATATCCAACCCCGGAAACACTGATTCGAAGACGCCTGGCCAATTCAGTGAGTGAAATCCCCAATTCGTGAACCGCCCAAAAACAAAAAAGACTCCTGGGCTTTACCCTTTTTTGCTGTTTGCCTTTTAAGAAAATATCATGTACCCCTATTTCATAATTTTTTGAAAGTTACAAAATCTAAAAGGCCAATATACATTAGGCCCTGAAAGGAGGGGATATGCAACACGGGATCTTGCGCTGGATTGGGGATGAAACGCTGTTACATAACCTTGTGGCAGGCTTTCCCATCATAGTTCTCATCATTGTTATCGCTGTTTGTATTTTGCTCTTGTCAAAGGGGGCCGATTGGATGATTGACGGCGTCGTCAACCTGGCCCGGAGGACCGGTCTACCGAGGATCGTCATCGGAGCGACTATCATATCATTAGGGACCACCACGCCGGAGGCCTTTGTTTCGGTGATGGCCGCCTGGATGGGCAACCCGGGCCTGGCCCTTGGCAATGGTGTCGGATCCATCATTGCGGACACCGGGCTGATCTTCGGGCTCATATGCGTGCTGACCGCAGTACCTGCCAACCGGTTTATCCTGAATCGAACCGGCTGGGTCCAGGTGGGGTCGGCCACACTCCTCGTTATTATCTCGGTCGGGGCACTGGTCACTGCAACCGGTGAGCCCACCCTGCATCGATGGGTCGGTGTTCTCCTCCTGGTCTTGCTGGCAGGATACATGTACATCACCTATATCTGGGCCAAGCGGGGAGGGAGCATGTCCATGGAAGGGGAAGACCATGATGATTCCGAACTGATGAGTCTGGGGAAATGCTGGTTATTTGTCATCGGGGGTCTCTTTCTGGTTATATTGGGCGCCCGCATCCTGGTCCCGAGCGCATCCGAGATTGCCCATAGGATCGCTGTGCCAGATGACATCATCGCCTGCACTATGGTTGCCTTGGGCACATCCCTCCCCGAGCTGATGACAGCCATTGCTTCTGTGCGGAAAGGACATCCTGAAATCATGGTGGGGAATGTGGTGGGAGCGGACGTGTTAAACTGCCTGTTCGTTATCGGCGCTGCTGCAGTGGCCAGCCCTTTGGCGATTCCCGCCAACTTCTTTACCTTTCACTTCCCCACCATGCTCATTATCCTTTACTCCTTCAGGGTCTTCATTTTTATGACCAAGGACGGAGGCGGGTTCAAAAGGTGGCAGGGGGCCTGGCTCTTAAGTATTTATCTGATATATGTGGCGTTACAGTATTACCTCAACGTGGGTACCGTTCAGAGTTAAGAAACTCTTTATTTTATTAGCGGTAGGGGCCAGATACCTGAAAGAGTGCTACCAGCTCAGGAGGGTTCAGCGTTTATAATGAGTATTGGAAAATCCTTCGCTAAGTTGCCCATGTAAAAAATCCCTTTACACATTGAACATTTTGTTGACTATCCCCTTACTTCTTGCTTACACCCGCTCATTCCTTTCTAACGTCTAAAGAGAAAAAACCTTTTAAAATCAATAAATAAACCTCCCTTCCGCTACCTACAGGCCTCAGACGGTTTTTGGCACATATCTTGAAGAACGTTAAAGCAGAAAGATGATTTCCCTTTGGGAACACGCTTTTTTGCACCTGAGGATCGCTCCATGGTTGAGACGGAGAATTCAATGGCAGTGAGTGGGCGTGCCACAAATAAGAATGGCGAGGCGGGCAGAAAGGGATACTATTCCAGGCTGAATCGAAGGTTCATCCTGCTGACCCTCCTCTGTTCGGTCGTTCCCCTTCTCTTGGTGGGGTGGGGCATAAATATCCGCTATACCCGGTTTGCGAAGTCCCGTATGACCGAATCCTTCAAGGACCGGGTGGAAAACCACCGGAAGATCATAGAACTGTTCCTGCACCAGCGCACGTCCCAGCTCCAGTTGGTTGCACAAACCCATACAAAGGACTATCTGAGCAAGGGATCAAACCTGGCGCATGCATTTGAAGTCATGAACTGGGAGTCCGGATCTATCACCGACCTGGGGGTGATCGATCAGAATGGCAGGCATCTGGCCTACATAGGGCCGTACAATCTGATGGATAAGAACTATTCCGACGCCTTCTGGTTTAAGCAGGTGATGGAAAGGGGGGTCTATCTAAGCGATATGTTTGAGGGATTTCGAAAGGTGCCCCATTTTATTATAGCCGTCACCCGCATCGAAAACGGAACGAGATGGATCCTGAGGGCCACAATCGATACGGAAGTCTTCCGATCCCTCGTGGAAAACGTCAGGATCGGAAAGACAGGGGAAGTATATCTTTTGAACCGTGAGGGGATCTTCCAGAGCTCTCCCCGGTTCGGGGGCAAAATCATGGAAAAAGCCCCCTTTCCCGTATGTCCTTATCATGAGGGGATAAGGGTTCACATTGTAGAGGCCGATCCTGGAGACCCGAGGCAGCATTTCCCCCGCCAGTTGGTGGCCGATGCGTGGCTTGAAGATCCCCGCTGGCTGTTGGTGGTCAAGCAGGATTATTCTGAGGCATTCAGTGCGGTAAACCATGCCAATTTTGCCACACTCATCTTTCTCTTCCTGAGTGCAACAACCATCCTGATTGTCACTTTCTTTATCTCAAAGCACATGATCAAAATCATCAGGAGACGCGATGAAGAAGCGGATCAACTCAATCGGCAACTGATGCAGACCAGCAAACTGGCATCTGTGGGGGAACTTTCTGCGGGAGTCGCACACGAGATCAACAATCCCTTGGCAATTATTCTGACCGAAAGGCAGATCCTTTTAGATTTGGCGGAATGCACCCCGAACCTGGACCCGGAATTCATGACTCAGTTGACCGATTCATTGACCCAACTCGACCTCCAGGTGCAGCGCTGCAAACGGATTACACAGAACCTCCTCAGGTTTTCGCGCCGTACCAAATCGATTGTTGAGACCGTGAATCTCAATGCGTTCATCCAGGAGGTTGTCGAACTTATGGAAAGAGAAGCCAAGACAAGCGGCATCAAGTTCTTTACCGACTTTGATAAAGACCTGCCGCCGATTCTTTCCGATCCGTCTCAACTCCAGCAGGTCTTCCTGAACATGATCACCAATGCCATAGATGCCCACGCCGGGATGCCCTATGGCACCGTCCGCATCATCACCCGGACCGATGACCAAAATAAAGGGGTGAGGCTCATATTTGCTGACACTGGTTCAGGTATCTCGCAGGAAATATTAGACAAGATATTCGATCCGTTTTTTACCACCAAAGAGGTGGGCAAGGGAACCGGATTGGGGCTTTCCATATGTTACAGCATTATCAAACGTTTGGGAGGGAATGTCACCGTCAGGAGTGAGCGGGGCAAAGGGACTGAATTTGAGATCTTTTTCCCTTTGGAGCTGCCTGCGGATCTGCAGGAGGAGATGGCGGACGGGACATAGGACATGGGCGTATGGCGGATGAGGCATGGCGGATGGGGCATGGAACATAGGGCATGGAACATAGGGCATGGAGCATAGCGCATAGGGCATGGTGTATGGGGGGATGGCGCATGGGGCATAAGGCAGGAGCATAGGGCAGAGAGAATGCAGTATAGAGCAAGGAGGGACGAAAATGAAAGGATCAAAAATACTATTGGTAGACGACGAAATCGTCTTCACGGGCAACATGTCAAAGCTGTTGACCACCAGGGGGTATAAGGTCACTGCGGTGAATAACGGCAACAGCGCTATCCGGGCACTTGAAGATGAAGATTTTGATGTGGTTGTACTGGACCTCAAGATGCCTGGGATGGACGGAATCACCACATTGAGAGAGATAAGGAAGTTAGGGCTCTTTACCGAAACCCTTATCCTGACCGGCCACGGTTCCATTGACACCGCCTTGGAAGCAATCAAATTAGGGGCCTACGACTATCTAAGCAAGCCCTGTGAGATTGATGAATTGGTGGACAAGATAGAGGGGGCGTGGGGGAAAAAAGATGATGAGGTGAAGAAAGACATACAGGATAAGATCCAGAAGGTAGTGGAATCGCCTTCATCGGTTTTTGACGTGTTTCCGAAGGGTCCCAAGAAAAAAGGATAAACCCGATTCTGTGTAGGCAAATTACTGCTTTTATGAGAACTCATCAAAGGAGGAGCATATGAAAAGGAGGCTAAAGGTAATTGGGTTAGGGTCGTTGGTCGCGCTCCTGATTTTCTGGTGTCACCCGGCCTTTCCGGCAACGACTGAGGATGTTTTGAAGCGGCTCAACGACCTGAGCGATATCATCCAACAGCAGCAAAAGGAGATTGAGAGGTTAAAGCAGGGACTCAAGGATCAAAGGAAGTCGATTGAAAAAGGCAAAGAAGCCCAGAAGGAAGAAATCCAGAAGGCGGTCAAGGTTGAAACAAAGGAAGCAGAGAAATCCTGGCGTGAATGGCTCCCCAAATGGGTCCAGCGGATCAAGATCTATGGGGACCTCAGACTCCGATATGAGAGGCTCTGGGACCGGGGGATGTTGAACAACGATGGCACCGAAGGGAAACAGGACCCCCGCGACAGGGGCAGGTTCAGGGTGAGACTCTATCTTGACGCACCTATAACAGACGAGATAGCCACCTATTTCATGGTAACCACCAACATGGACACCAATCGGGAAGCCACCACAACCAATGCGACTTTTGGCGAAGATTTCAATGACAAGGGGATTTATATAGCAAGGGCCTATGCCGAATACAAGCCGAACTGGCTTAAGGGATTGGGGGTCGGGGCCGGAAAATTTAAAATGAACTTTTATAACACCGACATCATGTGGGACCCTGACGTGAATCCTGAAGGCGTGTTTGAATATTACAGGTATAAGGGATCAAAGGTCTTCCAGCCCTTTATTTACCTGAGCCAGATGGTGGTCAATGAAAACAACAGGACCCCTGATGCGATGCTCTACCTCAATCAGGCCGGTTTCGACTGGCAGATCGGGCCGGTCAAATGGATCCTGGCGGGGAGTTACTATAGCTGGAGTAATCTCGCCGGCACAAAATGGCTTGGCAAGGGTGAGTTCAAGTCGGGTGGAGGAAATACATTTATTACGGATGGCGCTGGGAATATCAGTTACAAATACAATTATAAGCTCTGGGAAGGGATCTCATTTGTCAATTTCAACCTGGGAAGCTTCCCTGTAGAGCTAACTTTTGATTATATCCATAACGCGGCCGACGGGGTTCCGAGCAATGAAGATTCCGCCTATTGCGCCGATTTCAAAATCGGCAGAGACAAGAACAAGGGCGACTATTCCCTCTACTACAAGTACGCCTACATAGAGCAAAACGCCGTTGTCGGTTCCCTGAACGACCAGGATTTTTACGGCGCCAACCGCAAAGGGCACAAGGTAGCGGTGCACTACTGGCCATTCAGCAACACCTTGCTGCGGGCCGCCTTTTTCTATACAGACCCGGTATCTACCTGGCAGAAGGAAGGCAATCCCCTCTGGAACGTCGACCGGTACAAGATGCATGAAGACCGGCTCCACGTGGATTTTATCTTTAAGTTTTAATCCACAGATTTCGCAGATTACACAGATTTCAATGAAAACTCGATAGGGGTCGCGAAATCAGTCGGGTTAAATTCCCCGCGGCTTGCTGCGGGGTAGTTCATCCAGCTCACAAAGCCTGTAAGTCAGGCTCCAACCCCAAGGCGGGCCCTCATGGGCCCGCCCCTCCTTTTTCTCATTGTGAGACCTTTGAAAAATGCTCAATTTTGGTCAAGATCAAGGAAGGCGATAATTTTAACCACAGGAATATATTGAATATTTCGAGGATTAAAATTTGAGCCTGACCCCAGTACCATCTTCCGGAGCTACGGGGCAGGCGCAGAGATTGGGTAAAAGGGGGCGTTTTGCAAAGGTCTCATTGTGCGAAGTAGCCGATAAGAGAAATCAGGACAGCAATGGCCACGAGAAAAAGAATCCCGACCGGGAGCAAGAATGCCATGAACACCCTAAGATAAGAGATGCCATGGATTTCGCGAAGCCCTATTACCTGCACGATAAGCTGCCAGATCCCTCCAACCCAGCTCCCGACAACCGGGATCATACCCCATGCCTGAGCAGCCTGTGAATACGCTACCACCCTGAAAGTGGCCTCGAATCCATTTTTTCCTCCCCTCACGATCAAAAACAACAGATGCAGAATACCGCTGTAAACGAACATGCTGAGCATCACACAGACGGGTACGACGACCACCAGAATCAGAAAGATCAAGCCCACCGACAGATGCGCCAAAAAAGCCTCCCCAAAGGGAATCATTCCTCCAGACAGCATCATGACAGGCCAAAAAAGCCCAAACATATTTCCCGCGGCACCCATTAGAAGGCCAAAGGCCAGTGGCTCTCTGAGCCCGGCCTTAACCGATAACCCTTTGAAAAAAGTTGAAGGGGAAAAAAGGGTATTCTTAAAGGTATAAAAAATTCCTCGTGTAAAGCCTATCTCAGAGCGGTTTTCCCACGGGGACCCACTCCGCTCTAATTCCTGTGCCGGCTCCCGGTCAACTTCATGCTCACCTGCAAGCTGACCTTCCTCAGGTAGAGGGCAAGGCTCCCCGTTGGACCGGGAAATTTCAAATTTCTGGTGACACCGAGGGCAAATGGCCCATTTTGCGCTAACAGGTATCTTCCTTTCGGGGACCTTCTTTGAAAAATGACAGAAGGGACAGACTAATTCAACGGTCACTTTTTCTTTCCTCCCTGTGATTTATTAAGCCTGCTGAGTTCTTTTTTTTCAGACCACCGCCTAAGTCTCCCGAACAAACCACCGGCTGAGGAACGGTCAAGAGCCACGCTCCTGAGCTGAAAGCCTTCTTCGGTCTCCAGGGCCGTTTGCAGGCACCCCTTTCTTTCAGGGCACTCGAAACATGCCGGAACGATCTCTCTCAAGCCCTCCTTTCCCATAGGAAAGACGTTATCTAAAATACCGAAACAATCCTTTCGGGGGGGTATCATTATCTAAAAATGGCCTCCTGCCGGAGCGTTAGCATATAGACCGGAAACATGAAACTATGTATCACTTTAGCTTCTTGAAACCATCATTCGTTTGTTGCCTGGGACCATGAGGGTCTCTTTCCCAAAGGACGTAACAAAACTTGTCCAGAGCGTATAGAACGCCCCCTTAACGTTCAATACAGATTCCGGGCAGGCAGAGGCGATGTCCGTTTAAATAAATACCTTTTCCTGGGGCTGTCCTGTAACGAATTCTCAGGCCTCGCTGCCGTTCCTATGAAACGATCACCGTATTTACGTCCTTTGGGAAAGAGACCCTCATGGTCCAACATTTAATTTCAAACGGCTAAAGTATGAGTATACACGATTGTGCTGTTTGAATAAAGCCTGATCTCGCAAAAACCTATGGCCTCTCTTGAAATTATCTTCTCTTTTCAGCCAAATTCTGGAGACAACCGGCATCCGGGTAAATGCCAAATTCGTTGACATTAAAATTCACGACGCCTATAATTCATATTATGAAGAGGGAAAATAGAATCTACCTGATAAGACACGGCCAGGTAGAAGGGTATGAGCAATTTCCTGTATACGGCAACACCGATGTCGATCTGACCGAGACGGGACGTCTACAGATGAAACAGATGGCTGACCGTCTCCGCCTGACCGAGCCTGCGGCCATTTACTCAAGCGATCTTAAACGATCTGTAACCGGGGCACGCCTCATTGCCCGGCATCATGATGTTCCTCTTTATCTCCTGGCAGAACTCCGGGAAATGGGTTTTGGTGACTGGGAGGGAATGACGCTTTCAGAAATCCGGAGCCAGTTTCCCGAAGAACTGGAAAAACGACAGGAAGATCTGATTCATTACAGGCCTCCTGGCAATGGGGAATCCATCGCCGATCTGTCAGACAGAATCGAAGCGGTTTTTGAACGTATCCGTGAGGAACAGGGAGGAAACGACATCATCATCACAGGCCATGGGGCTGTCAACAGGGTTATCCTTTGCAAGGCCCTCGGTCTGGGCCTCGACCGTATGTTCAATATCCACCAGGCTTATGGCTGTCTCAACATCATCGACTATTTTCCTGACTCCACGTTGGTGCGGCTAATAAACGGCTGATAGAGAGTTGATTCCATGAAACCTTAGGCAATTCTGTAAGAACGAAAGGAGAGGTTAGGGAATGATCTCTTCAGATGAGAGTGTTAGCATAAAGAAATTCGAGCTGGATCCAAATGATATCCAGCGGACCCTGGATAAGGCATCCTCTTTAGAAGAACTGGGGTTAATTCAAGAGGCCGTTTCCGAATACGAAAAGCTTTTTCCAACCGAGTGCCCCCCGACAAAGATAGTCCCAGGGCTTGTGGCGTGTCTCTCAAAAACGGCCTCCCCTTCCAAAATTATCAGACAGATAGAACAGTTCGCAAATATCTATAAATTGAACAATGGGAGGCTCGCCCAGTTCAGGCTTTGCCTTGGCTTAGAGACGGAAAAAAGGGGACACAAAGACCTGTCCCTCGAACTGTATAAAGCCGCTGTAGATATTGATCCGGAAAACAATCAGATCAAAGACAAGATAGATCAGCTACTTTCAAAATTAACCCCCACCTCAAGATATAGTTATCTCATCCGTAAGGGTCTGGTAAATGCAGACCAGTTGCAGAATGCCCTTTCTATCTCAAGAAAGACAAAAAAAAGTGTTGAATCCGTCCTTATCCAGGAATTCAAGATAAGCAAAAAGGACGTGGGGGAATCCCTTTCCCTTTTTTACGGATGCCCTTTCAGAGTGTTCGATCCCAAGGTTCCCATTCCCATCGAACTCATAGGCAGCTTGAAGAAACCTTTCCTGTTACACGATATGTGGGTCCCCTTGAGCTGGACGCGTGATGGAGTGGAGATACTGATCGATGACCCCGGGGATCTCAGGAAAACCGGGCTGATCAAGGGGCTGACAAAGACACAAAAGATAAAATTATCTGTGGGGCTCAAAGAGGATATAGAGGCGTTCATCAGGTATTTTTTTGACAGGAAGACTGAAGAGTCCGTAAAGGATATGATTGAAGATCTGGACCTGATCCCGGACATCTCCTTTGAAGAGGAAGAAAAAGAGATAGAGATGAAAGAGGAAGTCGATGAGTCCTCAAGCCAGGTGGTAAGGCTTGTGGATCAGGTCATGGTCACTGCCCTGAGAAGAAATGCTTCCGACATCCATATTGAGCCTTCCCCGATTACAAACAAGACCATGATCCGTTTTCGTTTAGACGGTGTCTGTCAGGAGTATGTTGAGGTCCCCAACTCCATGGCAAAAGGCATTCTCTCGAGACTGAAAATTATGGCAGGCATAGATATAGCCGAGAAACGCCTCCCCCAGGATGGCAAGATCAAGTTCAGGCGTAAGGGGATTCCTTCGCTTGACCTTCGCCTCGCGACACTACCCACAGCCGGCGGCCATGAGGATGCGGTATTGCGGCTCCTGGCGGCGTCCGGGACGTTGAAATTAGATGACATGGGGCTGAGCGAGCGCAATATGCGGGTCATGAAGAAGATCCTTGTCCTGCCTTACGGGCTTATACTGGTTGTGGGTCCCACAGGATCAGGGAAGACAACGACCCTCCATTCCGCCTTAGGCCATATCAACAATCCCGGTGTAAAGATATGGACGGCCGAAGACCCGGTGGAGATCACCCAGCCGGGGCTCAGACAGGTGGAGGTCAAGCCCAAGATCGGCCTTGATTTTGCGAGGGTCATGCGCGCATTTCTGAGGGCCGATCCGGATATTATAATGATCGGCGAAATGCGAGACAATGAAACTGCCTCAATCGGGATAGAGGCATCGCTTACCGGCCATCTCGTTTTTTCGACTCTCCATACCAACAGCGCCCCGGAAACGGTGACAAGGCTTCTGGACATGGGATTAAATCCCCTTAATTTCTCAGACGCCCTTCTGGGCGTACTTGCCCAGAGACTTGTCAGAAGGCTGTGCACCAACTGCCGGAAGAAATATCATCCCTCACAAGACGAATTCGAAGAGATAGTAACAGCATATGGTAAAGAGCATTTCCAAAAATTGAACATCGAATACACGCCGGAGCTTGTTCTTTATCGTCGATCAAAATGTGATGGTTGTTCAGGAACCGGCTACAAAGGAAGAATGGGAATTCATGAACTATTGGAAGGTACCCCAGCCATAAAAAAGCTGATAAAAAAAGAGGCATCCTCGGATGAGATCTTTTCTCAAAGCTCAAAAGAAGGGATGACAACTTTGAAACAGGACGGCATCAGCAAGGTTCTGTCAGGCCTAACAGATATCGCTGAAGTTCGCAGGGTATGCATTGAATGATGAATGATGCCCCGGTGAAATAGAAAAGAAACGGCCCCGGTTAAATGGTCTGCGAATTGAACGGGGTAAACATTTCACAGGGTAAAATTGTTGATTGGAGGATTTGGTCATTGGTCATTCTCTGGTCATTTGGCCTCTGGCCGTCATTCGGTTGTTATTCGTCAATAGTCAATCATCAATCCAGTGGGGTGGCGCGGATGTCAAAAAGAGCCTTGGTTGTGGATAACGATTTCTTTTTTGTCGAATTTCTCGCTGAACTCCTTGAAAAGAGGGGATACGAGGTGATAAAGGCTTATGATGGAAAAGAAGGGATATCAAGATTTGAAGACGGACCTTTTGATATCCTTTTTGCCGACCTCATAATGCCTAAGATTGATGGGGTTCAACTCATCAAGATTGCCCGTCAGAGATTCTTTGATTCCCCTTTCCCGATCATCGCCGTGTCAGGGACCCTTATGGAGCAAATCGATGAGGTTAGTACTATGGAGGCCGATTGCTATGTTGCAAAAGGGCCGTTGGAGCAGATGGCAAATCAACTCAATGCACTCATGGACAAGATCGAGAAGGAAGGTCTCTCGCGCACGGAAGATAAGAACATTATTGAGCCTAGCACCATGTACCCCAGACAGGTTACGGGTGAATTGATAGAGACACTTAATTTCCAAAAGGCCATCATCGAAAGTATCGGATTCGGCATATTGGTGGTGGACAGGGACGCAAGGGTCATAAATGCCAACTCACAGGCGCTTGAGATAGTAAACGCTTTTCTTGGAGATATTTTAAATAAACATGTGACGTCTTTGTTCCCGAAAAATGAGAGGGCGGCTCTGATTGAGGCACTGAAAGGTGTTGCCAAGAATCTGGATCTGAGAAAACTCAGTCTCAACGTAACTCTCAACTCCCAGAGAATTCGATTAGCGGTTTCACTTCTGAGCCTTAGCGGCGATATTACCGGATGGATAGTTGCCATGGAGGGAATAGATCAATGAATAGAACGAGTATAAAAAACAAGCTCATCCTAAGCTTCCTTGCATTACTCTTGATTGTCATTGTGGTTGTGGGTGTTACCAACCGGATAACTAATGATTTCCTAACTGCTCTTGCAATTTCTGCTGCACTGGCCTTGGCCGCCGGGATTATTTTTGGCGGGATTTTTTCCAGATCCATTGTGACGAGATTGAATAACCTGAGCACTATTGCCAGGGAGATCAGCCATGGTGATCTTTCAAAGGAAATACCCATCTTATCCAGGGACGAAATCCGTGACCTTGAAGAGGTCTTTGCGAAGATGGTGAATGACCTGAGAGATATCATTTCTGAGATAAAGAGGGTTTCATCACAGATAGACGAAACCGGCGGGAATCTCAGCAACCTGATAGACAAGGTCTTGACCAATAGCCAGGAAATCGATAACTCCGCCCTGGCAATCGCAAAAGGTTCAGAAAAGCAAACCCTCATTGTCCAGAAAACATCTGTTATCATAGACAAGGGTCTGGAGCAGATGGACGATGCCGCAAGACAATCGGCCCAGACAGTTTCTAAGGCCAAGGACGCCCTGGCCAAGACCGAGACAGGGGAAGCCAACGCCCGAGAGACCATGGGCTACTTAGAAGATGTCCTCAAACAAATGGCCGATAATGCGGAACCCATATACCGGCTGTCAAACAAGGTGGAAAAAATTAAGATGGTGATGAGTGTCCTGGATGAAGTATCACAGAAGACCGATCTCCTTTCTCTCAACGCCTCTATCGAGGCTACAAGGGCCGGGGAAATGGGGAAGGGGTTTGCCCTTGTCGCCAATGAAATACGGACCATGGCAGAGAATTCCAGACATTCCTCACAGGAGATAAGGCGGATTGTGGACGACATCTTTGAAGACAACAAGGCCGCTACAGATGCCCTGAGAAAGAGTGAAGATCATATAAACAAGGGACGCGGAATTATCCACGGCATCGTGGGCACATTTGGTGAAATGCTTTCCGGAGTCAAGGAGATCTCCGGAGATGTAAAAGAAGTGGAAAATCTGACGCGAAAACAGGTAAAAGAAATGAGGGGGTTACTGAATCAGGTCCAGGAACTTTCGCGCCTCGCCCAGGAGAACTTCGTATCAACCCAGAAGACCACCATTGGAACAAAAAACCAGAAAGAGGAGATAAAAGAGATCGTCAACGCCATGAAATCGTTTAAGGCCCTGTCAGAAAAAATGATGGAGACCCAGCGGCGATTCAGGCTTCGCGGGGCCTAAGAAATGGAAAGCTTTGTTATATTTGAGTCGGCAGGGAAATACTTCGGGATCGAAGCACGCTATATATACCGTATAGCGGACGATGTAAAGACGACCCCGGTTCCCCTTGTTCCCTCCTGCCACGCAGGGTTGATCTATTACAGGGGCGATCTGTTCGACATCATCGATTTTGGGAGACTCATGGGAAAACAAAAAACGGCACCCAGCGTAAATCCCTATATTGTGCTCTTGAAATGGGACCAGAGGAAACTGGGACTGATCCCTGACAGGATTGTAGGCATGGAATATAGAGAGGATAATAACGGGAGCCATACCATCTTCACCAAGGATGAACACGGCGTACAACTGATCACACCCGGGGAGATCTGGAAAACCTTGTGGGAATTCACCAATGGATCTTGAAAAGTACAGAAAAATCTTTATCCAGGAATCCGGCAAGTATCTCGATGAATTAGACACTGTTCTGATTCAGGCGGAAAAAGATATCCTGAATCAGCAATTGTGGGGACAAATACATGGCAAGATTCACTCCATAAAGGGGATGGCCAAGGCCCTCAGCATCGATAAAATTTCCGAATTGTGCCATTCCATGGAGGAGTGGTGTAAGCAGTTCCAGGGAGGCCATACAAAACCTACGGGCTATGCTGTGCAATTGCTGTTTGACGGCGCAGATCTACTCAAGAAACTGGTGGCCGGAAAGCCCGACGTCATCTCTCCTGAAAATCTGGATTTGTGGAACAGGCTCATCGCCAAGTTTGCGAAGAGCCCTGATGAACTGGTAAACGACCTAACACCTGAATCTCATCCCGTTTCCTCTCCTGAAAAGATAGATCGCATCAGGGTGGATTATTCACTCATCGAAGAGCTTCTTGCCCGCTCCCAGGAAATCATATTGTTGGAAAAGAGCCTTCCCCCTCTGTCTCACGATCAAATATCCGCAGGTCTCAGAACCTGGATTGACCGCTATATGTCCATGTTGAGAAGTCTCCATTTCCAATTGGCCCGGCTCAGGCTCATGCCTTTGGACGATTTTGTCCACCTGTTTGGAAAGACCGTCCGGGATTTGGCCAGGACATATAACCGGGATGTGCGGCTCGAGGTTGTCGGGGGCGAACTTCAGGTGGATATCGGCCTTATGGACCGACTGAGAGAGCCTTTCATGCACCTCTTGAGAAATGCCATTGCACACGGTATTGAATCGCCCGATGAACGGGCAAAAGCAGGCAAAAATCGGGAGGGGAAGATCGTCCTTGAGGCTGACAGGCTCGGAGACAGCCTTGTCCTCAAGG
>JACNIU010000204.1:16761-18154 GCA_014382905.1 Desulfobacterales bacterium
ATGGAAAATGGAGACATATCGATCCTTCTGGATATGGAAAAACTTTAATTGATGCCGGCTTCCTGTTATATTTTTTGTGCCAACAACAGCAGATACTTTGATTCTGAATCAAAGTACCATTTCTGATCCTATCTGGAAAAAGCTGCTTTTGAAGGAGACAATATATGGATGCACACCAAACGGTTTGGAACGAAAAGGTTGCTAAGGAGGTTATCAGGCACGAAGGCTTGGGGTACTAATTCTATTAGTGGAATGTGAAACCCAGGCCTTGAAATTGTAAAGGATACATGTTGCATGTGTTGCATGATTTTGGCCGACGGATTCCCTCTCTGCAGCCTGTGGCCGGAACGCTGGAATCTATCTGGCAACTGCTGAGGTTCCACTGTAGCTCCGGTAGACGTCACTGAAGTCCTGGTTTTGAAAGTCGTTCCAGAGAAGTATTACGGGAAATTCATATTCCGGGGCTAAACATCATTTTGTTTGTTAAGTGCGTGAGAGGGGGCATTATGAAATTGGAAATTATTTCAAAGAAGCCAAAAGGTGTTTCTCGTGCAGTACCCATCCTTTTTGTTCATGGTGCATGGCATGGAGCATGGTGCTGGGAAAAGAACTTTATGCCCTACTTTGCTGAAAATGGCTATACCGCTTATGCGTTGAGTTTACGGGGGCATGGAAATAGTGATGTGCCTGCACATTTCCGGTGGATGCGCATCGCTGATTATGTGGCGGATGTAGCACAAGTGGTGGACCAACTACCTGAAAAGCCCGTGATGGTTGGGCATTCTATGGGTGGTCTAATTGTTCAGAAATATTTGGAGGAATACACCGCACCCGCGGCCGTATTGCTGGCTTCAGTTCCTGTCAAAGGCGTGTTCCGAACGACCTATCGTATTGCCCTTCGTCATCCCTTGGCTTTTTTGAAAGCCAACCTTACCTGGAGCCTGTATCCGATAATTGGTAAGCCGAATCTTGCCAGGGACGCCTTCTTCTCTAAGGATATCTCTCCTGATAAACTAAATGGGTATTTTAGTCTTATGCAGGATGAGTCCTATCTCGCTTTCCTGGATATGATGCTTTTCAATCTGCCGAATCCTGAAAAGGTTTCAACGGAGTTGCTAATACTCGGCGCAGAGGAGGATGCCATATTCCATCCTGATGAAATTGAAGCAACTGCAGCGGCGTATGACACAAAGGCTGAAATCTTCAAAGGCATGGCACATGATATGATGCTGGAGGCTGGATGGCAGACGGTAGCAGATCGAATAATGAATTGGCTTGATGAAGAAGTGGTGTGATTTAAAAAGGGCATCATTTATTTATTTTCTTTGGAAAGGAATATTATCGATGGCCAGAGTTTCAGAGCTTTTTGTCCGGGCATTGAAAAAGGCAGGGG
>JACNIU010000266.1 GCA_014382905.1 Desulfobacterales bacterium
CATTTGTTTTTGGCCTTTTGAGAACGTACCGGTCTCACTTATAGAATCCTCAAGGGTCATGGCTGTTGGACCATTTGGGATTTCTGTTTCAAGAGCTACCCCCCTCAATCACATAGAATAAGAATAGAGGATGTCGTTTGAAATAACAAGGACAATTTCTCAGACGAGGCTCTGTCTTGCCGCCTCGAGGTCGGGAGACGTATCGCAACGCTGTGTGAAGCAAAGGTCATGTGATTCGCCCGAGACACCGCAATCTGGTCCTGAATCTGCTGAAAGGGCTTGAGGTTTTGTCCAGTAGAATGGATAATAAGTAGCAATTATATCCATTCAGATCATGGATGTTCCGGAAAAGTGGCGAGACAGGCTTACGATTATGAGAGAGAAGTATCTTTCAATTGATCAGATAAAGGATGCCGACAGAATCCGCATGGTCAGGGAGATATTTTCCACCATCACGGGCAAGTATGATTTCCTGAACCATTTTCTGAGCCTCAGACGCGATATTTACTGGCGTCGTTTTGCGGTCAGGCGGATGCGGTTTTTTAACAGTTACAGATTCCTGGACGTGGCGACCGGCACCTCTGATCTGGCTATTGATGCGGCTCTCCACTATCCTGATATACAGGTGACGGGCCTTGACTTTGTGAAGGAGATGCTGGATCAAGGTGTTAAGAAGATCGCAAGAAAGAAACTGTCCCCAAGAATAAACCTGATGCAGGGGAATGCACTCGATCTTCCGTTTCAGGACGACAGTTTTGACGCGGCCGGAATCGCCTTCGGCATACGCAATATTCCGGATAGGGCAGGTGCGCTGAAGGAGTTGCGGCGGGTGGTGATCCCCGGCGGACAGGTCCTGGTCCTGGAAATGACGTTTCCCCGGATCTCATGCTTCACACGGTTTTTTGATCTCTACCTGAACAGGATACTTCCGTTCCTTGCCCGGGCTTTTTCCCCAAACCCGGAGGCCTACTATTATCTCGGTGACTCCATAATGGCGTTTCCCACGGTCGACAGGTTTACAGGGATGATGAAAGATGCGGGACTGGCGGATGTCAGGGCGTACGCACTGACCTTGGAGATCTGCCATCTGTTCGTTGGGCTCAAGGCCGGAACGAAGTAAAAGAGGAGGATACATGGATTACGAAACCATCGAATACGAGATCATCGAAGATGGGATCGGTGTCTTATCCCTCAACCGTCCCCGGAGATACAACTCGGTTGATGTGCAAATGGCCGAAGAGCTGGAGGCCTTCTGGAGGGATCGGCTCTACGATCTTGATACGCACGTCATTATCTTGAGAGGAAATGGCAATAAGAACTTCTGCGCCGGGCTGGACATGAAAGCCGTTATGAAGATGATGCCCGAGATGAACACGGAGATGTTCTACCGGTTTCAGGCCCGTCTGGCGCGGATTACTTCGGCCATGCGGCAGGCCCCCCAGCCCATTGTTTGCGCCGTCCACGGAGCGGCGGTGGGCCTCGGTTTCAGCTTTGCCCTTGCATCTGACATCAGGGTGATCAGCACGGATTCCCGTTTTTCCGCCGCATTCATAAATATCGGTCTCGGCGGGGCCGATATGGCGTGCAGCTATTTTCTCCCGCGTCTCATAGGGGCGGGAAGGGCATATGAGTTCATGCTCACCGGCAGTTTCATGTCTGCAGAGGAGGCGCTCGCTTTAGGTCTTGTCAGCCGGGTCGTGGAGACCGACCAGCTTATGGAAACGGCGCTTGAACTGGCCCGTGAGATGAACAGCAAAAACCCGATGGGACTTCGTTTGACCAAAGAGGCGATCAATATGAATATGGATGCCGGCGGTCTGGAGCAGGCCCTGAATATGGAGGACAGAAACCAGGCCCTCCTGGTCCTGAGGGGAAAGCTCGGGGAAGGGGAAAAGAAGAGCAGGTATTTTTGATCTTATGGTTTATCGCTGTCATCCATGATCTGTTCCAGCATCCTTTTTTGAAGGGATTCTGGACTCGCACGGGACCCCTGTCTGACACAGACCACACCCATATCCATCAAAGCCGTACTCAGAGACCACGTAGTCCTTGGTAACCGGGAAAAGATGTCTGGAACAGATTCGCTTATCTTTCCCCTTCTCTGTAATGGCCCCCACCGGGCATCGTGGAATGCATTTCTTGCAGGTACCTGCTGTGAAAAAGAGGCAGTACGCGTGGTGATCCGTATAGGGTCTGGGGGTCGGGGGGGCCTGTATCCGGGCAACGACAGATCCTGTCCGCATGGCCTTGCCCACGGGCGTAATCAGGCCATCGCAAAGGCCGAAGGTCCCAAGGCCGGCTGCATAGGCGGCGTGTCGCTCCGACCAGGTGGAAGCCAATCCGTACTTGGGCGATATCCTCACGCTGAATTGCGGGGTGAGTAAGGGCGCTACTGACTGAACTCCTTTCGATGTTAGGGATGCGACCACGTGTTTTCTTAGCTTCACATTGACCTCTTCGCCGAATATGCGCGCCCTGGCCCACCGTTCGGAAGGGTAAAAGGTTTCTCTCCGGTTATCGGCCTTTGTTGCTGCACTTTGGGGCAGAATCCAGCTTATCACGGTGAGGTCCCCGGGTTTCACGGTAAAATCCCTGAATGTGACGGTAACCACCTCCCATGGTGTCATGTAGAAAGGCCCCACGTGGTCTTTGTATGCTTCGTACAAAGGATCATCCCCGCTTGAAAAGCCAACCAGTGGCGTTTCAAAGGCCCTGTCATTGTCCTTGTTTTTGAGGGTGTTCTCTGGGGAGTTGTCGATAAAGTCGTTGATGATGCCGACGATCCATGCCGAGGGTTCACTTGTCTGATTCATAAGAGATTATCCTTTCTGAAGGTCTCGTTATATTTGCGTCATTCCGTTGACGGGCAAGATCCGTTCGTTAACGAGAAGTCTATTGCGTCGGGTTGCTCAGGCGGTACAGGGCCGACAGGGCACGGATGGCCTTTTCCGGTGATGGAAATACAAGAACGCGTTTTTCTTCCAAAGATTGCAGGACCTCGTGTCTTCCTGATTCCATGCCGGCAAGCCATAGTGCGATCGGTTTCTGGGCGGCCACGGAACTTCCAAACAGCTCCAGGAGTTCTTTGGGAAAAATAAACGCCATGGGATGGATCTGAATCGCCAGCGCATCGACGTTGGGGTCTTCGAGCATGGCCTCGATCATGACCCGGTACACAACATTCGGATTGTTAAACTGAATGGTGAGGCCTAGGTCCCAGGGGTTGGGCGGAATATCCCAGGGAGGGAATATGGCGCGCAGTTTGTCAACGGTCGTGTCATCAACCTCGGCCAATCTGAGGCCTTCCTCCTCACAGAGGTCGGTCGTTATGACCCCTTCACCCCCGGGGAACGTGGCAAGGAATATGCGATTTCCTTTCATTGATACAGGGCCGAAACGTTCCAGGGCACGTGTCAGATCAAAGAACGCCTCAAGAGTGTATGCACGTATGGCCCCGACCTGCTTTATGGCACTGTCAAACACCCGATCATTTCCCCGGACGATGGCGCCGGTATGAGAGGCAGCGGCCTTTGCACCCGCCTTGCTCCGGCCCGATTTCAAAATCACAACCCGTTTGTTCCGGGCGGTGGCTTCCCGGATGAGTCTCAAGAATTCCCTTCCGTCCCCCTCTATGCTCTCAAGATGAATACCGATCACATGCGTCTGCGGGTCCTGGACCAGATAGCTCAGGGCATCCACCTCGTTGATATCCATTTTGTTGCCGAGATCGATGAGCTTGTTGAGATGATAATTAAAATCGGTCAGGAGCCAGGTAAACCTGGGTTCATAGAGCCCGGACTGAAAAATAAGGGAAAGCCCGCCGCGTTTGATTGAGCTGACAGGATGAAAACTGATGCAGAAATTTGAAGGCACGTTTATGGGACTCAGGGCATTGGGGCCGATGGCCCGGATACCGTTATCCTTTACAATTTTCCGCATGTCCTCCTGTGCCCTTTTTCCATTTTCTCCGGCCTCGGAAAACCCGCCCGCAATGATGGTGACTCGCTTGATCCCCTTATCAACGCATTCTCTGAGAATCTGCGGGGCTAAGGCATGTGACACCCCGATAACGGCAAGGTCCACCGGTTCATCGATATCCTTTACGCTTTGATAGGCCCGAAGACCCATGATCTCTTTTTCCTTGGGATTTACCGGAAAGATCTTGCCTTTAAATCCGAGACGGACCAGATTGGCAACCAGGTGATAGTTGATCCCTGAGTGGTTATTGGAGGCCCCCACGACGGCAACGCTCCGCGGGTCTAAAAATTTTGTGAGGAAGTGTTCGTTATTGTTTTCGATTGGTTTCATGAATTGAATATTGTCTCCTTTAGGCCCTTAGTGCCCTGTAATTGACAACATGTTGTAAAAAACTGAAGGTTTCAGTGTTCCGGCCGTTCATCTCTCTTTATTCCCTTGACGGCAGATAGGTTCTTAATACCTCACCAACCACAGAGTAGGGATCGTTCTTTCGTTCAAGAATGCTTGCAATATACTCCTTCTTCTTGCCGGTCCCCTTGAGGCTTTTGAAGATCAGCTTCTCCAGCTCATCCTTGAAGATAAGCCCCAACTCCTGCTCTACTCTTTCGAACTTGAGCTGCTCGATGGTCCTGGTCTTTCGCAAATGTGCCTGATGCTCTCCGATGATGGCTGTAAGTTCATCAATCCCCTTAAGATTCTCCGGTTTGTCGGCCACGGAAACCGTCGATACGACACGTGGGATCCATTCCCCTTCGTCGCAACGGGCAGCTGACAAGACACCCTGGAGATGCCGAAGGGAGGTGCTTGCGCCATCCAGATCTGCCTTGTTGAGCACCAGGATATCGGCTATCTCCATGATCCCTGCCTTCATGGCCTGGATGTCATCACCCATGCCAGGGGTAAGAACCAGGAGGCAGGTGTGGGCGATGTGGATAATGTCAATTTCGTCCTGGCCGGCGCCCAATGTCTCGACAATGATGACTTCATTTCCCATTGCCTCCATGATGCGAATCACATCGTAGGTGGCACGGGACAGGCCGCCGAGATACCCGCGGGATGCCAGGCTCCGGATGTAGACGCCATCATCCTGTGAATGGCTTTGAAGCCGGATACGGTCTCCCAGAAAGGCGCCACCGGAAAACGGGCTGCTCGGGTCTACCACAACAACCCCGACTCTCTTGCCACGGGCCCGGAACCTGTGTATCAGGTGGTCTGTCAGCGAGCTTTTCCCGGATCCGCCTGCGCCGGTGATTCCCAGGATCATGGCCTGTCCGGTATGGGGAAAAATCTGCCTCATCACCTCATGGTGCTCGTCCATCTCGTCTTCCACCAGAGTGATCAGACGGGCAGCCGCTCTCCGGTCACCGGCCAACAGCCTCTTTACCATTTCATCAACGCTCAGGTTCTTTTTCATGATCTGGCCCGTACAGGGCGTTCAGGACTGACATGGTAATTTCTTCAGGGTGCCGGGGTGCCAAATAACTTTTTCTATCACGCAAGTTCCCCTATCTTTCAACATGGTCATTGATGTATTCAACGATCGAGTCGGTGAGGGACCCTGCCCTGAAGATCCTGTCAATGCCCATTTCCTCCATCACGGGGATGTCTTCCGGCGGAAATGATCCTCCAGCGATGAACAGAACATCATCAAGCTCGTTTTTTTTCATCTCTTCCACGATCTTGGGAGTAAAGATGAGATGTTCGCCAGAGAGATAGCTCAGGCCGATCACATCCACATCTTCATCGATCGCCGCTTTCACGATACCTCCCGGCGTCTGGTACATCCCCAGGTATATGACCTCCATGCCTGCTTCCTTTAACAGGGATGCCACCACCTTAGCGCCCCTGTCATGTCCGTCAAGACCGACCTTGCTGACCAGGACTTTGATTTTTTTCTTTTTAGCCATCACAGTAAACCCCTCAGTTTATCTAATTGAAAGGCGATGTGATACTCTCCATCGGATCATAGGGGTAGCCGAACACCTCTCTGACAGTGCCTAACAGCTCTCCAGTGGTCCCGAAAACCCTGGTAGCCTCAACCATGGCAGGAATCACATTTTTCCCCTCCCCGGCATTATCCCTCAGCCGTCTGATGGCATCCTTCAGGGAATCCATATTCCGGGTTCGCTTCAATTCCCTGACCTCCTCTACCTGCTGTTTTGCTGAGGTTGCAGAGATCCTCTGCACACCTAAAGGTGTTGTTGTTTCCTGTTCCGTGGTGAATACATTCACCCCGACCGTCAGTTTTTCTCCGCTGTCCAGCTCTTTCTGACGTTTCACTGCTTCGGATTCGAATTGCCGGTCCAGCCATTCGGTACGAATCGCTTCTTCCATACCCCCGATTGCTTCCACCTGTTTCATCACCTTCAGGCTTTCTTCCTCAAGCTTATCCGTCAGGCTTTCTACATAGTATGATCCGCCTAAGGGATCTGCCACGTTTGTGACACCGGTTTCATATGCCAGGATCTGCTGGGTCCTCAGGGCCTGAAGGTGTGCCTTTTCTGTGGGGAGGCACATGGGTTCATCATATGAGCAGCAATGGAGGGACTGAACCCCGCCTAAAACGGCAGCCAACGCTTCATAAGCGACCCGTATCATGTTGTTGAATGGCTGTTGCGGGACAAGGGAGCATCCGGCTGTATGAACCGCGAACCTGAACTGCATTGACCGGGGATCTTTCGCGCTATATTTTTCTTTCATAAGCCTTGCCCACATCCTTCTGGCAGCACGTATTTTGGCCACTTCCTCAAAAATGTCTACATGACAGGAGACGTAAAAGGTGAATCTGGGAGCGAATTCGTCAATATCAAGACCTCTCCGGATCAACTCATCCATGTAACACATGGCAATCCCGAAGCCGAATGCCACCTCCTGGGGGGCGGTAATTCCCTGTTCCCGAAGGTCGTACATGTTGACGGTGGTATAGTACCACTTGGGCATGTTTCTTGTGCAGTACTCCATGACGTCGGAGCCTAATTTGATGGAGAGATCCAACGGACAGGCCGGTCTGAAGCCGCAATATCTGAAATGGATGGGGTCATTCTGGATGGAACCGCGCAATCTGCCGAGATCGTAACCGGCATCCTGAGCCACAGCGATATACTGGGCCATGGTTGCAGCGGCTGCCGTAGACGCAGTAATCAAAGACCAGCTGACCTTGTCCAGGGGGATATCCCTGGTGAGGGTCTCCATATCTCTGACAGAGGTGATATTGACACCGGTCAGGCCGACTTCGTCCACCGCCCATGGATGATCGGCATCGAGCCCCATCTCATAGGTCACATCGGCAATCGTGTTGAGCCCGGACCCCCCGTGCTGAGAAAGATACTTGAGTCTTGCATGGGTATCTGAAGGAGAGCCGATACCCACAACTTCTCTCCGGGTCCACAGGCGGCCCCTGAACATATTGGCGTGAATTCCCCGGGTAAACGGATAGGTGCCGGCATCGGCCACATCCTTTTCATAATTCACATCGCTTCTGTCCTTCGGGGTATAGATCTCCTTGAGATCGTATCCGGACCAGCTCTTGAAGCTTGAGGGCTTCTCGTAATAGGCCCTGATGTAGTCCTCCCAGTTTCCCTGGCGAGGAATTTCTGCCCCTGCGCCGTTTGTCTGTTTCATTTTTCTTCCTCCCTCCATTTCGAACAATCAGTGGATCGGGAAACACAAAAAAACAGTCAAAATCCCAACTGAAAGAATCGGGCTCTAACGCTCTTGACAGTGCTCATCAGCTCTTTTTCGTATCCAGCACCACCAGGGCGTCCACTGCCACCGGTTTGCCCTTTGAGATGATGACCGGATTGATATCAATCTCCTTTATGGCGTCATTCTCAAGACCGATCTGGCCCACCTTTATCAGGATATCGGAAAACATATCCAGGTCCGCCGCTTCCATGCCACGCACGGCCTCCAGGATCTTGTGCCCTTTTATGTCCTGCATCATCTCCAGGGCATCTCTTTTTTCCAGGGGGGCCACGCGGAAGGAGATATCCTTCAGGATTTCGGTAAAGATCCCGCCAAGGCCGAACATGACACATGGGCCGAACTGGGGATCGCGCGTGAGGCCGATAACGAGTTCTCTCTGGCCCTTCACCATCTCCTGCACCAGGACCTGGGGCGTTGTCCCCATATTGGCCACGATCTCTTCAAAGGCTGACGTGGCCTCTGCTTCGTTCCGGATGTCAACCTTGATCAGACCTTTTTCCGTCTTGTGGGCGATATCAGATGCGCATCCTTTCAAAACAAGCGGGTAGCCGATTTCCTTGGTCGCGTCTATGAGACCCCGGATATCATCCACCAACACCTCCTTTGTGATCGGTATCCCATAAGAAGCCAGAACCTGCTTGGATTCGTATTCTGAAAGTGTGCTTCTTCCTTCCTCTAAAGCCTTTTCTATAATTTTCATACGTTCCTCCTTATGAGTAAATTTGTGCTCAAAATTCGCAGAAAATCGTTCACCACGAAGAGCACGAAGAACACGAAGACATAATAAAACTACTAAGAAACTGACTTTTCGTGCCCTTCGTGTGTTTCGTGGTAAAATCTCTGTTTGGTTCCGGTTTATCCGGGTTAGGATTTTAAGAATAATTCGAACATCTGTTCTCTGATCATACCTCCCCACTGTTCAACATCGCGGACCTCAGCCATCCTGAAACCGTTTTGCTCATAGATCGACTGGGCCTGGTGCAGCCCCTCAAAGGTCCAGAGATATATCCGTTTGTACCCTGCCGCTTTGCTGAAATCAATTGCTTTTATAATGAGTGTCCGCCCGATACCCTGGCCCTGGTACCGCGGATCAACAATATACCAGCGCAATCGGGCATCATCCGGATGATCCCGATCAGCGGTAATAGCGACACATCCGGCGAACTGATCCCCTGAGACGGCATTCCACAATCCGTCCTTTTTCTCATCAAAGTGGGAAATAAAGCTGGAAACCTCGGTACCCACCTGGGCCTCGAAGGACTGGTTCAGTCCCCAGTGCTCTTTGTAATACACGGCATGAAGGGTCGTAATCCTGCCGATGACCCCCGGGAAATATCCAGCGATCTCAAATGAGGTTTTCATCTTCTTTATCCGCTCACGGGTTCAGGGTTAGAGGCTGTCCTTTGCCAGAGCTGATAGGCGCGAACCTGAGCGTAGATCGCCATGGCCCTCTCCACGGTGTCAAAGAAGGGGACCCCGGCTTGGCATAGACGCTTTGCAAAATCCCCATCAAGACCGGGGATATTCACAACCACAAAAGGCTTGCCCGAGTCTCTTTGGCCTTGAATCATTGCCTCTATATACAGGTCATTGGACTCAGGGGTCATGCCCCGACCTACAACGACGATGCTATCCACGCCGGGATCCTCTGACAACACCTTTGCTGCATGGGTGTAGATTTTGATCTCCAAGTAGGCGGTGAGACCCACATCTATCGGGTTCTTAAGACTGGTGCCTGTCGGAGGAATGAACTCGGCTAAAACAGAACGGGTTTTCGGAGATATTTCGGCCAATCTGAGTCCGGCGTTTCCACACGCTTCCGCAGCAGCCACTGCCAGCCCACCGGGGCCGGAGAGAATCGCCATTCGGTCCCCTAAGCTGGGTGGCAAAAGAGAAAAGCCCATCAGTGTATCTAACAGGATATCAAAACCATTTACCGGGATGGCCCCTCCCTGCTGAACCACGGCGTTCCAAATTTCCCGCGACCCCCCTAAGGCCCCTGTATGAGAGGCCGCTGCCTGGTTTCCTTCCGGGGTCAACCCCACCTTCCAGAGGACCACAGGTTTTTTCTTAGAGGCGTCTTTAAGGGCGCTCAGAAAAGCGGGACCGTCCTTGATCCCCTCTAAATACCCCCCGATGACCCCCGTGTCTTGGTCATCACCGAAGTAGGCAAGCAGATCCGCGCTGTTCAGGTCGCATTCATTTCCCAGGCTTGCGGCCTTGCTGAAATATATTCCCTTCTGAGGTCCTATGCGGCCAATGATGTTTGCCAGTGAACCACTGTGGGAAATAAACCCCACGGGTCCCGGTTTCTTTGAAAGTTCAGGGAAAAAGGAAAGGCCGCTCTTGGGAGAATAGAGCCCCATGCAGTTGGGGCCGAAGAGCCGCATCCCCGAACCCCGGGCAATACGGGTAAGTTCCGCTTCCAGCGCCTTTCCTTCATCGGTTCCGGTCTCCTTGTACCCGGCCGTGAAGAGCACTGCGCCCTTGACCCCTTTGGCCGCACAATCTTTGACAACCGGCAGGACGCTCTGGTGCGGTACAAGGATAATGGCCAGGTCTATTGGGCCGGGGATGGCAGATATGTTGGGATAGGCCCTGATCCCGTCAATCTCCCGGGCCTCCGGGTGAACAGGATAGATATGCCCGGGATATCCCAGGTCCTGGAGGGCAATGAGGAAAAGTTTTCCGCTCTTCATCCCCCGGGGGAGACCCACGACGGCCACGGATCTTGGGTTGAACAGCTCATGGAGTTGGGCAGTGACCGATTTCTTCTTTTCCATCCTCCGAATATCTCCCTAATGCACGCATTCGGCCGCAACCAAATCAGTAACCCGTGTTCAGGTTTCAGTAAACTACAAATCCTGACACCCGAAACCTTATTGCTAATGAATTAACTGGTTAACTTCAAAAAAACATCTTCGCATCTTGTCCTGCCACGGGCGGGCTTACAAACTAAGGGCCTAAGGCTGTACTGAGGTCTTATACTGTTCTTTGTCGATAACAACAATCCCTTTGTCCAAGAAATTCGCCATTACGCTTTCATCTTTTCCCCCGCCAGTAATCCCGCAGGAGGCGCAGAGCGAAGACGCTCTCCACAGGGTCATTGAAAACAGGGAATGTGTTTAGCTTTTTGAAGGCCTCAATGTGTTGCCTCTCGGAGAAAAAACTGAGGGCTATCGGTTTGTTGCCGTCCTGACTCATCTTTCTCGTGAAATTCAGCATCTGTTCAGGATTGCCGGTTTCCGTTCCAAACAGTTTTGCCATCTCAGGTTCATACATGAATGACAGGACGACCCCGTCAATATTATCCAGTTTCAGACAGTGCTCCAGGGTGAACGCCAGTGCCCGGATATCGTGGACGTCACCAAAATCCATAGGGTTTGACATGCGGATAACCCCTGCCCGCCGGAAACCTTCAATTTTATTCATAAGTTCAACGGGCAGTTTGGGGCATTGAAAGCCATATCGCTCACAGGCGTCCCCCAAAATCACGGAGTAACCGCCGGAGAGGGAGATGACCGCTAATCGGTCCCCTCTCAGTGGGGGGAGCTGAAGCGCCTTGGCCGCAACAGTCATCTGATGAAGCTCATGCACCCGCACAATCCCCGCCTGTTTCAGGGCACCGTCCACGATCCGGTCGTCATTTGAAAGTGCTGCCGTGTGGGAGTAGGCGATTTCCGATGCTGTTCTGCTCACGTTGGACTTAAAGATGACGATTGGTTTTTTGGAGCCCCTCACCAGCCTTGTCAGCTCTCTGCCGTCTTCAATGCTCTCCAAGTACATATGGATCTGTTCTGTTTCCTCGTCGTGTATCAGGTATTCCAGGAAATCGATCTCGTTCAGGTCTAATTTGTTTCCGGCACTGATGATTTTTGAAAAACCCACATGTTCTTCAGAGAAGAGATAGGCAGATTGCGTGGTTACACCGCCGCTCTGAACGATCAGGCCGACGGGCCCCTTTTTGAACCCCTTGGCCCTCATGGGATTAAACGGTGTACAAACCCCCGATCCTGCACATATGACGCCGATACAGTTGGGGCCGATAAATCGAATTCCGTATCGCCCGGCTACGCTGATAATATCCCTCTCTGCCCGGTTATCCTGGTCATTGAATTCCCTGAACCCTCCGGTGGAAATGATCGCATGGAGAATCCGTTTTCGTCCGCAGATGTCCAGTGTCTCTGCCACATACTTAGCCGGGATCAGGATCACCGCCAAATCGATTCCCTCAGGCAAAGACCCGGGGTCGGTGATGATAGCCTTTCCATGAACACTCCCCGGCTCCAGTCCCAAAGGATAAATCGTGCCCTTGAAACCCATCTCCATGCAGTTGGAAACAATGTTCTTGGCCAGATTCCGCGGGGTATCCGCTACACCGAAAACAGCGATGTTTGCAGGATAAAAAAACTGTCTCATTTTGCTTTACCCATACCGTGTGAAATCCGGCTGGCTGTTTCAACGACCTGCCGGCCCAGATTTTCTTTGTCGTCCATTTCAAAACTGAAGATCGTGGCGGCAATCCCGACGCAGCCAACCAGGTGATCCCGGTAATCGTAGATCGGAGCAACGATCCTCCGGACACCGTTCCTCAGCTCCTGGTCTTCAAATGCATAGCCCTTTTCTGCAACACCTGTCAGCTCCTTTTCAAGCTGATCCATGTTGGTAATGGTGTGCTCGGTGACAACAGGAAGACCGATTGTAGAAAGAACCTTGTGTCTCTTTTCCGCTTCCATGTTGGCCAGATATATCTTTCCCACAGCGACGGCGTGGAAATAGGGATACGCACTCCCGATCCGGGTATACAGCCGGATACCCTCGGTCCCCTCAATCTGTTCGATCAGCACAAGTTGATCCCGGTCCAGGGTGGAGAGCTCAACGGTCTTGTTGGTTTTTTCCGCTAATTCCTGCATGAAAGGCCTGGCAACCGACCGAAGCCTTATATTGTCCTGGAGCCTGTTCCCCAGATACAGGAGCTTCATTCCCAGCCGGTAAAAGCCTCTTTGACCTGACCTGTCCACTATGCCCCTGTCACACAGGGTAGTTAGTATCCTGAATAAGGATTGCCTCGGGATAGTGAGCTTTGCTAAGATCTCCGAAAGGTGCAATTCTTTCTCGCAGACCGCTAACAGTTCGATCACATCAAGGGCCCGATCTACGGCAGGGGCGTGGGCTGGCTTCTTTTCACTCATTTTTTAATACCAAATATGGTATTTTAATGTTTATATATGATATTAGATTGGCGAGGATGGTTTTGTCAAGGAGGAATCTATGCGATCCGGAGAAATCGTGACCAACCTGCGTCACTCCGGTTACGGGAAGCCGGAGCTACAGACAATGCGTTTTCAAGCTGGGACTTGGGAACGAAGGGGCATCCTTTTATCATTATCATTGATCGTCGGATATTATATGCTGTATGCTCGTTACCCCTTAGTCATTATCTGTTATTCATTATTTGTTGCGGTCTACGCCTGTGATTTACGACTTGAGCTTCTCCAATCATTTTACCGCTTATGAAAAACCGGTTGCGATTTAGCCTCCTGGTTTTTAATCGGCCCAGGGTTTAAGCTGGACTCATGGTTGCGTGTGGGGCTTTGGGGATGCTGAATTTATTGTTGGAAATGGTACCATGGGAGAGAGGGCGACGGCCGCGAGAGGTCCTGATATGACAACCCACATTTCCCCTGCCATCGTCATGCGGACCTGGGAATTCGGTGAGACCGATCTCATGATCAGTTTTTTCACCGCTGATAAAGGCCGGCTCAAGGGGGTGGCCAAGGGGGCCAGGAAAAGCCGCAGGCGCTTTGCCAATTGCCTGGACGTATTTTGTCTTTCAAGTCTGGAATATGAGCTGAAAAGAGGGGGAGAGCTTTACTTTCTCCATTCCGGGAAACTTGTCCATGGATTTCCAGGCCTCAGGTCTGATTTTTCCTCTCTATCCTTAGCGAGCTACATGATTGAACTGACGGAAATCCTTTTCCCCCTTGGCGTTGTTTCAAAAAGGATGTTTGAGCTTTTGAATTGTTCATTCTCTGCCTTAGATAAGGACAAAAACATCGATAAATTGCGCATTCTTTTTGAGGCCAAGGCCATGACCCTCGGAGGATATAAGATTAATTTCGACAGGTGCTGCAAATGCGGCCGGGCTTACGTCGGGGAGGGAAGGGCGGTTTTCAAACAGAGCAAAGGGGGTATCGCCTGCTTGAAATGCGAACAGGAATCCAAGCTCTCCCCCGGTTTAGGTCCGGCTACCGTCAAGGCGTTGAACGCTATTCAGTCAACTCCGTGGGACAATGCCCAGGCCTCGGGCCTGACCAATGAAATGATCCATGAGATCAAACCGTTATTCAGGTTGCACATGGAATATCGGATCGGACAACGGTTAAAGACGGCTCAGTATTTAGAATAACAAAGGGACAGGTATTAAGGTGGTTCCTTTGCTTGTTCGGCTCGATACCATAACCCAGCTTTACACCATATATATTGTGGTTTCTTTTCCCTTGACTCACAAGAGCAATTTCGCTAAGCTCAACATTCGAAAAAGCAAGGCCTGTTCACTTTCTCTATTCTAACTATTTAAATGGGCTTATAAACGATACCGGGACAGGTTTTTTATGGCTGAACCACGGCACTTGAATAATGCTCCAATTAGAGAAGCAATAATCGATTTTCGTGTAAAACTTCCATCTGAATTTCGAGTTAGCGAGTTTTTATCCTTAAGAGAACAGATTGGCGATCGATTTCCAAAATTTAAAGAACGTCGCTCGTTTAAAGGTGAGTTCAAAATAGCACCAGGTAAGCCTATTTCAACTAAGGCTGAGGAGCACGGTATTCACGGCTATTTTTTTATTACAGACGATGAAAAGAAAATCGCTCAATTTAGAATCGACGGATTTACATTCAGCCGCCTGAAACCATATACCTATTGGGAGGAGATTTTTGATGAGGCCAAAGAACTGTGGGCGCTATATGTTGATGCTGCTAAACCACAGTCTGTTGCAAGGATCGCAGTCCGGTATATTAATCAACTTGATATACCTCTTCCAATAACTGATTTTTCCATATTTCTCACGGCGCCTCCTTATATTCCTGACAGCTTATCATGTGCTATAAGCGGTTTTTTGACAAAGATTACGACGTACTTTCCAGAACTCGATATTAAGGCTAATATTATTCAGGCGTTAGAAAAAAGCAAAGAAGCCAATTACATTAGTTTAATCCTTGATATAGATGTATATAAATCTCAGGACTTCTCTCCTGACAGTGAAGATATGTGGGCTTTTTTTGAACAATTTCGTGAATTAAAAAATCGGATATTTTTCCAGAGTATCACTGAAGAAACAGCGAGGTTATTCGAATGACAACCGCATGTATCCCCATCAATGGTCCCTATCAAAGCCCGTTTTTCTTTGTTTTGAATACGGGTGTAAGTGAAACAGCCGAAAAACTCCGAGAGTTATTAGAACTAACATCTCGGGATTGTTCCATAAGTGTCACAAATGACGATTCTGAAATATTTCAAAATCTTGCGAGCATAATGGAGTCATGTTCATCTGATAATTGGGATGGATATGATGCAAAAGCTATTGATTTTGATTCGTATGCTGAGGCGACACGATTTGCTCAGACCTTTCCAAAAACAATCCCCTTACCTGATGTTACAGTCGAACCTGATGGTGAAATCGCATTTGAATGGTACAGACAACCAAGGCGTGTTTTTTCGATAAGTATAGGAAGTCGCAATGTGATTACTTTTGCCGGCCTGTTCGGTCTCAATAAGGTTAATGGGGAAGAATATTTTGGTGATGAGATTCCTAAGACTATTCTGGACAACCTTGAAAGGCTTTATTCAACTTAAATTCTTGGATAGCGTTCTTGAGGATATAGACCCACAGGAAGATTTAACTCGATACTTGCTATCCAGAAATCAATTTAGTCCTTCCAACAAGAGGGTGAAATCGTCTGCATTTTTGCCCCCGCAGAATTTAAAGCTTTCGGTTTTTCGGATTAAGGATCTTTCAGATGAAAACATATGGAAGATTGGAACTGATAAAGTAGCTAATCGAATAAACCCGCCAAAAAGCCTACATGCCAGAGCTGATTTTATGGCTGATGTTGCCATATCTAAAGGCCTTCATATTATCCCTGATAAATGGCCAACTCGGCACGCAAATATTGTTGGATGGCCCGAGGAAAAGCCAAAACGTAAAGAAATAGCACTTGAGTTAGCCGCTAACGCCCACCTTGAGATTAACCCCTTCAAGAATCCGATTATGGATTAAGAATTCCCCCGGGATGCCCATATAAAGGCTTTGGACTGACCTGGCATCGATGGGATTTACCTCTGCTATTCGAATGGCACGGCGGTTGCCAAATGTTGGAGTCAGTCTCCTATGTGCTTGATCCGGTCACCAGCCTTGAGTAAGGACGCGGACCTTTTCGCGCTGATCAAGCACCCTGGTTGCCATCGACTGGTACGATCCGGTCAAGAAAAACAACGCGCAACCCGTAACGAGCAACCAGCAACTTAGGGCCAGCATCTAATACCCGTTTTTCGTTGACTTATAAAGTAGTTATATGTAAACAACATTCAGTAGTATACTCGAACCAGGTTTCTTCTTTCAACCCGCTAAAGAAAGAGGATTTGAAAATTCACAGCGAGCGCATTCTCCGCTGCTTTCAGTGGGGTTAGCGAGCGAACTCAAAATGAATAGATCCTCCTTAAATTTGGGAGATTCCCGCAGCTTGCTGTGGGATTCTTCAAATGGTCCACGGTCGCCCGAAAACCCCGTTACTCTAATCAGATGGAGAACGGGGTTTTGTATTTTTTGGCCCCGGGTAAAGCACATGGCAAGAGATATGGTATTCAAAGTGGGAACAAATCAACCTTGTCAACAACGTCCAGGAAGTATGCCTATTTAGCAAAATGCAGAGGAGAAGAGTGATGGCGGAACCCCTTGCGGATAAGATCATCCGAAAGGTAAAACAGCTCGACGAGATCTATCACCGTCTGTTGCTGGTCGTTGCACCTTCAGGCGCCGGAAAAACCACCGCGCTCCTGGATGTGCAGGACCGCACAGGCGCGCCATTGGTTAATGTCAACCTTGAGCTTTCTCGCCTCATGCTGGATTTGACCCAGCGCCAACGGGCATTACAGCTTCCGCGCCTTCTTCGGGAGATTGTTGAAAAAGATGAAGGCAAGATGACCTTGCTTGACAACATCGAGCTACTCTTCGATGTGAGTCTGAAACAGGATCCGCTTCGGCTGCTCCAGGGACTTTCGCGCAACAAGACTGTGGTTGCCTCCTGGAACGGCGCCATCATTGATGGTTTTTTGACCTATGCGGAACCGGCTCATCCGGAGTTCAGGCGATATCCGGTGCATGATTTTCTGGTGATGAGCCCGTAGATGACAATGCAACGACAACATATTCCTTTGTAAGGGAGCAATCGAGATGAAATACAATGACCTAATCGAGTTTGACCCAATCGAGTCCGTGGTCCAGCTGCGGGATGCCGATGAAGCGGCTGCAGCCAGACAGCTTGTAAAGACCTACGTCATTTCCGAAGAGATGGCGGAAAAACTGATTGGCCTGGTCATACCACAATTGCAGTTCGAGCAGCCAACTGATAACAAAGGGTTGCTGGTGGTCGGCAACTACGGCACCGGGAAGTCCCATCTTATGTCGGTTATCTCCGGGCTTGCGGAGAATCCCGAGCTTGCCGCTAATCTCAACAATGCTGATGTAGCGGATGCCGCCGGGAAAATCGGAGGCCGGTTCAAGGTAGTCCGCACCGAGATCGGCGCTACCACCATGTCGTTACGGGACATCCTTGTGGCTGAGCTGGAAGAGCATTTAGCCTCGGTGGGCGTAAGCTACAGTTTTCCTTCCACTTCCGAGGTGTCCGGCAATAAACGTTCTTTTGAACAGATGATGTCTGCCTTTCACCAGGAGTTTCCCGACGACGGCCTGCTCCTGGTGGTAGACGAGTTGCTCGATTACCTGCGCACGCGCAAGGATCAGGAGCTTATCCTGGACCTGAACTTTCTCCGAGAGATCGGCGAGGTTTGCAAAGACCTGCGTTTCCGTTTCATGGCCGGTGTCCAGGAAGCCATCTTCGACAGCCCCAGGTTTTCCTTTGTAGCCGACAGCATCCGCAGAGTGAAGGACCGCTTCGAACAGATTCTCATCGCCAGCAAAGATGTCAAGTTTGTTGTAGCCGAGCGATTGCTCAAAAAAACCGGAGAGCAGCAGACCAAAATACGGGACTACCTCACCCCGTTTGGTAAGTTCTACGGTCATATGAATGAGCGTATGGATGAGTTTGTTCACCTCTTTCCGGTGCATCCTGATTATATCGATTCCTTTGAGCGAGTCACTGTGGTGGAGAAACGCGAAGTGCTAAAGACCTTGTCTTTGGCCATGAAGAAGCTGC
>JACNIU010000294.1 GCA_014382905.1 Desulfobacterales bacterium
CCCCCTTTTGCCCGATTTCTGCGTCAGGCTCAAATTTTAATCCTCGAAATACTCAATGTATTCCTGCCTGCCCCGTGGAATGCAAAGCCTATTCCTCTGGGGTGGTTAAAATATTCGCATTCCTTGAACTCGAACAAAATTGAGCATTTTTCAAAGGTCTCACTTTAAGAAGTCAATAGCTTCCTTGCTATCTCATTTACTTCTTTTCCTTGTGCCTTGCCTGCCATCCTAACCATTGCCGCCTTCATGATTTTTCCCATATCCTTTGGGCCTTCAGCAGACAGCTCGGAAATGATTTCCCGTAAGGTCGCTTCAATTTTTTCAGGTGTCAACTGCTGTGGCAGGTATCCATAGAAGACCTCGATCTCCTTTTCCTCTTTTAGAGCCAGATCCTCGCGTCCTCCATTCTTGAATTCCCCTGCAGCCTCTTTTCCTTTTCTGATGAGTGATGAAATAACCGACTGAATCTCCTCGTCTGTTAACTCACGCCTTTTTTCCACCTGCAAGTTTTTCAAAGACGCTTTGAGCATCCTTAAACAGGAAAGGCGGATGCTGTCCTTCGCCTTCATCGCCTGTTTGAGGTCTTCAGCTATTTTTTGATTTAGAGACATGTTATTGTCCAAAGTCCGAAGTCCAAGGTCCAAGGTCGGAAGTCCAGGGTGCAGATGAAAATTTCAAAATTTTAAATTATAACAGATTCTTAATATGTCAATCCCCGAGTGCTGATTCCTATCTGCCTTCACAAGCCTTTATGGCCTCAGCCAGGTCAAGGCTCCCGTCATAAAGTGCCCTCCCAGTGATCATTCCTATAACCCCATCCTCGGCCAGGGATAATATGTCCAGGACGTCCGAGATCTCGGAGATCCCCCCGGAAGCTATCACCGGTATATCGGTGGATCTTGCCAGATTCCTTGTGGCCGCCACATTGCACCCTGTTCTCATCCCATCCCGATTGATATCCGTGTAAATGATGGCCGCTAATCCGGCTTTTTCAAACTGTTTTACAAGTTCCACCGGGGTTTGCTGGATTTCCTCTGTCCACCCTTCCACTGCAACGGCATCGTTTCTGGCATCTATCCCCAAAATAATCTGTCCGGGAAAGGCGCGGCAGGCACTGTGCACGAATTCAGGGTCCTTGTGGGCGACGGTTCCCAATATCAGGAATTGGAGCCCGAGTTCAAAGTACGCCTCCAGGACGGACATCTCCCTCACACCCCCGCCTAATTCTATCGGGATAGGGACGGCACGTACGATCCTCCTGATGACCTCCTGATTAATCGGTTTTCCCTGTACGGCACCATCCAGATCCACGAGATGGAGTCTCCGGGCACCGCTCGCATACCACCTTACCGCCATCTCCTCGGGGACGTCAGAAAACACGGTTTCATCGGACATCTTTCCCTGTTTGAGCCTGACACAGCGGCCCCCTTTGATGTCAATGGCCGGGATAATCAGCAAATGTGTAATCCTCTTTTTTGACAGGATGTACAGGATCAACTATTCTTTTTGGTGGAAAAAGCCGAATTCATCACGTTTTTAGTGCTCTCGAAGAAATCCTTTTGGGGACTTTTTACGGGACCATCAATCCTGGCCTTTTGCTGGTTTCTCTACTGGAGTTCCGGGCATTTCTTCTAACATCCGCTCCAGTCCGAACGTGGCTAATTTCTTGGCTGTCAGCCATAGACCGTCGCTCTTTACGTAGGTCTTCAAGTCAAAGAGATTTTCGAATAAAGACTTCTGAGTCTTGTCATAGTTGCCCCTCCAGAGAATGGCGCCATCTGATGACCGCACAAGAGAGAGATCAAAGGCCACTGAAGCCGGGCTATCGACCCCGAAATCGGAACCGACCCGCTCTCTCCAACGATATGCCTGCCCCATCAGGACAGCATCCGCTTCAAAGGTTTTCCCCACCTCCTGGATCATTTCCAAAGGGCTTATCCCAAACTTCGTATCTTGCCCCAGAATGCTTTCAGTGATCCCTTTCGCCTGGCCGGGTGGTACGAGATTCCATCTCTTATCAGCGACTAACATGTCAAACAGTTGATCTGTCAACCACTTGACCACACCTTCGGGAACAGGTTGTGACATGAAAGCGGTGCCTGTTACCGGATTTCGGACGAGATCGGGCTTCTCTCCTTCAGGAATTGCCGCCTTGAATCCGACAACAACCACCCTTTTTATGGTTGGCTGCGAAGGGGCCTGGGACGGAACCGGAGCCCTGTCACCGTGACAACCCACGCTCATTAACAGGGAGAATATCGTCAAAAGGGACAGATAGTGTCGTTGAGATTTTGCACGAACATTTTCAGACATGAATGCCTCGTCCGCTATAGAACCCCTTTTGTGGAAGGGAAATTCCCGTTCAAGCGAACCTCAATTCCGGTGGCTAAGTCCAAGGCCCTGCCAAAAGATTTGAAGATGGCCTCTGAAACATGGTGAGGTTCGTTTCCTGAGAGCAGATCAATATGCAACGTGATGCCTGCATTGGTCACCAGGGCACGAAAAAATTCTTTGAGTAAACCAAGGTCAAATGTCCCTGCCCTGGTTTTTTTCAGGGGTACCCGGTAGGAAAGGACAGGACGATTGGAAATATCCACGACTGTCCGGGCCAGGGCCTCGTCCATGGGGGTAGTCGCTTCGCCGTACCTTCTGATTCCCCGCTTGTCACCCAGGGACTCTTTCAAGGCCAGACCTAAGCAGATTCCCATATCCTCAATCGTGTGGTGGTCGTCAATTTCTCTGTCTCCCCGGGCTTTCAATTCAAGTTCCATAAAGCCGTGAGTCGCCATCAGGTCTAACATGTGGTCCATAAAAGGGATTCCAGTATCCACCTGAGGAGGGCTGCCGCCATCAAGATTGAGGTGCAGGAAAATATCCGTCTCCTTTGTCTTCCTCTCTATCGTTGCTTTTCGCTTCATGATTTACCGATTTTCAGGAGCAGAAGAAATGGTGGAGATGAGGGGATTCGAACCCCTGACCTGTACGTTGCGAACGTACCGCTCTCCCAACTGAGCTACACCCCCACAGCGTTCCATTGGCCAAATCCGATGACCGATCCTATACATAACACTTTAGTATATACATTCCCAATATTAAATCAATCTTTTTTTGGACCCTTTGCTCGAAATTATTTGACATTTGATCTATTTATGGTAAAAATCTATTTCATGCCCCCGTAGCTCAGGTGGATAGAGCACCAGATTCCTAATCTGGGTGCCGTGCGTTCGAGTCGCGCCGGGGGCACCAAATAAAATCAGCCAGTTTTCTACAAGGTTATACGTTTCTGATTTCCTCTCAATGGAAATGAATTCCCAAATCTTCTACCTATTCACGCATTTCGGAAAGAATATTCCTTACGGAGTAACAGTGAACTCAGTCCGGGTCGAGGCGCAAGGCCTTATTAAGTAAGGAACAGGATGGAGACAGCCGAATCAAATTCGAAGATAGAGATCAAGGGTGTGGGTATCCGCAAGACCTACCGGATGGGTGAGGTGGATG
>JACNIU010000223.1 GCA_014382905.1 Desulfobacterales bacterium
ACCTCCTTTTCTATAAAAACTCAAGCTTGTTGATTTTCTTAATCAGAAGAGAAGATACTTTAAGGTCCCAATAAAACGAACAACGTCCTATAGGGACCGAGGTAAGCAAAATTTGAGGTTTTTCCTCATTAGGATAACCTTCAAATAAAGGTTAAATGATTCAAAGAATAGTCTTCATTAAATGGAACGACAAAAAGTCTCTCAAGTCAAGGAAAAACGGCTTTCACAACGGTCTCATAGTCAACGATTTTGGCCTTGGGATAGTAAACTTACGCTAGGGGTTATTTCCCCTCCAAGACCTTCTTAACCCAAGTTCGTGGATATTTTTGATTTAAGGTGATAAATCCCTATGTTTTGAGACAGTGCATATAATGATATCAGCAAGTTAGGTTGGCATAGGCTGATTGTAGTGTCAAAAAATATAAAATTTACTTGACAGGGGACAATCGCTTTGTTAATCTCCTGCCATGTATATTCGCAGAGTCCCACACAAAAATAAGAAAACCCGTAAAGAGTATCATACCTTTAAGCTCGTAGATTCCATTCGCACCGAGCGGGGGCCTCGGCAACGGGATATATTGAACCTTGGGGTTGGTTTTGATCTGCCTAAAGAACAGTGGAAAGATCTCGCCAATTGCATCGAAGAAATTATTACCGGCCAAACAACCCTTATCTATTATCCCAAGGAAATCAGATCTCTTGCCAGGAGATACGCCAAAAAAATTATTCGTCAGGAAAGTTGCGCTACTGCTCAGGGAAAAAATATCGCCCCGGATTTTGCAACTGTTGATGTCAACAGTGTTGAGAACGAGGAATCCCGCACAGTTGGAGCAGAATACGTTGTTTATCAGACCATCAAGGAACTTGAGATAGATCGAAAACTGAAGGAATTTGGATTCAATAAACATAAGCTTGCCGCAGCTCTTGGTGTAATTGCAGGTCGAATGATTGCTCCGGGCTCTGAAAGAGCAACCCATCAATGGTTACAGAACACCACCGCCTTGGATGAATTAATGGGCGTTGATTTCTCTATTTTGTCCCTGGATCGTGTCTATCAAGTTTCCGATCACCTGCTAAAGCATAAGACTGCTCTTGAAGAGCATTTGCGTCGGACCGAAGGTCAGTTTTTTGCTTTGGAAGACAAGATTATCCTCTACGATCTGACCAATACGTTTTTTGAAGGTTCTGGTAAGTATAACTCAAAAGCAAAGTATGCGAAATCAAAAGATAAACGTAACGATTGCCCTCTGGTGACTTTAGGGCTTGTCCTGGATATGCATGGATTTCCCAAAAACAGTCGGATTTTTGAAGGCAACGTCAGCGAGCCAAAAACCCTGGAAATGATGATACAGGGTCTTTCCGGTGGAGATGTTTCTAAAAACCCCCTTATTAAGCCGACAATCGTAGTGGACGCCGGCATCGCTTCTGAAAAAAATATCCAGTGGCTCAAAGACAAGCACTATTCTTATATCGTGGTTTCCCGCAAGAAAAAGAAAGAAATCCCACCTGATGTAACGATGGTTACTGTTAAAGAAGATGATAGAACCAACACTGTGTTCGTTCAAGCCGGCTTGGCCGAAAACAAGGAATCTGATGAATTGGAACTCTACTGCCATTCCATAGACAAAGAGAAAAAAGAAGAGAGTATCAAAACCAAGTTTCAGCAACGCTTTGAAGCGGAGTTATTAAATGCACGCAAAGCACTTCACATTAGAAACGGCACCAAACGCTACGATAAAGTAATTGAGAGAGTTGGTCGATTAAAAGAAAAATTCAAACTGGTATCTCACACTTATAAGGTCACCGTCGAAAAAGATAATGAAACTGATAAGGCCAAAAGCATCACCTGGTCACGCAAGAAAACAGAAAAGACAAGTGGCATTTACTGTCTGAGAACCGACCGAAAAAATCTCAATGAGCAACAGATATGGGACATTTATACAATGCTGACTGATATTGAAGATGCATTTCGATGCATGAAATCCGAGTTAGGGCTAAGGCCGATCTATCATCAAAAAGAAGTCCGCTGCGATGGCCATATCTTTATAACCCTTCTTGCTTATCATCTGTTGCATACCATTCGTTTTAAGCTTCGACAAAAGGGTATCCGGTTTTGTTGGACAACCATTCGCAAGCAACTATCAACACAGACCAGGATAACCACCACCATGAGACGAAAAGACGGCAAGATCATCCGCATCCGGAAATCATCAAAAGCGGAACCGTCACATCAAGCCATTTATGATGCACTGGATTTACCTCATCAACCAGGGAGGACCGTAAAGTCAATCTTGTAGTTAGCTCAATCTGTAGTGTCAAGAAAGGGATTGCCTGGAGGCTAACTAGCTGACATTACAGAATTATTTTTTTGTGGCCACGAACTTGGGTTAACAGAATCAGGATAGTAAACCTGCAGATGGTTTTTGTTATCATCTCATAATCTCCTGTCATAATTCATTCGACCGTAAGAAAGCCTTCATTTTGATCACTTCATTTTTTCATGGTTTTTCTTGACGAAAAGGGTTAAGAATTACCTCTTAAGAAAAATAGGGTAGGTAAATTATTGAGGTGGGTCAAGGGAAAATGAATCCCTGCTGGAAGGGTAAAAGGATGCCGATTGAGCGTTGGACTCAATTGGATTTCAAGATTAGGAAAAGCAGAAAAAGGCCGGGACTCAAGACGGGCCGGTGAGAGCAGGAGGAGGATAAAAAATGTTTAAGGAAATGGCTGAGAAATTGAAACTGCCCCGGATGAGAATGGTGGAACAAAGCTATGAGGTGCCGCCGTCGGTGGACGTGAGGGCCGAGGTGGATCGAGAGTGGGACCTCGTAAAGGACACGGTGAATCTGCCGGCAGGGTCTAAAGTTGCCGTGGGGGTGGGGAGCCGGGGCGTCTCTAACCTCGCCGAGACGGTCCGGGCTGTGGTGGAAAAGCTAAAAGGGGTCGGCTATGAACCGTTTATTACCCCTGCCATGGGTTCCCACGGGGGGGCATCGGTCGAAGGGCAGATAGGGGTTTTAAGACACCGGGGTGTGACCGAGGAGAGTGTGGGTGCGCCCATAAGGGCGACCATGGAGGTTGTGTCCATGGGAGAAGTGGACGGCATTCCGCTCTTTTTGGATCGCCTGGCGCACGAGGCAGATGGAATCGTCCCCATCAACCGCATCAAGCCCCACACCAACTTTATCGGGTCCTGGGAAAGCGGCGTTCTCAAGATGATGGCCATCGGCCTGGGGAACCAGATGGGTGCTGAACACTACCACCGTCTTTCCCTGGTTAAGGATCCCTACACTGTCATCATATCAGCTGGCCGTGAATTGCTCAAACGTACTAAGGTGCTCTTTGGCATGGGGTTGGTGGAGAACCAGGAACATGAGACAGTCTCCGTCCGAATGGGTACCCCCGACAGATGGGAAGCCTTAGAGGCCGACCTCTTGAAATGGGCCCGGGAGCTGGTTCCGGGACTGCTGCTAAAGG
>JACNIU010000420.1 GCA_014382905.1 Desulfobacterales bacterium
CGACAGTTTTTCCGTCGCAAGGGGGCCTACTCCCGCTACAAAGAGCTACTGGAGCAGAGAGGCCTGCTGGAAACATGGTACGATATCGAGAACAGCCGGGAGGAGCAGGCGCTCCGCCAATGGTGTGAAGAAAATGAGATAGAATTGGAAGGTTAACAAGCGCGCAAGGAAAGGCAGCAACCACGGATTACTCAGATGGCACAGATAAAAGGGTTTTTTATTCGTGATATCCGTGTTATCCGTGGTCAAAAAATGTGATGAGATTCTCGGCGTGAATGAGGCCAGGGCATATTACAATCGTCTGGAAAGCGCTCTGGAAAACGCACAGTGAAAGATATGGGGTCAAGAGTGGGAATAAGTATAATTAGTAAAGAACGTCCCGCAAATCATGCACCGCATCGAGTTTATCGAAAAGGCGGGAACCGGAATCAGGCGTATCCGCGACGAGGTCCGCGAGCAAGGCTGCCCGGAACCTGAGTTCGAGACGAACGGCTTCTTTACTGCAATCTTCCGGCCCAACCCTGATGTCCGGGTCCAAACTGGGACCCATGATGCCCAGTTTCCGCCCAATCGGGACCAAGTCACCGACCAAGTCGCCGACCAAGTTAAAAAACTGCTTACTTTGTTCGGTAAGGAATCTTTGGATACGGTGAAGCTGATGAACAAATTAGGTCTATCGCATCGACCGACCTTTAGGGAAAATTACCTCCACCCCCAAATCTTATTGATGATGAAACGCCGGTGCGCCTGCCCGATCCGCCTGCCGGCATGATGCGGGTCACCGGGACCGAACTGGTCTGGCCCGGCAAGTACAAGGAGACCGGCACTCTCAAGGAGGTTCCCAGGGTGAGCCTGCCCTTTCAGGTCATCGAGACCGTCAACGAAAGCCGCGCGACCCGTAACGAGCATCCAGCATCCAATTTCCATTGACTTATAGAGCAGTTATATGTAAACAGCATTGAGCAGTATTCCGAACCAGGTTTCTTCTTTAGACCGCAAAAAAGGGAAAAGAGGATTTGAAATGGTCTACGATTGCCCAAAAACCCCGTTACTCTGAACAGATGGAGAGCGGGGTTTTTTCTTCTTCCGGTACCCAAGGCAATAGTACTTTTTTGGTTTTAGATACATGCTGAATTTTATAATTTTATGGATATCCCCATTTTCATTTTCACATTTTCACAGCTCCAAAATGGGTATTTTAAGGCATAAAAGGACCAGAAGTTCCCAAATTTATCCGGTTACCTCAATATACATAGAAGGATTCCCCACGAACCTCTTTGACTTTTGTATTGACATCACAACTATATAGTGGTATTTGTTTTTCATGAATTGGCGCGTGATATTTTATCGAAGTGCGTCTGGGAAATGCCCCATTGAAGAGTTTGTTGAGGATCTACCTGTTGAAGATGCTAAAGAAGTTGTTGCCGCAATAGCGGCTTTGAGGGAATTGGGGAATAATGCTCGGCGCCCATTAGCCGATTATCTGGAGGATGGAATATATGAGTTGCGAGCCAGACGATTTAAGAAACAATTTAGGGTTTTGTATACTTATGCGGGAAGGCAGACAATTCTTCTTCTGACAGGATTCGTAAAAAAAACCAAATCAGTGCCGGCCCGGGTATTAAACAAGGCCAAGGCATTGAAAAAGGAATATTTTGAGCGTGCAAAAGGAGGCGAGAATGGATGATCTTGACCGGTTGATAGCCAAAAAAGAACATGAGAAACCGGGGTTTACAGCGGCTGTGGAAAAACGAAAAGGTGAACTGCTTATTGCTGCCAGGTTACGTGAAGCCAGGGAAGACCTGAATCTGACCCAGCGTGAAGTCGCCGAGAAATGGTCTCTCAGCCAGCAAAGCATTTCTAAGATTGAAAATGCAAAAGATGATCATATTTCGCTACATACCCTAAATGAATATGCACGCTTATTGGGCTACGAACTTCAATTTATTCTAAAATCCGCTAACAATTAACAGTCGTCTTGCGCCCAAACCCCGGTTTAACCACAATAACAGAAGGTCAAGTAGATCATCTCAAATATGTACTATTCGACCTGGGATCTTTTTCAGTTTGCCTCTCGGCCGTCTGGATTCCGAAACTCTCCCGGACACACATCTGTATCCTGACGTAATACCGCGACCGGAGCACCGACAGCATTGGTCGGACCAAGACAACCTATTGAAACTGTGTGAGAAATTGTAACAAAGGAGCTCCAAATGGGCCTTATAACCGCCTTTTTGATCCCGAAAAAGATCTTTTAGGATTGGGAAGATGGAGGGCCCGGATTTCCTTCGTTTAGCCAATGCCCTATCGGCCCTTTACCCCAAGGGGAGCGAGGAAAAAAGGCTCTTGGACGCCATGCTCCTGGCGGTTCCGAGATAGAGGAAGAGGGATATAAAAATGAGAGCTGAAAAAGTGCTGAAAGAAAAACGGCAGGCTATTATGGCCCTTGCCGCCAGACATGGGGCAAGAAACGTCCGGCTTTTTGGTTCAGTGGTCAGGTCTGAGGCTGGCCCTGATAGTGATATCGATCTGCTGGTAAAGATGGAAGAGGGCCGCAGTCTGCTCGATTTAAGTGCCTTAATCGCTGACCTTCGAGAGTTGCTCGGTGTAAAAGTGGATGTGGTTTCCGAGGATGGGCTCTACTGGCTATTGCGCAGAAGGATTCTTAAGGAGGCAAGACCGTTATGAAAAAAGACCCCCGTGTATATCTTGCTCAGATCCTGGAACGTATCGACCGTATCCACGAATACACCACCGGTGGCAAAGAGGCCTTTTTCGCCGACGCACGGACACAGGACGCCGTGATCCGGAATTTCGAAGTCATCGGTGAGGCCGCAAAGCGGATACCGGACGAATACCGGAAAAGCCACCCGTCGATCCCCTGGCGTGAACTGGCGGGTTTTCGCGATGTCTTGATTCACCAGTATGAGGGCGTGAGTATTGCCGAGGTATGGCAGATCATTGAAAAAGACATCAAACCCCTGAGGATGGCTATTCGTACGATTCTTCCGCCCCTGGAGGATCTGGAAAGAGAGATCGCAGGGGATGATGCTCCGGACAAAGCATAGAGGAGGAAAAGTGCCGGATGAGAAATTGGGGTCAGGTCTTAAATATTAACTATTGACAGAGCTCAAAGGCCGGGAAACTTTTTCTTCGATGTTCCCGTCGCAGTATTATGTCGGGATACAAATGTATGTCCGGGAGGGTTTCGGAATACGGACGTCTGAGAGGGAAACTGACTGCGAAATTGTCGGAGACATCGGAAACGGATGAAATTGAGCAAAAAGGCCTTTGACGGGATCGTGAAGAGATCCATCAGGCGTATTCCCCGTGAGATCGGTTGCCATCTGGACAATCTTTTGATTTCGGTGCTTCGGCGTCCTTCACCCGATATGATCGAAGAGATGAGACTGGAGCCGGATGAACCCCTTCTGGGCCTTTACCAGGGCGTTTCGCTGATGGATCGTTCCGTGGT
>JACNIU010000272.1 GCA_014382905.1 Desulfobacterales bacterium
ACGTCAAGGGGGCGTTCTATACGCTCTGGAGAATTTTTGTTACGTCCTTTGGGAGAGAGACCCTCACGGTCCCCGGCTTTCTGTCCAACACACTAAACAGTTGCGTATAATGAATCTTTACGCGATAAGTCAAGTTGTTTACTGCTCCGGGGAGGTTTGCTGCGCATGTCTCGATCACTTATGGAAAAAGAGATTTCAAGAAGGCTAAGAGCGTTTCAGGAGAAGCTTATTGCCAATGAAGTGGATGGCGCGATCATTGCTCAAAAAACGGATCTCTATTATCTGTCAGGGACCGATCAAGATACGCATCTCTGGGTTCCTGCGTCCGGTCAACCTATCCTGATGGTTCGCAAGAGCATGGAACGGGCCAAGGAGGATGCATGCATAGAAGCCATAGTCCCCATCAACAGCCTCTCACAGATCCCGGAGTATATCCAGGATCACGGTGGAAAAGATCCGGGTCGCATCGGGCTTGAGATGGATGTGCTTCCGGTGAACCGCTATCTGCTATACCAACGTCTCTTTCCGGAAAAAGAGATGATTGATGTCTCATCACTTATTCGGGAGACCCGCATGATCAAATCTGCATACGAGATCTCCTGCATTGCAAGGGCCGCTTTAATGGCAGATAACACTTATGGAAAGATCCCTGAGTTTCTGAGAGAAGCCGAGACGGAAATCGACCTGACCTATAGGATTGAAGCCTTTTATAGGAGCCAGGGACACCCCGGTATCATCCCTACCCGTGCTTTTAATAATGAGGCCTTATACGGGCAGATCATGTCAGGTAAAAGGGCTGCAACGCCAAGCAGTTCCGCCGGTCCCACAGGCGGAAAAGGGCTTGGTCCTTTTTTTTCCCAGGGGGCATCACTGGAGCGGATCGGACGAAATGAACCCATATTGGTGGACTACGCGGCCAATGCGGATGGATATATCGCTGATCTGACCCGCATCTTTTCCCTTGGAAAACTCAAGGAGACCTTCATCCATGCCCATGAAGTGGCCCTGACGGTCCAGGACGTCCTGTCCCGGGAAGCAGTCCCGGGTGTGAGGGCGGGAAGTCTGTATGACCTGGCCTTGGAAGTTGTCGAAAAGGCCGGTCTTGTAACCGGGTTTATGGGCTATCCCGATCCTGTCCCCTTTGTGGGGCATGGCGTGGGTCTTGAACTGGACGAGTGGCCGGTCATCGGTCGCGGGAGTGATACCATCTTGTCCGAGGGGATGGTGATCGCGCTGGAACCCAAGTTCGTCTTTCCAGGTGAAGGGACGGTAGGGATTGAAAACACGTTCGTCATCACAAAAAACGGGACAAAGAAGCTCAACCGATTTCCGGATGCGATTTTTGAGATAGATCTGAACACTTAGCCTGTCAACCCGCTTTGCACATATGCACAACGTAAAAACCGGTCCATATGCCTGGTTGTATCCGGGAGCATTCAAGTAACGCATTAAGGCTGTTTGGTCAGCTCTTCATACAGACTCCGTTTATCAATCACCCTTTTAGCCTTAAATTCAGTCCTCTCCAGACTTCCGGGTTCCATCATCTGGACGCCCGTTCTAAGTCCTTTTTCCTTGAGCTGGACCTCAAGCTTTGCCTTCAGTTCAGGAATGATACCCGCGTCAGTCTCTGGGGCAGGTTCTGCCTGAACAATCAGCTCATCCATGGCCTTTTCCCTGGTGATAATGATGCGGTATTCATCGCCAAACCCCTTTATCGCCCTTAGCACATCCTCTATTGCGCTTGGATACACATTTTCCCCCCGCACCACAAACATGTCATCTGCACGGCCGTAGATCCCTTTGGGTAACCGGGGATATGTACGGCCGCAAGGACATGGATCATTCACCCACATGGAAATATCGCCTGACCAGAAACGGATCATCGGCTGCGACGTACGTTCTAAATGCGTATAAACGGTTGCACCTTCGCTGCCATACGGCATCCTCTTTTTTGTTTCAGGGTCTACCAGTTCTGCAAAAACAACATCCTGCCAGAGATGCATTCCCTTACGATTGGCACATTCACAGTCAGACATCCATGGTGCCATCTCAGCAGTCGAGCCTGAGTCTATGCAGATCCCTCCATAGGTCTCTTCAATCCTCTTTTTGGTCGATGGCACACCTGCGCCCGGTTCACCTGAAAAAAAGAGTATCCGGAAATTAAAATCCTTCCTCGGGTCAACGCCCTTGACCCTGGCCTTTTCAGCCAGATAGAGGCTGTAAGAAGGCGTTCCGTAAAATACGGTCGGTTTTATTTCCTTCATCCATTCAATAGCCCGGTCGGATTGGCCTGCGACCCCGGCCCCGAAAGGAAATGCCGTTGCGCCAAGGCGTTCCGTTCCAGCCAATGCTCCCCAACTCCCCCAGTAGAGGCTAAAAAAGGAGCCTATGAATACAATATCATCCTGACGAACACCGAAGCCCCACATAAACCTTGCATGGGCCTCGGCGATACGCTGCATATCTCCTTTGCTAATGCCAAAGGCAGTTGGTTTTCCCGTCGTGCCTGATGTACCGTTTACCCTTGCCAGGTCAGCCATAGATACACATAGGTTGCTTCCAAAGGGGGGATATTCCATCTGATCCCTTCGGATTTCATCCTTTGTCACAAAGGGAATCTGTTCAAAATCGTCCAAAGAACGGATGTCTTCCGGCTTGACACCTGCCTTGTCCCACTTTTTCTTGTAAAAGGGTGAGTTTTTATAGGCATATCTAAGTTGCGCCTGAAGCTTTGGAAGGATGACCTCTTCTTCCCGCTGCGTCGGATCCATGGTTTCCAGTTCTCTGTTCCAGTACGGCGATTCATCCGGAGGGATAAAAGAGCGATCGTATTTAGGGGGCCATTCCCTTAATTTGTCTTTTGTCACCATAACACCTCCTTGTTAAATCTCGTGTGAAATTTCAGGTTCAAAGGTTCAAATGTTCAGAGGTTCAGGGTTGCCATGCGGCCACCTATGGCTCAGATTGTCCTCGCCCCTATCCTACCAGTCTCTCAATACCGGATACAATCTGGTCACTTGTCGCTCCCGGAAAAAACACCCCGTCAAATCCGATCTCCCTTAGCCTTTCACCATCGGCAGGCGGGAATACACCACCCATCAAAAAGACGACCTTATCCTTCAGTCCTTTTTCCTCTGCCACCTTTAACAGGAGCGTTCCGAGGGTGATATGGGCGCCTCCTAAAGAACTTACCCCCACCACATGCACATCCTCCTGGATGGCAACGCTGATGATCTCCTCGGGGAGCGCGTTACCCAGATAGACCACCTCCATCCCCGCGCCGCTCAACACCTTTGCGACAATGATGATCCCCCTGTTATGGACATCTAAACCCAGCTTCGAGAGAAGCACTTTTATTTTCTTTGTCATCCCTGCCTTATCCCTCCTCAGCTCTTCTTCAAATGGGGTGACCCTTGTTAACCATTGGCATGGTATCAAAAAAGCGCAGGCGGTTTCCATAACCCGAAGGCATCTTTTAACACCTTGAACAACTCTCCTTCGGTACACCTGACCCGGGCACAGTCCACACTGTATGGAAGGATGTTTTCCCCCTTCAGGCATGCGTCCTTGAGGGCGCTCAGGGCACTTTGCACCTTCTCACTGTCCCGGTTCAGCCTCAGTTTCTGCAAACGGGCCTTCTGTCCTTCTTCAACCCCCTCCGGGTACCTGAAAACGTTGATTGGCGGACATTCAACTTCCGATTTGTAAACATTTTGTCCCACAAGGGCGATCTCCCCATTTTCAATAAGCCGCTGCTGCTCAGTAAAGTAGGATGCCACCTTTCCGTAAATTTCGCCGCCCTCTATGGCCCTCACATAGCCGCCGAGTCCCTCAATCTCATCAACCTCATCTAAGATTCGGTTTTCAATTTCATTGGTAAGTGCCTCCAGATAAAACGACCCGCCCAAAGGGTCCACCACGTCCGTGACCCCGGTCTCCTTTTGGAGGACCTGCTGGGTCCTGAGCGATAAAAGGGCCGCTTCCTCGGTGGGTACGGAATAGGCCTCATCGTAGGAGTCCACATGCAGGGACTGGGCGCCCCCCAAAACTGCCGCCAAGGCGTGGTAAGCAGCCCTGATGATGTTGTTCTGGGGCTCTTCCCGGATAAGACATACACCTGAGGTCTGGACATGACACCGCATCAGCATGGCGCGTGGGTTCCTGGCATTGAACCTGTACTTCATAATTTTATACCACAGCTTTCTGACGGCCCGTATCCTGGCGATCTCTTCAAAAAAATCGTTGGCAGCCGACCAGAAAAAGGCCAGCCTGTCCGCTGTGGAATCCACATCGTACCCTCTCCTGACCAGCTCATCCAAAATCTCAATACCGTTTGAAACGGCAACGGCCATCTCGGTAATGGCAGACGTTCCAAACTCCCTCAGGTTGTATCCGTTGATGGTAATAAAGTTCCATTGAGGCACGTTCTTTCTTATAAATTCAATATTGTCACACTGGATCCGAAAGCAATCCTTGGGTGGTATGTATTCCGAGCCACTTCGAACCAACTCCTCCAGGGTAATATCATTCTGCACGCTCCCCCTGAGATTTTCCCATGGGATACCCCTTTCCTCTGCAAGGGCAAGGAACATGGGGAACAGGATGGCCGTATTTGAAGGATAGTGGGTAACAATGGAAATGGTTACTTCGTCTAAAGGAACATCTTTAAAGAGGCGCGCCATGTCCTCCACCGAGTCGACACAAACGCCCGACATGCCCACTTGCCCGACGGCAACGGGATCATCCGAATCATACATCTGGATGGTGGGAAGATCAAAAAGGATGTTTAGACCGGTGGCCCCGTGGTCAAGCATGAACTTTATTCGCTCATTGGTCTCTTCCGGGGACCCAAAACCGGTCAGCTGGCGCATGGTAAATTCCCTGCCTCGATACATGTTGGCATGAATACCACGGGTAAAGGGCGCCTGACCGGAGTTTCCCAGGTCCTGCTGATAATCAAAGTCCGGGTTTGACAGGGGCGTGTAGAGCAGCTCTCTCGGGATATCGGAACCCAGGACCGTCCGGCGCGTCGTGGACCAGTTTTCCCGGTCGGTTTCCCTAACCACGTTGGTCATCCAATCCTCGAACTGGTTTTTCAGGTCAGTCAGGGCTTTCGGATTGTACAGGGGGGTCCTCTCCCTCTCCGACAATTTTTGATTCAGTATCTCTTTCGTAGACTTCATTCTCTTTTCCATCATCTCGTTTAGACCTTCCACTTTCTTGTACGAGCCAATTACTCGCCTCTCATTGATGGATGTCAGCAGTCAATGAATTCAGACCGATATGATCAGTATATCAGTCCAACGTTCATGTCAATCAGACTTTAAACAGGGCTTCATGTTTCATGTATGCCGTCTGTCTCCGTGGCACATGGCGTAGGCCTGGACATTGATGACTGGCCGGTTATCGGCCGGAAAAGTGATACCCGGCTTAGAGAAGGGATGACGATTGCCTTGGAGCCTAAGATTGTCATTCCCGGAAAGGGAGTTGTGGGGATTGAGAATACGTGGATGGTCACAGCGCACGGCATGGAAAAGCTGAACCGTTTTCCGGATGCCATATTCGAGTGTTAAAGGGATTTCACGAACCCTCTTTATACTGCAAAAATACAATCAATATTCACAGGCTCCAGCCCCTGCCGGCAGGCCCGGAAGAGGACTGGAAGACATACCAGACCCGGTACCTGGACCGGCAGGACAAGAAAATGCAGATCTCATTGCGACCTACCGGCCTCGGCCTGACCCTGCAATTTCGATGGTAGAAGGCAGGCGCCCTCTATCCTGCTCTCTCCGCTTTCCCCGCGTGGAAATAGATACATCCTATTTCCAGGTCACACGGAGCGGATTTCGGCGGGGTATAAGCGAGTATTTGAATTTGGGGTAACCGAGCATGATCGCACCGAATGCGAGGTGATCAGAAGGGAGGCCCAAGGCCTCGAACAGAGGCGGGTAGGCATTTACTGCTTTATAGAAATAGCCGGCCCAACAGGCACCAAGACCGATGCTTGTGGCGTACAGATCAAGGTGGCTGATGGCCAGTGTGCAATCTTCTGCCCCGAAAACCCAGTTTTTATCGGCGTGAGCGACGATGACATGGGGCGCACCCCTGCAGATGCGATCATATCCTTGATCCCATGAAGCTACAACTCGCTGGAATCCCCTTTCTTCCGCTTCTTCGGGGTTGTTCCGGATAACCCCGCGGATCCACTCGATAACCATAGCGGCCAATCGCCGGACCTCTGCCGGGTCCTGCACCACGATCCAGTGCCAGGGCTGCTGGTTTTTGGCGGACGGGGCCGAACAGGCAATTTCAAGGAGCTTTTCCAGGACGGGTCCCGGCAGCCTTTTTTCTTTGAATGATCGGATAGACCGCCTTCCGCGCAAAAACTGCTCAGCTTGCTCCGGTGTCACGTCCAGTTCCTGCCTGATCGGTCTGCAATCTTCGGGGCCAAGCCAATCGAGACTCAGGGCGCCTGTCGGGCAGACGGCAACGCAGTGCCCGCACCGCAGACAGATGTCCTCAAAATCGGGTGTCGCCTTTGGGTATCCAGCCTTCGCATCCATTTGAATGATGCGGCCCGGACACTCCGCCTCACAGATACCATCCTGATTACACTTTTCCTGATCCACAGTAATAAAAGCCATTGGTCACTCCTCAATATTGTCGATCGACGATTAAAAGACTTTTCCTCGAAAAGATGAGGAAACTTTGAAACTCTGAACCTTGAACCCGTGAACGCTTATAGTCTATCAAAGGATATGTGAATTACTGACCTTACGGAAATGATACCCGTATATCGCAAGGGTGACGGCCAGTGGGAGGAGGCCGGGGCGCCTGAAAAGCGTCCACCATAAAAGCCCCCAGTACTGTAATCGCTCGCTGCCGATGATTCCCAGACGGATGTTGGATCGGAAAAACGCAAAGATACTCTGACGGTTGAGCGGAATCTTAATCTTTGGGGCCTTATACTCTCTCAGGAACGTCTTGACCCGTCGATAATAGTGTTTCCGCGAGTAAATATGGAGCATTATTTTCCTGTAACCTTCACGCAGAGTATCAAGGTCCATTCGAGTGATAATGTTTGTTGTGCCATCAACATTATCCCCGGACGTATGACCAAGGATCCGTCCCTCCTGCTTTAAACGCTCGTAAAGCCTTGTACCGGCAGGGGCCTGAAGCAGTCCAACCATCGCTGTTACGATCCCGCTTTTCTGGATAAAATCGATCTGCCGTTGAAAAATCGACTGGGTATCGTTGTCAAACCCGACAATGAACCCCCCCTGCACCTGCAATCCGGCTCGCTGAATACGTTTTACGGTTTCAATCAAATCTCTGTTCTTATTCTGCTTTTTGTTACATTCGGCCAGGCTCCCTTCATCCGGTGTTTCGATCCCGATAAACACCGTATCAAACCCGGCCCTGACCATCATCTCCATCAATTGCATGTCATCGGCCAGATTTACAGAGGCTTCCGTATTAAAGCATATTCCCTTCTTGTTTTTTCGCCATTTAATTAACGCAGGCAAAAGTCTGGACTTGAGATAACGCTTGTTGCCGATGAAGTTGTCGTCCACAAAAAAAACCTGCCCGCGCCACCCCAGGTCGTAAAGGGCATCCAACTCTGCAATAACCTGTCCTGAACTCTTGATACGGGACCTGTGTCCGAATAGGGCCGTCACGTTGCAGAAATCGCAGTCAAATGGGCAACCCCTGGAAAACTGTATATTCATTGAGGCGTATCGCTTCATATCAGCCAGCTCCCACATAGGAACCGGTGTTTCCCAGATGTTGGAAAATTCGGGAGTCTTGTAGACCCTCTCAGCAGAACCCCGTTCCATATCCGCCAGAAAAGGGGGGAGGGTAAGCTCGGCTTCATTGAGCACAAAGTGGTCGACGTTATCAAACTCTTTGTACTCGCTGGTAAAAAGCGGTCCTCCGGCAACAACCATGCCCCCTGCCTCTTTGCACCGGGCAATGATTTGATGGGCTGATTTCCTTTGAACAGACATCGCGCTGACAAAAGAGACATCAGCCCATTCCAGGTCCCTTTGGGTGACCGCTGTTACATTCGCATCAATCAGGCGTATTGCCCATTCTTTGGGCAGCATCGCCCCTAACGTGAGCAGGCCGAGCGGAGGGAAGGCGGCCTTCTTGCGGATAAACTGAAGCGCGTGCTTAAAACTCCAGAATGTGTCAGGGAACTCAGGATAGATCAGAAGTGCTTTCAAAGGGACTCCTTAGTTTACATTCGCTGTGCTCTCAAAAAGTCCGAATGCCGGCCTTTTATCGCATATAAGTTATTTATTTTACTATAATCCAATCTTACTTTTTCTAAATTTCAGGGTTTCATCACAGTCTCGACGAATCCCGAACATCCAATACAAGAACACTGTATAGTGTCATTATAACTTCTTTTGTGACAAAATACAACAAACCAAACAACAAACACATAATGGAAATCTCATTTTTTTCGCACGCCCTTTGTTCATGCAGGTCTCTCCGAACCATTACCCTCCCCTTTAAGCCAGACTATCTCATAAGGGGCCAAGAGAAATTGCCACGGGTCCCCATCCGGTTCAAACCGCCTGTCGGTCAGGATATCGTACAGGGGTCTGCCTTGAAGACCGGCCCTGGCAAGCGGAACGTCCACGGTTACCGTCTCCTTGGTGACATTAATCAGGCTCAAAACCATGGAGTTACGGCCGGGCGCGATTCGCAAAAGGGCAAAAACACGCGGATCAAGCTCAAACACCTGCTGTTCCCCGTTGGGATGAAAAGCGGGCTCGCTTACCCGCTTCAGGAGCAATTTCCCATGCTGTTTCATGATGCGCGACCCAATTGAATCAGGATTGCCAAACATCTCGAGGAGATCCTTTTCCAAGGCCGACCCGCGGCTGATGCTCCGCTTGGAATTATCACGGCGCACCGCCTCTGGATCGTTCTTTGATCCGTCCAGACTCAGCATGTATATCCCAGGCACACCTTGCAGGACCAAAGAGACGGCCCGCGAGGCCACAAAGCGAGCCACCTGCACGGCCACCGGTTCACCGGAATCCTCTCTGTTGAGCGCGCTGAACCATGTGCTGTTGAGTTCGTAAGGGCTCTGGGTGCCGTCCTCCATTGTCCTTAACCGAGACGAATCCCCCGTGGGCCTCCACCCGATCACACATATCCTCTATCTCTTCCTCGCTCAGGATCCCCCGTACGCCCATCAGACCGATTCCATCATGAGAGTCTAAGAAATTAAAAAAGCATGTCATATCAGAGGGGGCCCGAAGATCGGCCGCCCAGCGACTCAAGGCCGTGGCCCTCCCGGTCTGGAAGGTATGAAGCACCAACGGAGGAAGCGCAAAATTGTAGACCATTTGGGCTTCGTTCGAGCCATTGCCGAAGTAGGCGATATTGTCCTTATGAGGCACATTGGTCTCCGTGATCAGGGCCACATGAGGGGCCGATACGTCGAGTACGTCCCGAATCAATTTTACCACCTCATGGGTCTGTTGGAGATTCGCGCATGAAGTGCCGCGCTCATGCCAGATATACGTGACGGCGTCCAGACGGATAATGTCTGCGCCTCGCCGCACATAATAGAGGAGTATTCCCAGGACCTTATAGAGGACTTCAGGATTCCTGTAATTAAGATCAATCTGGTCGGGCGAGAAAGTGGTCCACACATAGCGGGGGCCGTTTATTGTGTAAAACTCCGTCAATAATGGGGAAGTTCGAGGCCGAAAAACATGCTGCAGGTCCTCCTCATTCATCGCTTCTTCAGACTCGAATGTGATGAAGTAATCCTGGAAACCGGGCGTACCGTCAAGGAACTTCTGAAACAGCCTGTTCTTGGATGAGACATGGTTGAATACGCCATCGAACATGAGCCTGAACGAGGACGCAAGCTCGGCGATCTCGTCCCATGTTCCGAGATGGGGATCCACCTCGGCATAGGAAATAACAGAAAATCCTCGGTCCGAAGAATACGGGTAAAAAGGCAGGATATGCAGCGTCGTGATGAGCCCCTGGAAAAAGACTTCGGCAAAATCCACGAGTGTGCGCAGCGGCGAGCGCTCTTCGGTAAGGATAAGGTCTCCGTAAGTAATCAGCACAACGTCACGTTCGGTAAACCGTCGGGTAGGGTCGAAGTTCTGCTCTGCTTCAACAATCTCCCGGGTAGCGTGTGCATGGTGTATCCTCATGATCCGCGCTACCTGTGAATAGATTTCCTCCACCTGTTCTTTTCCATAAAGAACGACCAGGCGTTGCCGGATACGTTGTTTCACCGACTCGGGAATATCCAGGAGCGATTTCTTATAGTCCGGTTCCAGCCGGTATCGCAACCCGCGGAATTCATCTATCTTATTGAAGCGTTCCCATGGATCATCCATCGTCTTTTCCCTCTCAGATCACATGTGATATGGATCGGTCATTGTCAACTCATCCCGGCGCGCGCATCCAGATACTGAAACGCCGTCTCTTCTCCATGCAGGTTCTCAACAAGTCCGGGGTGGATTGAACTCTTAGTAACACTTTAGCCTTCTGAAAATATGGGGCAAGGCCCGGTAGGGCGCAACATCTGACGTACTTTTTATCAGAAGGCTAAAGTGTTACAACTCTTAAACGAACCTTTTCGCCGTGAAACGTGACGACGCTTTCCAGGTAGGGTTTTGAACGGAGGATTTCACCCAGTTCATCGGCAACTCTCTGGCAAGCGGCCAATGTGGTGCCAGGCGCCAATTCAACCATAACCCCTAAGTTCCTCCCGTCGGCCTCGGGGTGGAGGAGGCGCGGCAGGAGCCCCATTCCCATGATGGACAGAACAAACAAGGAATTAGAAACAAGGCCTTTCGTTTAAGTGTGCTGCCCATTTTAAACCCTTTCTCCTCTGAATCCCACCGAGAGACTCTCACTCATATTCATCAGGATCAGAATTACCATATTCCGATCCCTTATTTCAAATTATTTCAAATCCCCACAGCAAAATCGAAGATCATATGAAAAAGAGGCGCCGGGGTTCACAGGCAGATCCTGCGCAGCGCTGAATTCCTCCAGAGGACAGTTGAAACCCGTTGCCGGTTGCAGCAATTCTCATTTCACGATCCGACCCGTTTGCTCAATCGGGTACGGCATTGAGCTTTGATAAGAGGCGAATTGGATATTGTGTTTAACCATCAGCATATCTCAGGAATTATGCAACCTATTGAGAACAGGGTTATTTTACCAGGCCTTCATTTGCGCGGGGTGCCTGGAAAAATGGAATGGTCCATTATTAGAAGGCTGATCCTGAAAGGACACACCTCATTTTCTAATCTGCCGGGAAGACTGATTCGGGCCGAGAACCGATTGTCCCGTCTTGCCAGAAAGCATTGTTCCATCAATTTATTATTCCCTTATTCCCTTTGTGAACGTAGCGAAGTCGGGGCAATGGCTACATGTTTGCATTGACATCTGCAAAGCCTTGTTTTAATGAATATCCAGCAACATACAAAGGGAAATGGAGGGACGAAAGATGAAGGTCAAAACTTGGCTGGTTTCGGGAGGGGTGCTTTACGTCCTTTCCCTGATATTTTTTCCTGGAGGCGGGCTGGCGGCAGAAAAAAAGGTCTACACTTTGGATGAATCTGTCAAGGAGGCATTGGCCAATAACTGGAAACTTAAGGCAAAGCAGGAAAAGATCAATCAGGCAACTTATGTCAAAAATCAGGCTAGGGCCGATTTCCTACCCAAACTGAGCACATCATACGGTTATTCCAGGTACGGATCACTTAGAACGAGTGCTATTCAGGGAACCAAGTACCAAATTGGCAGTTTGAATAATTATGAGTGGCGAGGGACCGTCACACAGCCAGTATTTAAGGGATTTGCACTGATCAGCGCCTACAGACTTGCAGAATTGGGCATCGATCAGTCCGACCTGGAGGTTCAATTGGAAGAACTGGACCTCGCCCTCAAGGTAAAAGCATCCTACTTCGACATCCTTACAGCAGATATGGCTGTGGAGACAACCCAGAAGGCGGCCGAGGCATTGGAGTCCCATGCCGAAGTGGCACGAAACTTCTATAAGGTGGGGATGATCCCGGTAAATGACCTGTTGCAGTCAGAAGTACAAGCCGGCAATGCAAAACACGATCTTGTAAGGGCCCAGAACGACGCCCGACTGGCCCGTGCCAACTTTAATAAGGTTTTGTCCAGACCTGTCAGTGCCGAGGTTGATGTGGTCGATATCAAGGTCCTTGAACCCCGGACGGGGGACTTTCAGGAGTACCTTGAAAAGGCGCTCAAGAACCGTCCGGAGATAAAAATTATCGAAAACAATCTTCTGCAGACAGATCAGAAGATCATATACACCGAGAGCAAGAACTATCCAGAGGTCGCATTCAGGTGGGACTATATCAAGGAAGGCGACACCCCGTCCGTGTCCGGAGGGAGTGGACTCGAGCCAAGCAACTGGGAGGCCAGAGTCGGTGTAACCTGGACCTTCTGGGAATGGGGGAAGACCTACTATGCGGTCAAAGAACAGGAAAGCGTCAAGAATGAGATCATCAAGACCAAGATGGAACTGGAAGAGAACATACAGCTTCAGATTAAAGATGCGGTGCTGAACATACAGACAGCAGAGGCAAATATTCCCATCACCCGCAAGGCCGTTGAACAGGGTGAAGAAAATCTCAGGGTAAGTCAGGAAAGGTACAAGGCTCAGGTAAGTACCTCTACAGAGGTGCTCGATGCCCAGAGATATCTCACCGATGCGAGGGTCTTTCACTTCAACGCCCTTTTTCAGTACCATCTGGCCCAGGCGAGACTGCAGCGAGCCATGGGGAGTTATTAGCTTATAAGCCGGAAAAGATCATGTCCAATCGCCGGCTTAGATTATCCCCAGAGGGGATTAGTCCTTATAATTGAGCCATTAAAAATCCAATGATGAATCACCCGTGACGAAATATGATTCAATTATTTCGCCTATCCAAAAAATTCGGCCCCAATCTTGTCCTAAATGATATCGAACTGAGAATCCGCGAAGGAGAATTTGTTTTTGTGACAGGCCCGAGCGGAGCTGGAAAAACGACCCTTCTCAGATTGATCTTCGGGGCCGAGAAACCCGCGAGTGGTTACATACTCATAAATTCTATCAATCTGAACAGGATCAGCGGGCCAAAACTTGATCTTCTGCGCCGCAAAATCGGTTTTATATTCCAGGATTTCAAATTGCTTCCCAAAAAAACAGTATTTGAAAATGTGGCCATCGCTTTAGAGGTGACCGGCCTACGACCCAAGTTTATCAGAAAAAAGACACATCAAACCCTCAGATTGGTCGGTTTAGCCGAAAAAGAGATGGCGTATCCGCTTTCCTTATCTGGAGGAGAGCAGCAGCGGGTAGCCATCGCAAGGGCCATCGTAAAAGACCCCCTGATCCTCTTGGCCGATGAGCCAACGGGAAACCTGGATCCGGAGCTGACAAGGGAGATAATGGGTCTGTTCAGGAGGATCCACCAAAAGGGCACCACTATCGTCGTTGCTACTCACAGCCGGGAACTATTGGGAGATACAGACTACAGAACGATCATCTTGAATCGTGGACAAATCTACGAAGATATTGATACACCTGTAAGAAGCCCTTAGCGGGCCTGAAAATTCGCGCCCCTTGTATCTGGAGCTTTTTACAAAGCCGTCCAAAATTTGACTTTTTACGAGGCCATCAAAATTGAGGTCCTATTTTGTAAAACATGCACTAATGAATATCAGGAAGAACCTGACTGTTCATATCTTGAGCCTGGGTACGATCGTCGCATCCCTGGTGATTTTAGGCGCTTTTTTGCTGCTTTTCGGGAATCTTAACAACTGGCTCCAGCGGTGGGGAAGTGCCCTTTCCATGTCCATTTATCTCAAGGATGGAATAAGTGACTACAGGAGAGACAAGGTCGATTCTTTTATCAGGGGCCTCCCGGGAGCCGAAATCAAGCGATTCATTTCCAAGAAAGAGGCAATGGATGATTTGAGAGCTGCCCTGGGAGACGAAGCAGGGTTCCTGAAACGCTTGTCCCATAACCCGCTTCCAGCATCATATGAGGTTGTTTTCGAGAGTAAGGATCGCCATGAAGTGAATCCCGACAAAATAAAAGCAGAACTGGAAAAGTTAGATGGCGTAGAAGACGTGCAATATGGCAGGGAATGGTTGAGGAAGCTGGAGGGCCTTTTAGACATCGTCAGGCTAATCGGTTTTATCATAGGAGGTCTCTTATGCTTATGTGTTGTTTTTATCGTCAGCAATACCATTAAGCTGACTATCTATTCGCGCAAAGACGAGATCGAAATACTTAAACTGGTAGGGGCTACAGACTGGTTTGTCAAATTGCCTCTTTTATTGGAAGGAATGATTCAGGGCGTATTGGGGGGAGTCTTAGCTCTCCTGACGCTCTTCTTGGGCTATCTCATCCTCTCCACAAAGGATCTGTACTTCATAGGTCCTACTCCCCTTCATTTTGTCTTCCTGCCTACGGGATATCTGGTCTTGATCCTTATCTTAAGTACGGCCATGGGGGTGATAGGGAGTTTTATCGCCATAGGCCGCTTTTTTGATGTATCATGAGAAAACTCATTTTTCCATTGGCAAACGCCTTAATTGTAGCAGATTTCATAATAAATTTTTCTATTCTGCCGGGTCCTGCTTATGTCAAGGCAGCAAATATATCTGATCCAAATCAAGAACAGATCAAGAAAGTCGAGTCCCGACTCTCAAGCGAAAAGCAAAAGCTTGAGGAAGTCCATTCGCAAGAGAAAGGGTTGTTAGCCGAATTGGCCAGTCTTGAGCAGGAGGTAGCGGAGAAAAGAAGCGCAGTGAATGAATTAAGTCAGAGGATTCATCGTGCCAAGGCCGAAATCAGTGTGCTGAAAAATAAGTTAGTAGAGTTAAAAGAGTCATCAGGGGCCGTTGAGATTAAAATTTCCAGGAAACTGGTGGAACTGTATAAGCACACCAGGATCGGATATGTGAGGGCATTGGCCGATGTGACGGATATAAGCCAGTTCTGGCGCAGGATCAAGTATCTCCGGGCCGTCATGGAAGAAGACAGAATAGCCCTCATCAGGGCGGCAGAACAAGCACAAGAACACCAGGAGAAGATATCGAGGACAGAGGCCGAGCTAACTGAAATCAGAGGGATTAACAGTGAAAAAAATGCTCGCCTGACGTCGCTGAGAAAAGAGCTTGAGGAAAAGGTCCTTCGACTAATGAAAATCCATAAAGAAAAGGAATTCTATGAGACCGCGGTTCTCGAATTACAGGCTGCAGCAGAAAACCTGAAACAGACTCTCCTCAACATTGAAAAAAAAGATGATTACAAAATAAATCAGTCTTGTCATTTTGAGGCATTTAAGGGTAAACTCCCATATCCCCTTAAAGGAAGGGTAACCGGGGAGCAAAAACGTTTTAAGTCAGCAGGGTCCGGAGCATACAAGGGTATTATTATTGAATGTGCTCCGAACTCAGATGTAAAGGCGGTTTTCCCGGGAAAGATTGCCTTTTCCGGAACGCTCAAGGGTTATGGCGAGGTTGTTATCATCAATCACGGCTCACGTTTTTTCACTGTATCCGCACACCTTGCCGCAAAGAATAAGCTTGAAGGAGACGCGGTAAAGGAGGGAGAACTCCTCGGCAAGGTAGCGGGAAACGGATCATCAGGGGGCGGGAGGCTCTATTTTGAAATCAGAAGGGCTGGAAAAAGCCTGAATCCACAGGAATGGTTAGAGGCAAAATAAATATATTCCTGCGGTTAAAATCCTCGTGCGCCTTGATCTTGAGCGAAATTGAACATTTTTCAAAGGTCTCATTAGATCTCTCGTAACCTGAGCTGGGTTTTGTAATCCCTTCAAATGAGCGGACGGCGAACTGGAAGTCCGGCAAACGGGCAGGAAATAGAAAGATGACAAATGATAAGGAGTTAAACATGTTCATTCCCAAAAGGAAATTAGCCGCAAGTATTGCCTTGATATCCCTCTTTGTCGGGGGCCTCCTTTTTCTTAACGGCAACGGCGCTGAAGTCGAAGCTGATACGAAAGAGGTATATAAGAACATTGAAATCTTTACCGAAGTGCTCCGGCAGGTGGAAAAGAACTATGTTGAGCCCCAAGACTCTCAAAAATTGATCTATGGGGCTATAAAAGGGATGGTTCAAAGTCTTGATCCCCACTCATCGTTCATGACAAAGGAAGAATATAACGAATTAATGACAGAAACCAAGGGTAGTTTTTCCGGGATAGGGATTGAAATAACCATCAGGGACAAAATTATCACCGTAGTATCTCCCATTGAGGGAACACCGGCTTATAATGCAGGAATTAAGGCGGGAGACAAAATCATTATGGTGGAGGGTCAGTCCACTCAGGATATGAACCTAATCGAGGCGGTTAAGAAGATCAGGGGGCCGGAAGGGAGCAAGGTCAACTTAACCATTGCACGGGAAGGGATGGAAAAGCCTCTGGAATTCTCAATTACACGAGGGGTGATCCCGCTAAAAAGTGTAAGGCATTACTCTCTTTCACCGGGCATCGGTTACGTTCGGGTTTCGAATTTTCAAAGTAATACCGCAGAGGATCTGTCTTACGCGCTGGAAAACCTGGAAAAGGATGGCACGTTGAAAGGTTTGATCATAGATCTGAGGAACAATCCTGGAGGACTTCTGTCTCAGGCCATAGAGGTTTCCGAGCTTTTCCTCGATTCCGGGATCATTGTGAGCACAAAAGGGAGGGAAAACGCTCATAATATAAAGGCCTCAGCTCACAAGAACAAAACGGAGAGGAAATACCCCATAATTGTTTTGGTTAATGGGGGAAGCGCTAGTGCCGCGGAAATTGTGGCAGGGGCCTTGCAGGATAATAAGAAGGCCATCATCTTGGGGACTAGAACTTTTGGGAAAGGCTCGGTGCAATCCATCCTCCCCCTCTCCGACGGTTCCGGTCTACGCCTAACCACCGCTCGGTACTATACGCCAAACGGCAAATCGATTCAATCAAGCGGGATCACACCCGATATTGAGATCCCTTTCTTGGCTCCTGAAAAGCAAGAGAAACCAAAACCTTCCCGTTTTATCAGGGAAGAAGATCTTAAGGGACACATGCCTCTTGAAGAGGGTAATTCCGAGAAGACCCCTGAAAAGGACGTAAAGAACGGGGAAAACGAAAAAGTTAAGATGCTTCTCGAAAAGGATAACCAGGTTCGCCAGGCTTTGCAACTTCTGAAAAGCTGGGCTGTTTTCTCAAAGATCAAAGCCGGAAACTGACAAGCCTGCAGTGCGCAAAAAAAATAGGCCCCTCTGGGCCGGAGGCTTGATCTTGACCAAAATTGAGCATTTTTCAAAGGTCTCAACTCATTGATATTTTTGAGGAATTATAAGAATAGATTGAAGAATGAATTTGTTGTTGTACCCGCGTCAGAACCGGCCAGATAAAAAAATGTTGACATCTTCAAAAAGTAGAGTTATAAAGATTGCTTCCCTGGAATTCACCCAGAAAATAAATTTGCTAATTATCGCTTGACATTTGCGGGTGGATACCTTAGTATTGAAGATGTGATTTTCAATAACTTGTTCCTTGAAAACTAAATAGTGATGTTGTGTAGGTCTCTAAAAAAGAAGAAAACAGGGTCCAAAGCCCTCTAATGTTTAAGTGGAGAGTTTGATCCTGGCTCAGAACGAACGCTGGCGGCGTGCCTAACACATGCAAGTCGAACGAGAAATCGGGCGCTCAGGCAACTGAGTGCCGGAGAGTAAAGTGGCGCACGGGTGAGTAACGCGTGGGTAACCTACCCTTGAATCTGGAATAACCCCGCGAAAGCGGGACTAATACCGGATATGGTTCCATTAGCCCAGGCTTTTGGAATTAAAGGTGACCTCTTCATGAAAGTTGCCGTTCAGGGACGGGCCCGCGTACCATTAGCTTGTTGGTAGGGTAATGGCCTACCAAGGCGACGATG
>JACNIU010000275.1 GCA_014382905.1 Desulfobacterales bacterium
GGATTCAGGAGATTGATCCGGCTATGGAATCAGAAAAACTCAAAGAGGATGAGGAAGCGTACCCGTTCATCATGTCTTCCGGCCGGCACATGGACTACAACGCCAACACACAGATGCGGGATCCTGCCTGGAACAAAGGAAAAAGAGCGTGTACGGCGATCATGCACCCGGGGGACGCAGAAAAACTCGGTCTCAATGACGGACAGATGGTAAAAGTAACGACCCAGGCCGGCGAAGAAACCGTTGAACTCCAGGTTACGAACGCGACCAGGCCCGGCTACATTATGATACCTCACGGGTTCGGTCTGGTATTTCAGGGGAAAACATATGGGGCCAACGCCAACCGGTTGGCCAAGAACACCCACCGGGATCGGATCGCGGGGACACCCTATCACCGATATATCCCATGCAGAGTTGAGGCTGTCTGAATACAGGTAAAAGAGAAAACTGTTTCTGCAGGAGAAACCTGGGATTCCGCAAGAGATGCAAAGACCGCAAAAAGCAAGAATCAATATGAGACCTTTGCAAAACGCAGGACTATTCCCCGGACTCGATCAATTGGAGAAATGCCTTCACGGGCGGTGAGAGATCGACGCCGCGGGGAAAAACCGTGTCGGTCTGTACGAAGATAGGCCCTTCCTTGACCGGAACAGGCTTGAGTAGCCCCATTGTGGCTTCCAACCGGATTTCGGGCTTGTAGAGGAAGGAGATTCCCTGACCTTTGATGATGTATTCCTTTATGAATTCGACGCTGCCTGCCTCCAATAGAACCGAGGGGTTGATGTTATGAGCACTGAGCAGGGAGAGGATAGCATATCTGGAGCCGGATCCGTTTTCCCTGATGATGATCGGTTCCTCTTGAAGATCCCTGAGGGATACTTCTTCATATTTTGAAAACCTGTGTTGCGGTGAGACGACCAGGCAGAATTCCTCTCTCGTATACGGAATGACATTCAGCTTACTCTTATATGGCAGCCTGCCGATGGTGCCGACGTCGTACTTGAAGTCCAGGACGCCGTCCGCAATTTCCTGGGAACTCCCCACCTTTAGAATTACTTTCACCTTGGGGAAGCGTTTCTGAAATCGGGACAGGAGCCCCGGCATGAGGTGCTTTGCGAAACTGCGTGTGGTGCCGATGGTGAGGGAGCCATGGGTCGACTCAGCATGTCCCTTCAAGACATACTCCATTTCCTCTACGATCTCGAATATCTTCTCTGCATAACCGAAAAGAACCCCACCTGCATCGGTAAGATCAAGACCTTTTCCGTGTTTTCTGAAGAGCTTGACCTCTAAGTCCTGCTCCAAGGATTTTATCTGCATAGTGACCGCAGGCTGGGTCACGTAAAGGGATTCGGCCGCCTTGGTGATGCTCTTTTCCCGGGCGGCCAAGAAAAAGGCCCTCAGCTGGTTGAGATTGATCCGCATAGGCGTATAAGTAAAACTTTGAGTGTATAAGAAAAGCTTATGGCAATATAAAAATAAATGCTTTGACAAGTCAACAAAAAAACTAACAATATCGACAAAGGGGATTGAGGAACTAAGGGATTCAGAGATTGAGGTGAGATGGCTTCCATGACACCCCATCGTATCATGTTCTGGCAGATCGATTATGTCTGGATCTTCTACGTGCTGGCGGGCCTGGCCGCAGGGATTTTTCTGGCAGGCTTGGCCGCCCACATCTGTGTATGGAAAAAGAGGGCGGGATCCCGGGAGATGTCGTTTTCAGGGGACGCGCTCAAGAGGACGATCCTGGACGTCTTCTTAGGACGACGCGTACTTCAGGGCGACATGGCCGCAGGCCTGATGCATCTCTTCCTGTTCTGGGGGTTTCTGGCCCTCTTCATCGGCACCGCTCTGCTGGCCATCCACCACTATCTCATTTCATTCTTAGAAGGCACAAGTTATCTGATCTTTTCCATGAGCATGGAGGTGGGTGGGCTCATGCTCCTGGCGGGGATTATATGGGCCATCGTCCGCAGATACATCCAGCGTGTTCCCCGGCTTGAAAGGCGGCTGGAGGATGCGCTTGTGCCGACGTGGCTTCTGCTGGCGGCCCTCTCTGGGTTTATGCTGGAAGGTCTTCGGTTGGCCGCCCAGCAACCTCAATGGGGTGCGTGGTCTTTTGTGGGCTGGGGGTTGAGCGGTCTCTTTTCATCCGCTTCGGCCCAAGCCCTCTATCCATATCTGTGGTGGGGGCATACGGTCCTGAGCCTGAGCTTTATAGCGGTGATCCCCTTTACCAAGCTTTTCCATGTCTTGGGGGCCCCGGCAGGCATTTATTTCCAGGGACTCAGCAAACCGGCCATCCCGGGTGTTGCGGAAGGGGCGGGCGAATTTGATCTGGGCGACGCGATCTTCTTTGACGGCTGCATGCGGTGCGGCAGGTGTGTGGCGGCCTGTCCTTCCGCCGGGGCCGGTGAGCCGTTTGCCCCCCGGGATTTTGTCCAGGCCATGCGCCGCGCCGTGTGGCAGGAGCATTTCCCGTTAGGGGATATCCGGTTTCTGAGCAGGGGTGAAGAAAGCAAGGTGGATGAAAACTTCTGGTACTGCACCACCTGCCGGGCCTGTTTAGAGGTCTGCCCGGTCTACGGCGCCGCCTTCGAGGTCGTGACAAAGAAAAGGGTGCTGGCCGTGGAAGAGGGGACCCAGGTACCCACGCTGTTGAACCAGACCCTTGAAAAGGTGTTCAAGTACGACAATCCATGGGAGTCCTCCAGGAGCAAGCGGGGGGCCTGGGCAGAGGGACTGGACCTGATTGATCTTTCCAAAAGGGGCGCGGAAGCGGATCTCTGCTACTTCGTGGGATGCACCACTTCCTTTGATGCCACGGCCCAGGTGATTGCCCGATCGTTTTCAGAAATCCTCCGGACTGCCGGGGTGAATTTCGGCATACTCGGGAAAAAAGAGCCCTGCTGCGGCGATATTGCCAGGAGGGTGGGCGAACTGGGCCTGTTTGAAGAGAAGATGGAGGGGTGTTGTGATCTTTTTGACCAATACGGCATTACTGATGTGGCAACCTCTTCGCCCCACTGCTTTCACACGTTCAGGAATGAATATCCAGAGGCGCCTTTCAAGGCCCGCCATTACACCCTGGTTTTGCGGGAACTGATGGCCCAGGGAAAACTCCAATTCAAAAAAAAGGTGGAGGCGACGGTCACCTACCATGACCCCTGCTACCTGGGCCGGCACAACCGGATCTTTGATGAGCCGAGGGAAATCATTCGCGCGATCCCCGGGCTCAGGCTGGTGGAGATGACACACCACCGGGTCGACAGCCTCTGCTGCGGCGGAGGCGGCGGAAGGATGTGGCAGGATCTGGACGGCGAGGTCAAGATGAGCGAGGTCCGGGTCCGGGAGGCCGAGGCAACCGGGGCAGAGATCCTCATCACCGCATGCCCCTTGTGTCTCATCATGTTAGAGGATGCCCGAAAGGCGGCGGGGCTGAAAGAACCCTTCCGGGTCATGGACCTGAATGAGCTGGTCTTGCAGACATTGGATGGGGCAGATAAGAAAGTAGAAATTAGGAATTAGGAATTAGAAACCGAAGCATGGATCCTTTTCCCTCAAGTTTCGAGTTTCAAGTTTCAAGTTTGATAACAGGAGGATCAGGATGAATGATGTGCTGATATTGGGGGAAGTAAAAGAGGGATCATTGGATCTGAAGACCCTTGAATTATTAGGAGCAGGCAAGAGGCTTGGCGGCGATCTCGGTGTGGGGCTTTCTGTCGTGTTAATGGGGGACGCGATTTCCGGGGCAACCGAGCAGGCTGTCTCCTATGGACCGGATAAGGTTTATAAGCTGGAACATCCATTGTTAGGGGGTTTTAAGGCCGATCTGTGGGTTGAATCTTTAGAACAGTTGTGCGGGCAGATCAACCCGAAAATCCTTCTTATGAGCCACTCGTTCATCGGCATGGAGTTGGGCCCGAGGTTGGCCTGTCGATTGAACACCCGGCTGACCACGGATTGCATAGATCTTTCAATCGATCCTGAAGACGGCCTGCTGCTGCGGACAAAGCCGGTTTCCGGGGGCAACGCCATTTCAGTGTTCAAGTGCCCGGGCGCTCCGCAACTGGCGACGGTGAGGGGAAAGGTGTTTCCACCTGCAGAGCCTGTTGATGGTAAAGGGGAGATCGTTGGTATCGTTCCGGAAATCGATGAATCTATGATGAAGGTGGAATCTATCGAGATCGTAAAGGAGGAGGTCGTTGCCCTGGACAAAGCGGATGTTGTGGTCTCTGGCGGTGCGGGGTTAGGCGAAGCGGATGGATTTGACATGCTTGAGAATCTGTCGAAGGCGTTAAGCAAATCATTTGGCAGTGTGATGATCGGATGCAGTCGGGTGGCCGTGGATAAGGGTTGGATATCCTCCGACCATCAGGTGGGCCTGACCGGCACGATCATTTCTCCGGACATCTATGTGGCAGTGGGCATATCGGGGGCCATTCAACACCTTGTGGGCATGGTTCACTCCAAAAAGATCATCGCCATCAATAAGGATCCCGGATGTAACATGTTCAAGGTGGCGGATTATGGCGTTGTTGAAGATTATGAAGAAATTATACCCGCTCTTGTAAAGAAACTGGAGGAACTGTCATGAAAGAGCTAATAATAATAGTCTGCGCCAAACAGATTCCCGATCCGGAAGCGCCCCTTTCCGATGTCAGCGTGGATGCCGAAAAAATGGAGGTGATCGTTGATGCGCCCCAGGTCATCAGCCCATTTGATGAAAATGCGTTAGAGGCGGCCGTTCGGCTGAAGGAAGAGATCGGCGCAAAAATCACTGTCTTGAGCATGGGAAAAAAAGTCTCGGACACGGTATTGCGAAAGACCTTGGCGGCGGGCGCCGATGAATTGATCCTGCTTCAGGATGAAGCATTTGAAAAGCTTGACAGCCATTCCACAGCCGCTGCCCTGGCCGGCGCCATCAGAAAGATCGGCGATTATGATCTGGTTCTGACCGGGAGGCAGGCCGGGGACTGGGATTCCGGTCAGGTGGGCCTGATTTTAGGTGAAAGGCTGGGGCTTCCATGCATTAGTCTGGCCCGGGAAATCAAGATTGAAGATGGGAGCGTGGTGGTCAAAAAGAGCATTCCCGAAGGGTATGAACGGGTGAAAGCCAGAATGCCCGCACTGGTAACGGTGAGCAACGAGGTCGGCGAGCTGAGGTATATTTCCAGGACCAAAATGTTGAAGATGATGAGAGGAGCACGTTCCATTCCCTCATGGAGCGCCGAGGATTTGGGTGTAGCGCAGGAGGAACTTCAGAAAATGGGGATCGCGGCGCTTTCTTCGCCCCCTGATATGGGAAGGGATTGCCGGTTCATCGAAGGTACGCCCGATGAACAGGCCGAAAAACTGGCAGCTGTTTTCAAGGCGCTCAGATAGTGTTTCATCAAGTTCATGCAAAGCAGTTTTCAATTATTTTCAAAATCAGGAGGTAGATAGAATGGCGGACAAATCTTACGATGCTGTAGTGATCGGCGGCGGACATCACGGGACAATCATTGCCCCTTATCTGGCCAAAGCCGGTTTGAAAGTAGGGGTTTTTGAAAGATTGGATCATCTGGGCGGCGGGGCCGTATCCTTTGAGGACTCGCCGGCGCCCGGGTTTCGCGGCAATTTCTGCGCCCACTTTACGCGCTTTTACGGTCATCCGGCCTATAAGGAATTCAATCTTCGCGACGAGGGGCTGGAGTATGTGTTTCCGGATACCAATGAAGCGGCTGTCTTTGATGATGGCACCTCCTACGTGGCCTATGCCGGATTCCCGGTGGTGGATCCTCAAACAGGAAAAACAGAGTACAGTGAAAAAAACGTAAAAAAGACGTATGATCAGATCGCCCGGTTCTCCAAAGCCGATGCCGAGGCCTATCTGGACTGGACGGAAAAATATGCAGAGCTCATTCGACCGGCATTTCATGAATTTCGATACTCCGTGCCCACGCCCTATGGTGTGCCGGATGCCCTGGAAAAACTGATGACCCATCCCAAGAGCGGGTTTGATCCGTCCATGCAGTTCATGACCGCCAAAGAATGGGCGCATTATGTCTTCGAAAGTCCTGAACTCAGGATCCTGACCATGAGAGGATTCCTCACATCCTGCGGCATCTATCCGGATGATGTGCCGGGCATCATGTATGCTTTTGCGACCCTCCACCTGGTGTTAGGATGGGAGACAGCGGCCATTGCCAAAGGGGGAACCCAGTCCATTACGGATTCCCTTGTTTCGGCGGGGAAGAAACTGGGGGTGGACTATTTCATCAACTCGGAAGTGGACAAAGTCCTGATTGAAAACGGCAAGGCCAAAGGCATCAAACTACTTGATGGCACCGAAATCGAAGCCAAGCAGATGGTGGTATCCGACAATGCCACGCCTCAGCTGTTCCTCCGTATGATCGGCGAAGATCACCTGTCCACTCAGATGAAGCGCAAAGTGGATACCTACTTTTTTGATCGCGCCCAGCTCTTCTGGGGACCCATCGGCGTGCATGAGTTGCCGCAATATAAGGCGGCTAAGGACAACCCCGATATCAATTGCACCCCACGCACCTACTATGCGCCCAAAGATCTGGCGTTCATGGAAGACAAGTACATGCATGAAATCTTCCTGTTAGGGATGCCTTCCAAGTTTTTCCTCCTGACGGCGCCGGACAGCATATGGGATCCCACCCGTGCCCCCGAAGGAAAACACAGCATCCATGTGGAGGAATTCACAGCGCCTGCCCGGATCTTCTCCAGGAAGGAATGGCGTCAGTTACATGATGAGTTCATCGACTCCATGATGGAACAATGGCGGAAATACGCCCCCAACATGACCAAGGACAATCTCATCGGAGAGCGAGTGGCCACGCCCATCGATATTCAGGACACCCATCTTGACATGAGAGAGGGCGGCTGGTCCGAGGGCAACTGCGGCGGATCCCAGAGCGGCCGTTTCCGAGGACTCCCGGGCGGCCTCAAGACCTTTATCGACGGTCTGTATATGTGTTCCTCGGGGGTGGTGGGCGGACCTGCCATCGGACGGGGATCCAGCTATAACTGTTACCAGGTGATCGCCAAGGACTTTGGGCTACGGTCGCCAGAGTATTGAAAACGCATGGCGCATGGCGCTTGGCGCTTGGCGTTTTTCCGCTATGCGCTCTGCTCTTTGCGCTATGCGCATGGAAGGAGTGTGAAATGCGCTTGGAGAATAAGGTAGCTATTATCACCGGCGGGGCCAAAGGACTTGGAAGGGCCTTTGCCATTAAAATGGCGCAGGAAGGTGCCAAAATTATGGTGGTAACCCGCAGGGATCTGGATAATCTCAATGAGACAGTCACTCAGATCAAAGATCTTGGAGGCGAAGCCGCCCTTTTCCAGGCGGATGTTTCCCGTGAAGATGATACCCTTTCCATGGCCGAGGCGACCATTAAGGCATTCGGAAAGATAGACATCCTGGTAAACAACGCTGCCATCTATGATGGGATCAAACGAAAGCCCTTTAATGAAATTGATCTGAACGAGTGGGACCTGGTAATGAAAGTCAATGTAAAGGGAGCTTTCCTGGCAACCCGGGCCGTTTTTCCCCACATGAAACATCAAGGGTACGGAAAGATCGTCAACCTTGCCTCAGAGGTCTTTTTTACCGGCTCCCACGGGTTTGCCCACTATGTTGCTTCCAAAGGCGGCATCATCGGGCTGACCAGGGCCCTGGCCGTGGAGCTGGGGCCGCACAACATCTGTATCAATTGTGTTGCGCCAGGTTTCACAGATACCGAGGCGAGTCGAAGTCTCACCGATGTGACCAAATATGATACGTCCAAGACGCCTTTGAGCAGGCTGGAAAGACCGGAAGACCTGACAGGGGCCGTCCTATTCCTGGCCTCGCCTGAAAGCGATTTCATTACGGGCCAGACCCTGCTGGTGAACGGCGGACGGGCAATGCATTAAGAAAGGGCTCAAGGGATAATGGATAAGGCCTCAGTAGAAATTCACCCAGAGATAGCCGCGCGCCTATGGCCTTACGCTCTACGCCTCGAACAGAGTGGTAACGGCATGATAGTAAAATTCATTCAATATTTCCACATCGATAAACAGGAACTGATCCTGAAATTGATCGATTTGGTCTCCAATTACGGCTGCAGGATCTTGGTTACTATGGGACACCTTAAATAAATGAGCGCATTTGCTGGCAAACTTCTCAGAATTGATTTGAGCCAATCAACTTACAGGGAAGAAGAGATCCCGGATCAGTATTACAGGCAATTCATCTCTGCCCGTGGGCTCGGTGCAAAATTTCTCTATGATGAGTTGAAGGCAAATACTGATCCCCTTGGCCCTGAAAACAGATTAATCATGTTGATAGGAGTCCTCGGCGGCACCGGACTTCAGGGTTTCTCAAAGTGGGCCGTGATCTCCAAAAGCCCCCTGACCGGGACCTTATTCCGCTCCATTACAGGCGGCAACTTCGGGGCATGGATGAAACATGCAGGATATGATCTTATAATCTTTGAAGGGAAAGCCCGGATCCCCACCTATGTTCATATTGATAAGGACGGAGTCCATTTTCACGGAGCAGAAGATCTGCTCGGTCTGGATCCGCGCCAGCTCCAAGAGAGACTAAAAGAGAGCCATGGCCCCCATACAGAATCAGCATGCATAGGACTTGCAGGAGAAAAACTGGTCCGGTATGCTGTCATCACTTCAGGGGAACGCACGGCATCTCGAGGTGGGATGGGAACAGTAATGGGATCCAAGAACCTTAAAGCCGTCTCCATTAATGTGCCCATACGGAAGATTGCTCCTTTTGACGAGGCCACATTTAAGATCCTGATTAAAAAGCAGATCAGCATCTTGAAAGGGCATCCCCGAAGAAAAAATATGACAACTATCGGAACCCCGTACATCACCACTGTGGTGGATGGACTGGGCATTTTACCCGTAAAAAATTTTCAGGAAGGAAGCATTCAGACTATCCGCGAGATCTCCGGGGATGAACTTTATGCATTAAAAAGGGCAAAGGCAGGCTGCCATGTTTGTATGACACGTTGCGGGGGAATGCGCGATGTTACTGAAGGGCCTTTTAAAGGCTCCCAGATCGATGGGCCTGAATACGAGTCCATCTATGCCTTCGGCCCGTTGCTCGGTCTTACGGACAGGCAATTTGTCATCAATGCCAATGCCCTCTGCGACTATTATGGTCTGGACACCATCAGTACGGGTGTCTGTATCGCCTTTGCCTTTGAGCTGTTTGAAAAAGGGCTCATCTCAACGGCCGATACGGATGGTCTTGAACTGGGCTGGGGAAATCAGGCGGCCATCTTCTCCTTGATTGAAAAAATTGGAAACAGGGAAGGATTCGGCAGTATCCTTGGAGAAGGTGTAAAAGAAGCCGCAGAGCAGTTAGGGGGTCAGGCCACTGATTATGCCATGCACATTAAAGGTTTGGAGCTTCCGGGTTATGATCCCAGAGGGGTTAAAGGGTATGGCCTCAGTATGGCCACGTCAAATATTGGGGGAAGTCACATGTATGGGCGACCCAGGGATGAGCTTTCAGGAATGGTGGACCCCTTTACAGAAAAAGAGAAAGGGGCATCCATTGCTCAGGTCCAGAAAGAACAGGCGTTGGAAGATTCTTTAATAGCCTGCACATTCGGAAATTCCGGGTTAACTGCCCAGATGTATGCTGAATTTCTCACTGCGGCAACAGGGATTGATGCTTTTAGCAGTACGGATAATCTGCTAAAGATTGGAGAAAGAATCATCTGTATGGAAAGGTGTTTCAATGTCAGGGAGGGATTCAGGCGTAAAGACGATGCCCTCCCAAGGCGAATGATCTCTGAGCCATTAAGGAATGCCGGACATTCAACCGGTCAGGTTGTAAGAGATCTTGATCATCTCCTGGATGAATACTATGATGCCCTCGGTTATACAAAAGATGGAATCCCGACCATTGAGAGGCTTAAAGACTTAGGCCTCGATGAGATGGTTTCTAACCTCTGAAAAATCGTCCAATGATGAAGGAAAGGAGGTGAAATTGCCTATCCAAGGTTCATCACCTTTATGGAAGCCCTTTAGCAGGGCGTCTTCAACCCTAACAACTATCTCAAAAGGAGGGTGCAAAGATGAAAATGTATGATGTGGTTCCGGGGTTTGAGTTTGATGAGAAGGTAGATCTTGAAAAATCACCGGCATGGTTTTTAGATGCCACCCATTCGGTTCCCCCGTGGACTCCCATGTTCGGATGGTTCTGGATCAATTTCTGCCGCCACGGGATGCAGTACGGGGCCGAGAAGCTGAGCCTTCCGACGGTCAAGGGCTGGGACTGGCGGTTCAAGGATGGAGGCGGGTATCTCACCCTCAACCTTGTCATGGATGAAGGAGAGCGAAAGAAACGTGAGGTGAGGTTCAGGGAGGCCATTCGTCCCTTCATAGAGGACTATGACAAGCTATGGGGTGGTTATGTCGATGAGATGCTTGGCCACTACAGAAGGCTGAGGGCCTGCGATGTGGACACGGCCAGCAACACCGAGCTGCTTGCAAACTTCGAGGACACGATCAATGTCTGCCGGCGGATGTGGGAGGTTCACATGTACATGATGTATGGGGTCGATACGGCCTTCATCCTGTTTGAGAATGTGTGCAAAGAGACCCTCGGAATTGATGACACGAATCCCACCTTTCACGACCTCTTGAGGGGTTTTGACAACAAGGTATTCGAGGTGGACAGGGAACTCTGGAAGTTCTCCAAGAAGGCCGAAGAAATGGGTATCGCCGATATCATACTCAACAACAGTTCGAAAGAGGCCCTGGCTAAGCTCAAAGAAAATGAGGCCGGTAAGAAATGGCTTGAAGAGCTTCAGGTTCTACTTGATGAGGACGGATGGCGCATGCAGCGGATGAGTGAGATAAATCTGCCTACCTGGGTGGAGGATCCGACCCCTGCCGTTGCAAGCGTGAAATTCTTCCTGAAACAGGGAGGCGATTTTAACCTGGATGCCGAGAGAGGAGGGCTGGCCCAAAGGCGCGAAGAGGCCACAAAAGAAGTCTTAGAGAAAGTCCCGGAAGACCAGCAGGGATGGTTCAAGACGCTTCTCGGTCTGGCCCAGAAGACGGGCGCTTTCAGCGAGGAACACAACCACTACTTGGACCTTTATACACATGCGCTCATGCGAAGGTCGTGCCTGGCGATCGGGAAACGGCTGGTAGCTGCCGGGGTGATTGATGATCCCGAGGACACCTTTTTTCTCATGCCCGATGAGATGAGGGCGGTGACGCTCGTTCCGGATGGATTCAACCTCCGGCATATCGTCGATAGAAGACGGAAAGAGTGGGAGGGGTGGTGCAGCAAAGAGAATCCGCCCGCCATCCTCAAAGAAGGGTTTACCATGGACGACGCCATGGGGGTCCTTGTTCAGTCCAATGATCCCATTGCCCTCAAGATCGTGGTGGGCTCTATGCCTGTTCCCAAGCCGGAATTGAATGCAGACCTCTACGGCATATGTGGTTCGGGAGGAGTTGCAGAGGGTCCGGCCAGGGTAATCATGGAGGAGTCCCAGCTTGATGAGGTGGAGAAGGGGGATATTCTTGTGGCCGCATCGACGGCTCCGACCTGGACCCCGGTCTTCGGCCTCCTTAAGGGTGTTGTGGTTGACAGGGGAGCGAGTCTCTCACATTCGGCCATTGTGAGCAGGGAGTATGGAATCCCCTGCGTGATCAATGTATTTGAGGGAACCGCCAAGATAAAGACAGGCCAGCGTATAAAGGTGGATGGCGATAACGGTGTTGTCTATATCTTAGACAAGTAGGCGCTGCAGCGATAGATTCTTGAACCGCAAAGGCGCTAAGTACGCCAAGATTTTTGCTAAGGTTTTTATTGGCCAAATCCGGGTAACGGATTTGGCCAAGGCAGCCTTTCCTTTGCGTCTTTTGCCTCGTGTCCTTTGCGTCTTGAGCGGAGTCCCGCATAGCGGGATTACAGTAGCCTCTCGCAAAATTGAGCATTTTTCAGAGATATCAGTCCAAAGGCATGGAGAGGAGGAATGTGGCATGGCGTCTCAATTTCAGTATATTCTCTGGTTTGAAGAATGCAGCAGAAGCACGCTTCCCCTTGTAGGCGGGAAAAACGCAAACTTAGGGGAGATGGTGAATGCGGGCATACGGGTCCCACCCGGATTTGCCGTAACGAGCAAGGCATTCCAGCAATATATGGAAAGAGCGGCGCTATGGGCTCACGTCAGGGAAACATTGTCTGATGCATCTCCGGATGACATTAAGGGGGTGTCCAGGGCAGGGAAAGAGATCCGCCAGGCCATCCTCTCCAAACCGATACCGGATGAGATACAGGAAGAAATAATTACCGCATATGGATCCCTGTGTAATAAATGCGGTGTTACAGACCTGCCTGTGGCGGTCAGATCAAGCGCTACCGCCGAAGATCTTGAAGATGCAAGTTTCGCAGGCCAGCAGGATACCTATCTCTGGATCTGGGGCAATGATGAGGTGGTTCGGGCCACCCATGAGTGTTGGGCCAGCCTCTTTACCGACAGGGCAATTACATACAGGATGAGAGCGGGTTTCCCCCAGGAGGGCGTGCTGATCAGCGTGGGGATACAGAAGATGGTGAACGCCAGGTCTGCGGGCGTGATGTTTACCCTGGATCCTGTGACAGGAGACCGGTCCAAAATCACGATTGATGCAAACTGGGGTTTCGGGGAAAGCATTGTACAGGGGATGGTCTCCCCTGATAGCTTCGTTGTCGGTAAGAACTCCCTGTCCATTAAACAAAGCATCATCGGCCAGAAGGACCAGAGGTTTGTTGCAAACGGGTGTGGTACAATCGTCGAGCCTGTCCCTTCTGAGCAGCAGGTGATCCCCTGTATCAGTGTCAGCGAAGTGATAGAAATCGCAAAGATGGGGATGCGTATTGAAAAACACTACGGGTCCCCGCAGGACATCGAATGGGCGATCGACAGGGATCTTCCGTTTCCGGAGAATCTCTTTTCGACCCAGGCCAGGCCTGTGACAGCCGCCGGAAAGAGGGATTTTGGCAAAAAAGTGATGAAAGAGGAGGGAAAAAATGATACAGACCACATCATCGATCTGATGCTGAAGGGATTCAGCAAATAAAAGGCCTTGGCGTCGCTTTGGCCTGTCAGCGTCTGCCGTGCGTGTTCGTATGTAGAGCGGTGGGCGAACTTGAAAATTCACAGCGAGCGCATTCCCCGTTGCTTGCAGCGGGATTAGCGAGCGAACTTAAAATGAAGGACTTCTCCTTAAATTTGGGAGACTCCCCGCAGCTTGCTGCGGGGTTCTTCAAAATGGGGGTGAATCATGTCACAAAATGGTCTGTTGCAGGGAAAGCGGATTCTCATCGTCGATGATGAACCTGACGTATTGGATGTGCTGGAGGAGATGTTAGACATGTGTGAGGTCTCAAAGGCCTCCACATTTGAGGAAGCCAGAGAACTCCTGGAGAAAAATGAGTTCGATCTGGCAATTCTGGATATTATGGGTGTTGATGGCTATAAGTTGCTGAACATTGCCAAGCATAAGAACATCACCGTTGTCATGTTGACAGCGCACGCGTTAAACCCTGCCAATCTCGTGAAATCTATCAAGGAAGGCGCTGATTGCTATCTCCCCAAGGAGGAAATGAAGCGTATCACCACATTTTTGGTGGATATATTGACATCCCAGGAGGAGGGGAGGTCTACCTGGGAACCCTGGGAAAGGAGATTGTCTTCCTCCTATTTTGAAAAGAAGTGGGGTCGAAACTGGAAGGACCAGCACAAGGAATTCTGGAAGGAATTGGACGCGGATAATAAAGACAAGAAACCCTGAACTGGGGCTTTCCCATCTGTTATAGAAGGTTTTTGAGTGGGAGAAGGATGCTGATCAAACCGGATTGTATCCCCTGCATTTTGACGATGTCACTTACATCTATCCGGGAATTGTCCTTGGATGAAGGCCGTTTCAGGACACTGTACAGCAAGATCCTCGAAATTCCTTCGCTTCGGGGCGAGTCCTGGGATGTTACCAGTCCACAGGTCATCGAGTCTGTCATGAGGCTGATTATGGATGCGACAGGCGACCACGATCCCTTTCAGGAGATAAAATCAAGCCAGAACAGAAGGATCATGGGGATCGTGCCTTTCCTGAGAAAGATCCTGAATGAGGCCTCAGACCCGCTTTACACCGCTGTAAAACTTGCCATACTCGGGAACACCATCGACCTCATGATGGGAGACCGACCCACCGATATTGAAAACTCCATAACAGAAAGGCTTAAAGACCCCATCTCGGAAAGGGGATACCTGAATTTCAGGGAAAACCTGGAAGAATGCCGGTCCTTAGTCTATCTTGGAGACAACGCCGGCGAAATTGTTTTTGATAGACTTCTGATCGAGCTCATTAAAGAACAATATGATGTTGATGTGGTATTCATTGTCAGGAGTGTCCCTACACTCAATGACGCAACATTGAGTGAAGCACGATCCATAGGGATGGACGGGATTGTAAAGGTGATTGAGAATGGCATTGACGGCCCCTGCCCGGGGACCATCCTGAGCAGGTGTTCAGCAGAAGTGAATGAATTGATCAACCGAGCGGACATGATCATCTCAAAGGGCGGAGGGAATTTCGACGCCCTCGAAGAGGAGAGGGGGGAGGTAAAAAAGAAGATAGCGTTCATGCTCCTTTCAAAGTGCTATCCCTATTGTGAGTATTTCGGTGTTAAGATGCACCAGCCGATATTGGCCCATTTTGGGGAGGGTTGTCCTTGGCTCGGTCCCATGATCTCTCCATAAGCCCCAGACGATGCTCCGGATTGTCGAAATTGAAATAATCAAAATTGCTGCTCAACATCTTCGACAAGGTTGTCTTGCCAGACTGCCGGGGGCCGGTCAGTAGAACAATCTTCTTTTCCAAGTCATCCCGGATATAGTGTGTCAGAAATCGTTCCATGGCGACTTTTTAGCCTTCTATTCCGAATCAGTCAAGACTATTCCGGAATTCGTGCCGATTTTGCTGTTTTTCTCCTTGCTCCCTTTGCCCTTTTCCATATATCCGAAAAACAGGGATCTGTCACCTTCTAATTGAAGAACCCCGCAGCAAGCTGCGGGGAATCTCCCAAATTTAAGGAAAATTCCTTCATTTTAAGTTCGCTCGCTAACCCCGCTGCAAGCAACGGGGAATGCGCTCGCTGTGAATTTTCAAAGGCGCGTGCATGCCCCATTTCAGACCAGCGAGTCCCGGCCACAAATATAGGCGGGACGGTCGGATTTTCTTGAGTCGCAGGCCCATTTCCACTATGCTCTCTCCGTAATAGGACGGGCTCTATCAACGCTGTTTCTCCTCTTAACCGAACTGGCATGTAAGTAAGGCATAACTCAGGTTTTTGAAATGTAAGAAAATTCCGAATATTCTCAATCCTAAACCAGTGTTTCAGATATTCCAGGTTCAATCAATCTACCCGAATCGATAATATCACAGGGTTTTAGGTTGCTGAAATCTTTGACTTCTGGCAAAATAAAAAGGATTAAAATCAGGCTGGGATTGCTTCGCATACAAAGCAATCTCTTCTATCGAGCCACTTGTGCTTAATGCAGTCTAATAAGATCTGCGAGAGGGATTAGGCAAGGCAAATGGACCGCTGAGAGAATCAGTTGATACAGTGACTTTGTGCTTAGTTCCGTGCTATGAGCCGGAAAAACCTATCCGTTCAATAGACACCATCTACCACTACCTACCAGCAAGGCCCTGCAAACGAGCAAATAACGAGATCTGTAAGACGGGATCTCCGTTACGCTTTCATCGGCTTTGGCAGGTTAGACACTTTAGTTCATTTCCCCGCTACAAGCGGGATAAATAGGCGCTTTTCCCGTTTATCGGGTCGGGATCATACACACAATAGTCGGCAGATTCAATGCTTTAAAGTCATACAGAAATTTCAGGGTTGACCCGAAAATATTTATGACTATAATTGGGTTGACCCGAAACTTCTCTCTTTTCCACAGGTACAGGCGTTATGGAACGTTATCCGACCCGACATATCGTAGACGATTTGCAAAGAAAAATGGTATTTGTCGGCGGACCGAGGCAGGTGGGAAAGACGGTGCTGGCGCTCTCCATTCTCCAGGGAGATGAAAACCATCCGGCGTATCTGAACTGGGACTATTTTGAGGACAAAAGGGATATCCTCCAAGGAAAGCTCCCTTCAAATCAAGGCCTTATCGTCCTTGACGAAATTCATAAATACAAGGAATGGCGGAATTTGGTCAAAGGGCTCTACGACAAGCGTAAGTCCACCACCTCTTTTTTGATAACCGGGTCTGCCAGACTGGATTACTACCGCAAGGGCGGCGATTCTCTCCAGGGACGGTATCATTATTATCGACTGCATCCGTTTTCTTTATGCGAAGTCAATACATCACCGACCAAAAAGGATCTTGATTCGCTTCTCAAATTCGGAGGCTTCCCCGAGCCGTTTCTGAGCCAGTCCGAAACGCAATGGAAAAGGTGGCAGCGAGAACGGCTTGCAAGGGTGGTAAAGGAAGATCTCGTGACGCTTGAGCAGGTAAAAGAAATCAGCCAGCTTGAAGTCCTTTCGATTCTATTGCAGGAAAAAGTGGGGTCGCTGCTGTCCATCAATTCGTTACGGGAGGATCTTTCCGCATCCCACGAGGCGGTTGACCGGTGGGTAAAAATCTTTGAAAATCTGTACTACTGTTTTCTGCTGCCACCCTATGGCGCTAAAAAAATCAATGCACTCAAAAAGGACCGGAAACTTTTCATGTGGGACTGGTCACTTTGCAAAACGCCCGGTGCCCGCTTTGAAAACCTGGTGGCCTCAAATCTTTTGAAGTATTGCCACTTTATTGAGGATACCCAGGGCGATGATATGACGCTTTGCTATTTGAGGGATAAAAGCAAGCGAGAGGTCGATTTTGTAGTTTTGAAAAACAGCCGGCCGCTTTTTGCCGTGGAAAGCAAAACCGGTGACGATGATGTGAGCAAACATATTCCCTATTTTGCCGCAAGAACGGAGATCCCCGTCTTTTTTCAGGTCCATCAGGGTATCAAGGATTATGAGGTAAGGAATATTAGAACAAGAGTGCTTCCTTTTACGACGTTTGCGGCCGAGGTTCTAAAAATTTAAGTTGAATTTGGATTGACGCTCAACGCCAGGTGTGCCTAAATAGTGCCTGAACTAAAACCCTGTTCAGACACGATTTTGGATTTAAAAACTCACACAAATTAAGACGAAATAACTGTCACATTTGAAATTTGTTTTTGGAAAAGCGAGTTCTTAACAAACCAATAATATCTTAGTGCCGGGTACGCCTGCAACCCAAATATTGACTTTGATCTTGTGGGAGGGGCATCCATACCCCGACAGTCGAGGCTGAAAGTTTCTCTCACAGATGAAGCTTAAAAGCATCGGCCATGATTTTCTTCTTTTTCAGGCTCGGTGATAAGAACTTGCTTTTCCGGGGAGGACTGTAGAGAAGATCCGATTGTGTGTCAAGGATGAAATGGCCACAACATATGTGATGTCAGATTGGATTGTGGTAGTGAAATGTTGCTTTTTTGCCCTCTTTTTCGACTGTGGAATACCTAAACCATCTGCCTGATTTTCCAGGCAAAAGGTGAAAGCTACATATCCCAGCCTTGACAAGATGTGGCTAATATGAGACAGAACCTTCATGCAAGCTATGTTGTCAGTTTGTTTATGTTGTGTATTTGGTTCCTACCATTTTATTCCCTGATTGTTTTCCGTATAATTCTCTCCCCGGTTAAGCCTGCTCACTCACCTTCATTTGAGTGTCCTTCCTTATAATTCCTGTCATTGAGAGAGAAAGAAAATTCTATGGTTCTTTCC
>JACNIU010000064.1 GCA_014382905.1 Desulfobacterales bacterium
AATTTCAACCACAGGAATATATTGAATATTTCGAGGATTGAAATTTGAGTCTGACGCGGAGATTGGCCAAAAGGGGGCGTTTTGCAAAGGTCTCGTATAGATAATGAACCATGAAATTTGAATTTGCAACCACCACCCGAATTATTTTTGGCCGGGGCGTCGTTCAGGAAGTTGCGCCGATAGCGATCGGGATGGGCCAGTGCGTTTGCGTGGTTACCGGCCGGGCGCTTGAACGTACGGCGACGCTGCTGGAAACGCTGAGAAAACAGGGACTGAAAACGGTCGCCTTCAGCGTGCCCGGGGAGCCGACAACGTCAACTGTGCTTGAAGGGGTGGAATATGCGCGCCGGGCCGGAAGTGATCTGGTGATAGGGATCGGGGGAGGAAGCGTCATCGATACCGGAAAGGCCATAGCAGCGCTTCTGACCAACAGCGGCGACCTCTTTGATTATCTTGAGGTCATCGGCCACGGTAAACAACTCCGGCAGGCCTCCGCCCCCTACATAGCGATTCCCACAACCGCCGGTACCGGGGCAGAAGTCACACGGAATGCGGTGATTGGGTCCCCGAAACACCGAGTAAAGGTGAGCATGCGCAGCCCCTTGATGCTGCCCCGTCTGGCCGTGGTGGACCCCCTTTTAACCCTTTCCATGCCCCCATCCTTGACCGCCTTCACCGGGCTGGATGCCCTGACACAACTGATGGAAGCATTTGTTTCAAACAAGGCAAACCCGCTCACAGACGGGATATGCCGTGAAGGGATGAAGAGAGTTGGCCGGTCGTTACGTAAAGTTTTTCAGTACGGAAGTGACCAGATAGCACGTGAAGACATGTCCCTGGCAAGTCTCTTCGGCGGCCTGGCCCTGGCAAACGCCGGACTGGGGGCTGTCCACGGTTTTGCCGGCCCTATGGGGGGCATGTTTCCCGCGCCCCACGGCGCCATATGCGGTCGTCTTCTCCCCCACGTCATGGCAGCAAACGTCCACGCATTAAAGCATCGTGAGCCCAACGCTGTGGCCCTTGCACGATATGACGAGGTGGCGCAAATCCTGACCGGCCAGAAAACCGCCCGTGCCGCAGAGGGTGTCTCTTGGGTGAAGGACCTGTGCGCTCAGTTACAGGTGCCGCCATTAAGGGTATTTTCCCTGAAAGAATCGCTCTTTCCGGACGTCGTGACAAAGGTGCGGGAGGCAAGCAGCACGAAAGGGAACCCGATCGTCCTGACCGATGAAGAATTGCTTCTTATCCTCGGACAAGCCATATAGCTGACCGTCTACTTAAAGGAGATAAATATGAATTATGAGACAATTCTTTTCAAAGTTGAAAATCGTATCGCAACCATAACATTAAACCGGCCCGATCGCTTGAACGCCTGGAACCACACCATGTCGGCGGAGCTCGGCCATGCCATGCTCTGCTGTGACGAAGATGATGAAATCCGTGCAGTTGTGGTAACCGGTGCCGGTCGCGCCTTCTGTGCGGGTTCGGATCTGTCGTCGGGCGACAGCGCCTTTGACACCTTTTCAAGGGAAAAAGATACCGTCCTGAGAGACAAAGAGGGCAGATACGAAGGCTATGCCGGGCCCTTTCCCTGGCAGATCCGTAAACCGGTGTTTGCAGCGATCAATGGGCACGCCATCGGCGTCGGCATCACATATCCCATGACCTGCGACCTTCGGATCGTGGCCGAAGACGCCAAGGTGCAGTTTGCATTCGTTCGACGAGGCGTACTCCCGGAACTCTGGTCTCACAAAATCGTGCCCCAGGTGGCAGGTCTGTCAAACGCGGCAGACCTTCTGCTCACCGGCCGCATGATCCGGGGCCGAGAACTCGTTGAGCTGGGGCTGGCAAGCGCTGCCTTGCCTGCTGACCAGGTGCTTGAAGCTACCCTTGAACGGGCCCGGGAAGTGCTCAAGGCAGCCCCGGTTTCCGTGGCGATTTCAAAACGTCTGCTCTGGAGAGGGCTAAGCATATCCTCTGCGGAACTCGGCCCCAAAGAGGCGCTCATGTTTGCCTGGACCTCTTCCCAGGCGGACGCCCGGGAAGGTGTAGCCTCATTCCTGGAAAAGCGTGACCCTGATTGGAAGCTCAGTGTGGCAAAGAACACACCGGAGATTGGTCTGTAAACACCCACGGGCGATAGAAAGGATAAGCTCAGGAGAACATGGGGGCAAAAAGTGCTTGTCGGTAAGCAAGACCTCGGAGATCATAACATGGCATCAGCCAAAAACCTCGGGGTTCAGGCAGTTGGGAGGTATCTCACCCTTGAAAATAGCGATCAAGTTCTCAGCAGCGATCAACCCCATTCGGGTCCGGGTTTCCATGGAGGCGCTGCCGATGTGCGGCAGGATCACCACATTGTCCATCTTGGCGAGAGCCGGATGTATCATCGGTTCATGCTCGAACACGTCGAGTCCCGCACCCGCGATCGCCTTTTCCTCCAGCGCCCTGACAAGGGCTTCCTCATCGATGACCTCTCCCCTGGCCGTGTTGATGATAAAGGCGGTAGGCTTCATCAGGGACAGATTCTCCGGCCCCATGAGACCGCGTGTCCCCTCGGTTAACGGAACATGGAGTGAGAGAAAATCGGACTCCCTCAGCAGGGCCTCCAGGTCCACACAGGTGGCACCCACCTGTTTCTCCATATCAGCGTCTGCCCTGCACTGATCATAATACAGGATTCGCATGTCAAAGCCCGCCGCCCGCCTGGCCACCGCGAAACCCACCCGGCCAAAGCCTAAAAGGCCCAGCGTCTTGTGGTGGACGTCCGCCCCCAACAGCAAAAGGGGGTCCCACCCCTGGTACCTGCCGGCCCTGGCATAGACGTCGCTCTCCACAACACGCCGGGCCACTGTTAGCAGAAGCGCCATGGTCAGATCAGCGGTCGTGTCCGTGAGCACGCCGGGCGTGTTCGTCACGGCGATCTTTCTCGCCGTAGCCGCATCCACGTCGATATTGTTGTAGCCCACCGCATAGTTGGCGATGATCTTAAGCCGGGGACCTGCTGCATCCATCACCTCAGTATCGATACGATCGGTGAGAAGCGGCAATAGCCCATCCTTTCCCTTGACAGCACTGAGGAGTTCCTCACGGGTCAAGACCCGGTTATGGGGATTGCACTCAACCTCAAAGTTCTCCTCCAACAGCGCCATGGCTGCTGAAGGGAGCCTGCGTGTCACCAGGACATCGGGTTTCATCAGTCTTTTCCCCCGCTTTCCCTCTCCTACAACAGACTGTAAGGATAAGCCCGGTTGGTCCATTCACTGCCGGGGTATGCATCGGCCAGCTTTTCATACACCGCCTTGAGGGGCTTGGGGTCTTTGGTGCTTTTATAGAGGCTCACACCCCGCAGGTATATGGCCTCCGGCGCTGAATTACTTTCAGGATAATCTTTAAGCAGTCTTTCCAGATACTCCAGCGCGGTTTTAAACTCATCCCCGTCAAAGGCTACCTTGGCAATACCCAACATCTGTGAGGGTATAAACTGGTTCGGTTCAAAAAATCCAACAGTCCGGTGATGCTCCTCTCCCTTCTCATCCAGAACCACAAGGGTCGGCGTCCATTTGACGCGGAATTGTGAGGCGAGCGGCTCCTCATTAAACTGAACCCGCAATGGAATCAGGTTCTCGCTCACAAACTCGACCACTGCATCCTTTGGATACGTAACCGCATCCATCTGCTGGCAGCCGATTCAGCCGGGGTTAAAGAAATCCAGCAAAACAGGTTTTCCCTCCTTTTCGGACCGTTGAAGCGCCTTCTCGAATACGCTCTCCCACTCAATCTTTTTAGCCATGGCGTTCCTCCTTTCCCTTTTGATGTCTCGTTTAACCTACCACAAACACCATCCTTTTTCAACCCATATACAAATCGGCTTAATCCCCTAATCAAGCTGTGACACCAGTTCATTTCAAAATCGTGCCCGCGGCTGCAACCAGGTCCGCATCATTCGCCGGCCTTTATCATCCTCGAAAATCCCCCTCTGTTCGATTCCTCGGATGAGGGTATGGTGCAGAGTGCCGGACTGATCTACTCGGGCACGAATTCAGCAGGCCTCACTTCATCGAAGCTGATGGCCTCTTCGGGGCATGTCACCGTACAAAGCCCGCACCCCATGCACTTTTCGGAATTCACAATGGCAGTATCTCCATCTCCTTCCAGTGTGATGGCGTCAAAATAACACCTTTCCAGACACGCCTCACACGAAGAACACAATTCGGAATCCACGGTGGCCGTAAACCGGCTCGGCACCACAAATTTTTTCAGGCCCGTGCGAACGGAGGGCCAGTTAAGACAGCAATCACTACAGCAGTTGCAGATGACATGACCCGGTGCCCGCTGGTTATTCCCCACATGGACAAGACCCTCTTCCTCGCACCTCTTCAGTATCTCGAGGGTCTCCTCTTTTTCAAGTTTACGACCCGTCCCCCGCTCGATGGCGTAATCAGCGGCCTTGTTGATCTGGATACAGACCTCCAGACTTTTCCCGCATTTGCCATCAATCACGCGACAGGAACAGGGAGTTACGGCCAGGCTTCTGGCCTCATTGACGATGTTTTTTATATCGTCAAAGGCCAGTATCTGGGTCTTGGCCTCAATGGTGATGTTGACCGGGATCACCCTTATGACGGGCGAAGGAAGCACTTCCTCTATCTTCCGGCTGTAGTCGTCAAACTCCCTCGCCATAAACTCCCGCCAAAGATCCAGCATCTCCCGAGGCGGGTCCAACATAACCGCGGTGGCATCGTGCATCTGAAGCAGATTGCGAACACGATAATATCGAATACCGCTCTCCTTTTTTGATTTAAACATCAACCCCTTGTCAAAAAGCGGGCCGACCATCCCTTCAATTTCCGATTCACCAATTCCGGTCTTCTCCGCCAACTCCTCAACGGTGGCGGGCGGCGATGCCGCCAGCAAGACCCTGGCCTCATCCTCGCTGGTCAAGCTCTCAAAAATCCCGGGGATAAACCTGGACTCCCCCGCCCCCAACCCTTCTGCCAATTCCTGATATACCGCTTTTTCCGTCATTTCCCTTCTCCCCCCTTAATAGTCAAATTTGGGCATCTTATCACAATGCCTGACACGAGTTCGTCATAACTTCTGTCGCAAACCTGTCGCCAATTCAGAAGTCAGATGTCATATCAATGAACCGCCTCGGCCCGGCTCCTTTGTCTCCTTAATCTGTCGCTTTACTTCTGCCACAAAAACCAAGCCATAAAGGGGTCTGCGGTCGACCCTGGCCATGGTTCCCTCCAAAAAGAGTGCTATTTTGAATAGTTAACCACATATTGGCCCATGATTCAACAAAGATCGCCTGATTTTGCCAGCCTTTTTTCCAGTCCCTGAAAACTTTTTGACAAAAGGCCGTCTTGATTTTGACCCCATCTGTCAAACAGATGCCTTATGATAACCCCAAAAGCCTTTTGCACGGGAAGCTGTTTTCATTGACTTCTGTGGTATTTACTCGTAAACGGTATAAGGCAATATTTCTGAGCCGATCTTCTTCTTTCAACCTCCAGTAGGAAAGAGGATCCAAAATGATTTGTGAGCGTCCAAAACCCCGTTACTCCGGACAGATGGAGAGCGGGGTTTTGGATTTTGTGGGCCCGTGCAAGGCGCGTGGAAAAGATATGGGGTTCAAAGTGGGAATACACCAACGAAGACAACAACGGAGTTCCCACTGATGGAGGTCCCGGATACCACATTTCTGAATCAAAGAGTGAGGCTTTTAGTTTCAGATTCGAAGAAATTGAGCACGCTTCACGATATGAGCACATTTACAAATGAAACAAATTGCAAATATGTCCAATGTCAAGGGCAGGCCCCGTATTCAGGATGATTTTTTAAACAGATGATTTGAATGTATAACAAACTATATATAGATGAATAAAATATTTGACATTATTTCTTTTGTGTGATATCTTTCTTCTCATGGAAAGTGGGGAAATAAAAGCATTGCGTTTGAAACTGGGGCATTCGCAGCAAGAATTTGCTAACGTTTTGGGTGTTTCTTTCGCTACTGTTAATCGCTGGGAAAACGGAAAGGCGAAACCTCAGAAAGATCGGCTTGAGCGACTCAGGGCTCTTTGGATGGACCATGAAGAGACCCCAACTCCACGTAGTCGGCAAATATCGTTATTTCCCCGCCTGAATTTTGAAGGTGAGCCTGAGGCGATCAAGCTTGTGATTGATGCATACAGGCTTCAAAACGGCCACCTTATTAATAAAACATTCGGACTTGAGCTTTCACGCGTGGTTCCTCTTCCTCATCAACGGATTGCTGTTTACGAGTACCTTTTGCCTCAAAATCCTCTTAGATTTATCCTTGCCGATGATGCCGGTGCCGGAAAAACAATTATGACTGGCCTTTATATACGGGAAATGATTAATCGTGGTCGATTGAACCGTATTCTTATCGCTTGTCCGGCTGGGCTTACTTGGAATTGGCGAAATGAGCTCCTTTATTTTTTTGATCTTGATTTTAAGATCCTAAAAGGGGCGGATTTTCAAAAAGGTGATCCCTTGTCGGATGATGAACCATCTCGCATCATCATCAGTGTCGATACTGCCGCCAATGATCCAATTAGGGAACGACTCGTATCTGAAAATTCACCAAGGTTTGATTTGGTTGTCTTTGATGAGGCCCACAAACTTGCATGGAATAACCCAAAGCGAAAAGACAGCAAAACCCGTCGCTATCTTCTGGGCGAAGCCATGAGTGAGCACACCACACACTTGCTTTTGCTTACGGCTACGCCCCATATGGGTAAACCATTTCCCTATTTTGCCCTCTGGCGATTGCTTGATCGCAAGGTCCTCTCTACCCCGGATACGCTACCCTCTTTGTCCCCTGAAAAAAAGTCCAGGTATTTCCTGCGCCGCTTAAAGGAAGAAATGGTTAACTACAAAGGCCAGCCTATTTATATGCCCCGCTTATGCCAGACTATTTCTTTTAAACTCACTCCCGATGAGCAACATTTTTACGATGCCTCCTCGGAATATTTGCGTTGGAGTTACAAAACGAGTAAGAACATCAATAAAAACGCTGCAGCCATGGTGGTAGCGGTCCTGCAGCGGCGTTTAGCCAGTTCCACCTTTGCCATGTTGGAGTCACTTAAACGGCGGCGTTCTCGCATTTTGAAAGAGGATATGCCGTTTATCGAGCAAAGGGCTTTATCCCTTGAAGGAATCATAGACCATTTTGACTCCAGCACGGCTGATGATAACGAACCCTCTGAGATTGGCCTTGAAAGCGATGAGTACGTTGAAGGGCAGGTCCTGTCTTTAGCCCAACCGGTGAATCCGGAACAACAGCAGAAAGAAGTGGAATACCTTGAGCGGATTATCACCTTGGGCGAAGAGGTAAGAGAGGCGCTTAATGAATCAAAATTCGTCAAATTACGTGAGCTTATTGAGTCTGCGGAATTCCAAAACGAGAAATTGCTTGTCTTTACTGAACACCGGGATACTTTGGATTACTTACGTCAGAGGTTCGAAGCGCTGGGATATACCGGGCAGATAGCCTCTATACACGGCGGTATGGAGGTCAAGGAGCGAGAAGAGCAGAGGATACTGTTTATGACTCCTGACTTTCGTCGATCCCTGTGCATTAAAAATCCTGATGCCCCAAGTGCTCGAATCATGCTTGCAACAGATGCGGCAGGAGAGGGCATTAACCTCCAATTTGCCTGGGTAATGGTCAATTATGATATTCCCTGGAACCCGGCGCGCCTTGAACAACGGATGGGGCGTTTGCATCGTTTTGGTCAAAAACATCCCGAAGTGCGCATATTTAATCTGGTTGCCAAAGATACCAGGGAAGGCGATGTTTTAACCACACTCCTGGACAAGCTGGAAGAAGCGCGTAAGGAGCTTTGCAGCGACAAGGTCTTCGATGTGATAGGTCAACGTCTTCAGGAAGTTTCGATCCGGGATCTACTAAGAGATGCCTTGTTTGAAACTCCCCCCTATTCGGCCCAGAAGAGACTTGAATCCATCTTTTCTACACAAAAGCTTAGAAGAACGGTTGAAGAACAGAGAAAAACAGCATCAACCTATGGTGATGTAGCTAAGCGTCTCGGGCAACTGAATACGGAAATCGAAGTGGAGCAGTTCAATCGACTCCTCCCCGCCTTTATCCAAAATTTTGTCGAAAAATCGTCTCAATACATGGGGCTGCAAATAGAGGGTGATCTGAATGAAGCCGCACGGTTTTCGATAACAGGTGAAGAAGGGCAGTGGTTGAGGAATCTCGCTGAAAGTCTGTCCAATGGACTCCCCGATTACCTGTCTGTTCACGGGGATATTTCCATCCCTAACCAGGAAGGCGTTAAAGTAGCCTTTCTTCGTCCCGGAGACATGATTTTTGATGCACTATGTCAGGAAGTAATGAATCGGTTTCAAAAAGATATTCAGCGTGGGGCCGTATTCTGTGATCCCAAGGCAGAAGAGCCTTATTATGCCGCGGTTTATATCTGTCAGTTAGGCGAAAGTTCATCCATTTCGGATAAAGGCCCCAGCTCGTCTTTAAGCAATCTCATGGACCGACGGTTAATCGGCTTGAAATGGGACGAAAGGGGTGAGTTCGATATCTGCCCTCCCAATCACCTATTGGCCCTGCACGCGGCACCTCCGGCCGCATTATGGAAAGCGGGAAACCTGCTGCGCAACCCTGAAGAGCATGTTGCCAAAGCTGATGCATACGCCCGAATGGTGGCAGAAACCACCTATCTTCAACAGGCAAGGGCCGCCTTCCAAGCGGATACATCATCTCGTGTGGATGACCTTATGCGCGGCTTTGATTTTCTGTTCAGCGAATTGGCCGAACGCAGGAGTGAATTGGCCCGTAGCGTCCGCCAGGGCGATCCCAAAGCGGTAAATGAGCTTGAAGATGTGAAAAAAGAGCAAGCACAACTTGAGGAGGGAAAAGCCAAGACGCTCGTTTTTGAGCAACGAAGGCCGGAACAACTGGAACTCTCCAGGATGGAAAGGATTGCAGTCGCCCTGGTTGTGCCGGATCCCAGTCCTGAAACACTCGAGACCTATGATAAAAATATTGAAGATATGGCCATGAGGATTGCCCGCAATTTTGAGGTGGACCGCTATAAGGCGCGTGTGTATGACGTTTCGTCGCCCCATCTTGCAAGAGGATATGACATCGAAAGCCACAGGGGTAACGGCGAAAAAGTGGCCATTGAAGTCAAGGGACGCGCCGGCAGAGGCCCAGTACATCTTACGGAGAACGAGTGGCCCACGGCCGTCAATGTTCGGGACAAATACTGGCTCTACGTGGTCGTTGATTGCGCCACCAATCCGACCCTTTACCGCGTGCAAGACCCGGCCTTCAAGCTGGCTGTAAAGAGCCGCAAGAGCTTTACCGTGAACATAGGCGATATTATCCGGGAGGCGGAACCGGATTAGGCCGGTTTGAAGTCAAAGACGGAGAGGGCGCAAATCGACTGGAATTAAGGCAGGAGGGATTTAAAGGAGACAGAAGGTCATGGATACTCAGGAGTTGACCGCTTTGCTTGATCGCCTGCGCGCTGAGCCGCAAGAGACGGAATGGCTTGAATTTAAGGCCGGCCGTCATGATCCCCAGGCCCTGGGTGAATACCTCTCGGCCCTTGCAAACTCCGCGTGCCTGAGCGGTAAGACAAAGGGCTATCTTGCCTTCGGCATCCAGGATGAAACACACAATGTTATCGGCACCGCTTTCAATCCTGATATCGAGAAGGGCAAAGGCAATCAGGATTTGCTCTTATGGCTATCACTCGGTTTGCGGCCGAACGTGGGCTTCGAGGCCTACCCTTTCATCTATCGCGGCCGACCTATTGTCCTGTTTAACATCAATGCGGCCTTCGACCGCCCGGTGGAATTTTACGGCGTTGCTTACGTCCGGGTCGGATCAAGCAAGACTCTCCTATCGAGACATCCGGACAAAGAGAGACGCATCTGGCAGCGTCGGATGGATTGGTCTGCGCAGATATGCGAGCGGGCCTCTTTGGATGATCTCAATCCTGACGCGCTTTCAAAGGCCAGGCATGAATATGTCACCAAATATCCGGGGAAGGAGGCCGATATCGCCGCCTGGGATGATCTTACCTTCCTGAACAAGGCACGCCTTACCATTCAAGGCGGCATCACCAGCACCGCGATTTTGCTTCTGGGCAGGCCCGAGTCATCCGCGCTGATTACACCGGCTGTGGCTCGAATCTCCTGGATCCTCAAGGACGACCGGAATCAGGAAAGGGATTACGAGCACTTTGGACCGCCGTTTCTCTTAAATGTCGACCGTGTGCTGAAAAAGATCCGGAACCTGACATTCCGCGCGCTGCCCAGTGGAACGCTCTTTCCCGTCGAGATAGCCCAATACGACCCGTGGGTCATCCGGGAAGCGCTCCATAATTGCGTGGCTCATCAGGACTATAGCCTTCACGGACGGATCAATGTCGTAGAAACTCTCGATTCTCTCCTTCTGACAAATGCCGGAAGTTTTCTGCCGGGAGATGTGGAAAGGGTCATCAGGCAGGACGCGCCACTTGAGATCTATCGAAATCCTTTTCTTGCGGAAGCCATGGTCAATCTCAACATGATCGATACCCAGGGTGGGGGTATCAAGAGGATGTTCCTAACCCAGGTCAAACGATTTTTTCCCATGCCCGACTATGACCTGGCCGATCCTGAGCGTGTTGCCGTAAGGCTACTGGGATCAATCTTAGACGAGCGCTATTCACAGTTGCTCATGGAGCGATCCGATCTGGGTCTTTGGACCGTTATCCTCCTCGACAAAGTCCAAAAACGCATCCGAATCCGTAAAGATGAACACAAAAAACTCAAGGCCATGAAATTGGTCGAGGGCCGTTATCCAAATCTCTTTGTCGCCGGCAGAATTGCGGCCGTCACAGGCAATAAGGCCCGACATATCAGGGATAGAGGGCTCGATAAACGGTACTATCAGGACATGATCCTGGAGCTGATTCAAGAGCACGGTCCGGTGTCGCGCAAAGATATTGACAATCTCTTGATGGACAAACTGCCTGAGATCCTAACGGAGAAGCAGAAAAAAGACAGGATACACAATCTGCTCGCAGAGTTGTCCGGAGGGCTTCGAAAAGTGAAAAATCTCGGAACGCGGCGCTACTCAAAATGGGCCCTTTTTAATGATAAAAAAACAAAGGAACAAAGGCCCTAACATAGAAAACATTTGCAGAACACGACTGAAACACTTTGAATTTCAACAGGTTCCAATTGTTAGAGCTTTGTCCAAAAAAGGTGAGTTTAACAAAGAAATAAACAATTGACCCGGAAAACGATCTTACTCATGTCGAGGTAAAGTTCTTTTGCTAAACATATAAAAAAGATTCATATTAGCAAAGGACGGAAAAGGATATTATGTTTTAACATGCTGTATTTAAAGGAGTTTTTATTGTTAAAACGGTTTTTCTTAACAAAGGAAAAAGCAAAAAAGCGGGGAATTTAGCAATAAAACATTGCCGACCTTTCGGCTGATTAGAGATAGACGTCCTATGAGGTAAATCGTGCAAGACAAACCGAGATTGATTGAAGTGGCATTTCCTTTAAGGCAGGCCTCTCTTGCCAGTGTACACGAGAAGAATGTCCGGCACGGTCATATATCAACGCTCCATATCTGGCCGGCGCGACGGCCGCTCGCAGCCTGCAGGGCCGCTCTACTGGCCACCCTGTTGCCCGATCCCGGCGACCCTGAAAAGCGGAAGGCCCTGCTCGAAAAGATAGGCGGAAGGGTGGTCAAGCAGCAGTTTGAAAAAAGGGATGCGGACGGAAAAACAATCAGCGAGGAAAAAGAGAGCCTGGAGGACGGCGTATTGGCCTGGGGCCGGGAGAACGATCCTCCAATGGATGAATTCCGGGCCATGATCCGGGGGTTTTACGGGGACAAGGCCCCAAAAGTCATGGACCCTTTTGCGGGCGGCGGAGCCATCCCTTTGGAGGCGATGAGGCTGGGTTGCGATGTCACGGCCTCGGACCTTAACCCGGTAGCCTGGTTTATCCTCAAGTGCACCCTGGACTATCCCCGGCGGTTTGCTGGAAAGCAATGGCATCTTCCGGCTTTTGTGAAGGAATGGCCGGATTTTGTTGAGGATTTCCTTGCAGGCAAGGTAAGGAGGCGCAAGGGCAAAAAAAAGACCCATTTTTCAGATCCCAAACAGCTCTTAATGCTTAAGCTTCCAAAGGCGGATCTTGCATGGCACGTGCGCGCCTGGGGACGTTGGGTCCTGGAACGGGCCAAGGCGGACCTTGCCGCGCGTTACCCTACAATAAACAACGAGCCCACCGTCGCCTATCTCTGGGCACGAACCGGCCGCGACAAGATGACCATGGGCCGGATTCCCCTGATCAAGACCTTCTGGCTCAATAAAAAGAGCGGCAAGCGCGCCGCTATCCTGCCTGTGCCAAAAGAAGATGGCTCAGGTATTACATTTGCCCTTTTAGAGGAATCGGATCTCAAAAAGCCTGAACAGATTATCAAGGATTATCCATTCCTTGAAAAATGGGAGGTCTCAGAGGAAAAGCTTACGGCATTTTTGAATGCGGGCACCATGAACCGGGCAGGGGTATGGAGCCCCTGCAGCGGCAGACCGGGCCTGATTGCACTGACCATGGATGATCTTCGGCTCCAGGGCCAACAGGGCCTTCTCGGCGCCCAGATGACGGCCGTGGTGGTCGAAGCCACTATGCCGAATGGGAAAAGGACATTTAAGCGATATCGCCTTCCCACGGAAGAGGAGATAAAGGCCGCGGAGGTCGAGATTGAGGATCTGGAGGAGATCTTTGAGGAAGTGCCTTTCGGGCTGCCTGATGAGCCGACACCAGAGGGTGGCGGCAGCGGTGCCTCTCGTGCCTTTTCAATCCAAAGGTATGGGATGAAGAAGTGGAGTGACCTCTTCACCACGCGCCAGTTGCTTGCCCTGGGTGTTTTTGTTAAACATACGCGCGGGGCCATAGAGGAAATGGCGAAAACTGATAAAACAGCGTCGGAAGCCATCGGAGCCTATCTTTCCTTAATCCTTGATCGTGTTGCCGATAGAGGCAGTACGATATGTACATGGACTGTGAGTTGGAATAAGATAAGAAATACTTTTGCCAGATTTGCCCTTCCAATTACGTGGGATTTCGTTGAAAGCGTCACCACAATAGAAACATCGGGTGGCTATCCGGGGCAAATGGATCTGGTTGCAAAATATGTGGCCCATGCCTTGGGGATTGGGATTGAGGATGCTTTTTTGGAGATTAATAAACAGTCCGCAACATCCGGAGGCGACCCTTCTGTTGATTTGGTTTTTACTGATCCGCCCTATTACGACGCTATTCCCTATTCCGACTTGATGGATTTTTTCTATATCTGGCTGCGCCGCAGCCAATACGGGTTTGATAAAAAGATGGATGCTGTTTTCTCGGACACCCTGTCCCCAAAGTGGGACCAGAAACGCCAGGATGGCGAACTGATAGACGATGAATCCCGTTTCGGAGGAGACAAAAAGGCATCCAAAAAAGCGTATGAAGATGGTATGGCGAAAGCCTTTAAAAGCAGTTGTGATAGTTTAACCGATGACGGCCGTCTCGTGGTCGTGTTTGCAAACAAGGAAGTCGATGCGTGGGAGACCCTCATCAGCGCTCTCATTCGAGGCGGTGCGACGGTCACTGCGAGCTGGCCAATCATGACCGAGATGCCGAATCGGGTCAGAGGGGTCTCGGCCGCCGCTCTCTCCTCTTCCGTCTGGATCGTTTGTCGTAAACGCCCCGGGACAGCTTCCAGGGGGTGGGATGCCCATGTCCTTGAACAAATGAAAAAGACCCTGTTCGATCCCCGGGAGACATTGGGGGGCCGGAATATCCTTCAATACTTTTTTGACCTTGGGATTCGCGGTCCAGACTTCATCTGGGCAGCGTTGGGGCCTGCCTTGCAGGCCTATAGCGCCCATCCTTTTGTTAAAAGGGAAGGTGGGGGCATCATGACCGTGGGCGAATTCCTGAAAGAGGTGCGGAGGCTTGTGCTTCAATTCTCTCTCGGGGAGCTGCCCGGTTTCAGGGACGTCCAAAAAGAGACAAGGGGCCGGGGGGAAGCTATCGAACTGGACCCTGTCACCCAGTATTACCTCCTCCATCGGGCCTATTTCGGGTTAAAACCTGCACCTGCCGGGGCCTGTATCCTGTATGCCAATGCCTGTGGAAAGAACGAAACGGAACTCAAGCTGGTATGGAATATTATTGAGCAAGGGGGGCAGTCAAAAAGGGGACGTCCCACCAGGGAGGAATCAGAAGGGGCGGATGTCGAATCGGAAGGGGCCAAGGGGAATGAATACCGCCTCCTTGACTGGACGGAACGTGTAAATAGCGATAACCTTGGCTCGTCTCGCTCCGGAGAGCCTGCGCCCCTTATAGATCGCCTGCATCGCCTTATGGTTCTCTTTCAGAAGAACAGGACAAGCGATGTGCAAAGTTCGTTTGATGCCTGGGGTCTTGCAGGTGAAAATGCCTTTGGCCCGTTGCTTCAGGCCGTGCGCGAGCTTGCCGCGAGGGACGGGCAGGATACGGAGAGGCGCATGGTCGAGGCCCTTGCCACCCAGCTTAAAATGAATCGTAAGGTGATCATCGAGGACAACAGGGTTCACGAAGCGCCTCTTTTCAATGGTGATTGGGGCGGTAACAAATAACCGCGCCTTTCGCCTTATGCCTTAAACCTTTAATTAAAGGACATTACCGTTATGGGTAAAAAAGCAGATATCCAGCCGTGGAAAAAGACATGTGTTCTCAGGTCTGAAATCAGGGAACGTAAGCTCAGCGCAAGTGATTTTGCCATTGATCTTCATCAGGTTATCAGCGGCGGACCCGGGAGAAAGCCTTTCTATTGCGACCCTAAACAATTTTTTTCAATCACCTATGCCACGCAGAACCTCCGTCAGTTCTGCAAACTCGTTCTACAACGTCTTGGAGAGGGAGGCGGCGGCGAGTCCATCATCAATGTGGCCCAGACCTTCGGGGGAGGAAAGACACACACGCTCACGGCCCTTTACTACCTGACCTCCCTGGGCCCTGATCTGCCGAAAAAAGAGACCTCCGTGGGGATGATCCTGAACGACGCCAACCTCAAGGACCCGCCCTCAGCGCGGATTGCGGCGGTTTCCTTCGATAAAGTGGATTGGGTAACGGGGTGCGAGGTCAAATCACCCTCAGGGGAACTCCGGCGGTTCCGGATGCCCTGGAATCTGATCGCGTGGCAGCTTTTAGGCCAAAGAGGGCTGGACATCCTGCAAAGGGATGAAACACAACCCGATTATGACACGCCGCCTGCGGATACCCTCTGGGGGGAAATCCTTCAAGAGGTAGAGGCATCGGGGCCGGGAGCCCTGATTCTGATAGATGAGTTTCTCATGTGGGCCCATGACGCCGCATCACCCGATCCGACTGGGGAACGGCCGGATCGGGGTCCTTTTTGGATCGATCGGCTGAAAAACTTTTTTCAAAGACTCACTCAGGCGGTGGAGTCCTCCCTGCGTTCATGCATTGTTGTCAGCCTGTTGGCTTCAGAGCCTAATAAGTTCGACGATCTGGGAAAGGCCGTATTAAATTCATGCAACAGCGGCCTGAACAGACTGGCATCTCCCCAGTCTCCCGTTGAAAAAGACGACCTGGCCGAACTGCTGCGCCGGAGGCTCTTTAAAGAATATCCTGAGAATCCCACCGACCGGCACAAACATATTCTCGCCTTCTGGAGTCGTCTCGAAACGGTCGACCCGATCCACGCCAAGTTCCCCGACTCCCAGGAACGTCTGAAAAAGGGCTATCCCTTTCATCCGGATCTTTTGGATCGGTTTTTCGGGAAATGGATTGACCTGAATCAGTTTCAGAGGACAAGAGGTGTGCTCCAGACCTTTGCCATGGCCTTGAGGGATTCGGAATCATGGGATGATTCCCCTCTGATTGGCCCTCAGGTCTTCCTTGCCGCCCCAGGGAAGGACGGCCTGAGCGAGGCCCTGCAAAAGTTGGCTGAAAATGCCAAGGATTCTGATCCGGATCGGAATCCCCAATGGCCCGGAAACCTCAAGACAGAGCTTCCTCGCGCTCTGGCGGCCCAGAGGGCTGATGCCCCGACGCTGATCGGCCGAGAGATCGAGGCCGCCTGTGTTGCCGCATTCATTTATTCCCAGCCTATCGGAGAACAGGCAGAGTTGACCGATATCCGTTGGCTGCTGGGCGCAACCTGCGACATGCCCGCCGTGTTCAATAACGGTTTGATTTCCTGGGCAAGAACCTCATGGTATCTGGAGGAATGCGAGACAACCGAAGCAGGCACGGATGTCCCCAAGTATTGGAGACTTGGCCCCAAGCCGAACTTGAATCAGTTGCATGATTCATATAAAAGGCAAGCCTTGAAACATGCCAGGAGCAAATTCGACGACCTGGCCCGAACAAAATGTCCCCCTCTCTATGAAGGGTGTCTTGAGGATGGTGTAAAACCTCACAAGCTTCCGAAGTCTCCTGCCGATGTGGGGGATGACGGCCAGTTTCGCCTTGTCGTATTAGGTGCGGAATATGCGGGGATTGTCGGTGATCCTCCAAAACCCGAAGCATCCGAATTCATACGGACCTATTCATCCTCATTGGTCACAAGAACCTATCAAAATATTGTGCTTGTTGTAACGCCCAGTATCCCCGGCCTTTACCAGGCGGAACAACATATCGCGGATTGGATGGCCTGGGGGGAGATCAAGCAGTCCGGTCAATACAAAGAGATGGACTCATTCCAGCAGGAGACCGTGAGAAAGAGAGAAAGGGATGCCCTAAAAGAGGCTCAGACTTCCGTAAAAAACGCCTATGAGCTCGTGTTGTATCTCCACAGCGACGGCACGATACAATCCAAAAAGATTACTATGGGGGCACAGTCCCTTTTCGCAACTTTATTGATGGAAAAGGACTTGCGGCTTTTTAAGGAAAAAATCGACGCTGAGGCCATAATGCCGAACGGACTTTATCCTGTCTGGTCCGGTCAGGATGCAAGCATCAAAATATCCGGGCTTTATAACGCATTTGCTCGGCAACCCAATCTTCCAAAACTCGTTAGCCAACGAACTGTTATAAACACCATCGAAGATGCTGTTTTGAAGGGCGTACTGGCACTGCGCTGTCAGCGGTCGGACGGTTCCGAGCAGTGGTACTGGAGAAACCCTATTGATATGGCGGATTGGGACAAGTTGGGAGAAGCATGGTTGCCGGCAAAGAGCACACTCAATGCCTTAAGCCCATCTACTGTTCTGCCTGATGCATTGACCGGCCTGTGGCCGGAGGATGATCGAGGGGTAAAGTTGTCAACTTTGTGCTCATGGTTCGATGGGTCTCATGCCTACGAAGAAAGAATCAGTCCTGATTATCCTCCTGAACAGCGGCCTATCCCAAAAGCGGATTATAAGCTTGTCCATAAAGCAGTGAGCAAAGCCATCTCCGACGGGGATCTTTGGCTTGTATTTGGAAATGACAGCGTATCGGGAGAGGAACCTTCGCTGATTCAACTTGATCCTGAAGCAATGCTCTACAGGCCTCCACAATCCCTGTCTGCCATCGATTTTCTTCCATCTGCTTTACCCGCTGCCTGGTCGAGCGATCCCGATCCGGAGACGACCGTCTCGAAACTCTACGCCGAAATAAAGGAAGACAGAAGCAAACCATGGCCTATAAAGCTTTATTTAGACGGACTCAACGCAGCCCTTGGACAGGGTTTTATGAGCAGACTTTCCGGGTCAGGCCCCATCAGCTCCTTGGATCATGAT
>JACNIU010000344.1 GCA_014382905.1 Desulfobacterales bacterium
AACCCTTGGTGGCGCAGGTAATGTAGCAGCGAACCTTTCTTCATTAGGCGTTTCAACTGTTCTTATTACTGTATGCGGTAAGGATGGGCACTATTTTACATTGCAGGCATTAGCCGACAAACTAAATATTCATCATTTTTTTATTCAAGATAAATCAAGACCCACAACAACGAAGACTAGATTGTATATTGATGATGAATATCTTTTGCGAAGAGATGATGAAGTCATTACTCAATTGTCTCCCGAAATAACGGCGATCCTCATGAACGAATTTAAAAGAGAAGTTAAGGGGACGGATGCTGTAATTCTGAGCGATTACAATAAGGGATTTTTCACTGAAGAATTTTCACAACATATCATTTCTCTCTGTAAGGAGCGAAACGTGCCGGTTGTGGTGGATTTCAAGCCGGCGAACAAGACATGTTTTAAAGGAGCTGATATCATTGTACCTAACAGGCCTGAAGCTGAAAGTATGCAGCCTGGCTTTCTTGATAGAGGGAATCTGGAACAGGCGACACGCAGCCTTTATAACCTTTTTGAATGTCCAAATTTAGTTGTAACTCTGGGATCCTCTGGATTATGTGGTTATGATGGGAATGTCTTTTTCGAGGTACCGGCAAATAAAGTTGAGGTGATTGATGGTGTTGGCTGCGGTGATACTGTCCGAGCCTGTTTGGCTCTTGGTTTTGCTTTGGGGTTAAATCTTCATGAGGCAGGTAGTCTGGCGAATGATGCAGCTGCGGTTGTACTACAAAAAGTTGGAACCGCAACCCTCTCTAGGAATGAACTAGAAGCATTCATTGAAAAACAAAAAGAATAAAGAAAGCATCATCGTTATTGGAAATACCCGGCTCAGGTTTAAATCCTGAGAGAGGTTTTCGTCAATTTGCTACAGGCCGCGCTATTTCGTAAAAGGAGGATTCCAATGAAGCAGTATACAGGAAGAGAACGTGTGATGCTCGCCTACAGCAGGCAACATGCCGACAGGATTCCAACGGACATTCAGGGCATAAACATCGGCCCTCGAATTCTCGGTTTTACTCGACGGCAACTGGCGACGGACCCTCAAAAAGCGACGGAAGCGCTCATCAAGTCCTGGGAAGTTGTTCGCCCTGACATCGTTACCGTCGGTACAATTTCTCTGCCCATGGCGCAGGCTGCGGGAAATGAATGCGATTTTGATGAAGAGGGCACACTCCATGCAAAGAGGCGTATCCTTGAGGACAAATCCAATCTAGGAAAGATGAGCATCCCTGATCCCAAAAAAGACAATCCCCTTCCTTTTGTCTTGGAGGTATGTGAAAGGATTGGGTCTGCACTCAAAAAAGAGGCAGCGGTGAGGGGGGTTGTTAGTCTTCCGTGGACGGTGGTGGTACAGATGAGAGGCATGGAGCAGCTAATCTATGATACTGTCGATGATCCAGATTTTGTTCATGCCGTCATGCGGTTCGCCACAGACTACACCAAGATGTTTGGAGCTTCCGTGGTCGAGGCCATAGGTGAAGGCGGGGTGGGAGTGTTTACAACAGACCCTGCCGCCGGGTGCAGTGTAATATCCCCCAAGATATACAGAGAATTCGTAAGACCATACCACGAAGAGGTTGTTAGTTACTTCAAGGAGAGGGGGACGCTCATCAGTTTTCATATCTGCGGTTATCTCGACCCAATTATGGAGGATATCGTATCAACGGGAGTAGATGGAGTAAGCATTGATGAGCGCTCGTCACTCAAAGAGATGTTCGAAACCTCCCGTGGTAGGACAGTCGTTATCGGAAATATTGCACCCATGCTGTTCGCTGACGGCACAAAGGAAGATATCGAGGCAGCGGTTAAGGAGTGCATGGATAGTGCAGCCGGTGAGAGCGGATACATATTGTCATCAGGATGTGCCATCCCGCCTCATACACCTCTGGAGAATATGAAGTATTTCATGGAGGCAGCCGAGAAATATGGGCGTTATGCATGATAATGAGGAGACCTGCTATCCGGGCAGGACCTATGCCCGAGCATAAGCCAAAGAACTGTAGATTTTGAAACTCTGGACCGTCACAGACAGGTTTCTTCATGCTTGACACACAAACCTAATTACCCTATATTTTTTTCAATAAAAGGCACTTTTTGGAGGAACCTTAAGAAAAAGGAGGGAACGTATGAGTATCAGTGGAAAACATCTTTTCTTTGTAGCTGTTCTGGGGGCGATTGTTCTCCTCTTGATGACGTCTCCTCTAAGTATGAACGCCATGGGTGATGAGGGCAAGTCCAGTTGGGTCTGGACCGAGGATTATCCCAAGCCCAGCTGGTGGATCTGGGGAAAAGAGTATTATCCTGAGGAACCGGTTCGCGGTGGGTATATGCAGTATTCCCGCACCCGGGGGGCGGGATTGTTGAACCCCAATCACTGGCCGGTGAACGATTTTCCACTGCTGTCCGGCATATATGACAGGCTGATCTACCCCGATGGTGATCATCGCGCCACTGTGCCCTGGCTGGGTAAACACTGGAAGATGGAAAACCCGACATCGATCCTGATGAAGTTGAGAAAAGGGGTGACCTTCCATGACGGTTCGAAATTCAATGCCCATACCTTGAAATTCCAGGTCGACTGGATAAACGATCGCGCCACTGGGTGTTGGTCTCGCGGCTGGATTCAGCCTTTGGAGTCCATCGAGGTGGTGGACGATTACACCGTCCGCTGGCACCTGAAAGATGTCTGGGCCGGTTTTTTTGACATATTCGCCAATGTTCCGGGGTGGGCGATGTCGGAAAAAGCGCTGAGGGGAGGCGATGCCATCAAGGATGCCCAACGGTTGGCCGACAAGGTCAAGCTGGCGGAACGAAAAGTCCAGAAAGCAGAGAAGAAAGCGAAAAAGGCAACCGGCAGCAAGGCCGAGAAAGCGGCCAAAAAAGTACAGAAAGAGCGGAAAAAACTGGAAAAGCTGCGGAATCAGCTGGCAAAGGCCCAGGAATTGTCAAAGGGCGCCAAGGATATGGATGAATGGGCGGTGGGCAGCGGTCCCTGGATGCTGGAGGAAGTCAGGCCCGATAATTATATAACATTAAAACGGAATCCCGACTGGTGGTTTGGCAAGACTATCGGTAAGCCGGACATGCCCTACATGGACGGGGCGAGGTACACGGTGATTCCAGAATTGAGCGTTAAGCTGGCCAACTTGAAGGCCGGTAAAATAGATACCCTGGGTGTTGATTATTCCCAATATCCGCAAGTGAAAGACGATCCCAATCTGAAAGTCTGGATCACACCACTAAATTCCACCCTGTTGTTGTGCTTCAACGAAACGAGCAGTGTTTTTAAGGATATCCGCCTCCGCAAGGCGGTGTCCCATGCCGTTGATCGCAAAGCGGTGATTGCTGCCGCTTCCGGCGGATTCGGTCGCCTGGCGAGCTGCTCGTTCCCTCCTCGGCATTTTGCTCATAACCCCTACCTG
>JACNIU010000485.1 GCA_014382905.1 Desulfobacterales bacterium
AAAAGAGGTGTGCTGCTTGAAGAACAAGAGCCCGAACGAGCAACAGCAGAAGCAGACATTTCAACAGTATCCATTTTTTATGAGATAAAGAACACTGAACAAGATAAGCTAGTGACATTAAATAATAAAAAGGAAAATATTACAACAAAAAAACCGGTTTTAAAATTAATCAGCGCCGATTGGAGACCTGTCTATAAAAATTTAGAATCGGAAATTAAGTTACGGCACTATTCTCCTAAAACATTAGTGGCTTACAGAGGATGGGCCATACGATTTCAGGCTTTTACCGGGAGCAAAGACGGCATCCCCATTTTTCAAAGTTTTAAATATCTGATAACTCACTAATTGTAAGTGCTATTAAGAATCCATAAAAAATGACGGTTCAGAGGGTAACACTTTCTCCAAAAAATTAAAAGGAGGAAAGTGTTATGGAAAAGAAGAATCAATTTACCCGGGAACAGAAGTATATCATTCTGGAAAGCGCTGAAAAGATCGGTATAAAGGAGGCGGCGAAGGTTGCGGGTATTCATTACACAACAGTATACGAATGGCGCAACAGACTTGAAGCCCTTGGCAAAGAAGCCTTTCTGGCCTACGAGTCGCCTGCACGCGGCAGAGGTGTAAAGAAGATAACCGAAGCCAGGGAGAAGGCAATTCTTGATACATGGAAACGTTATCCGGGGTTCGGTCCGAGCCAGATACGCAATCAATTGAGACGTCAGGGGATGGCTATCTCCACCCGCACAGTTTGCAGGCTCATGGAAGCCAACGGATATAAGGGGCCACGGAAGAAACAAAGACAGGAAGCGACCCGGCGTTTTGAAGCCACACGTCCCCTGGAGCTGGCCCAGATCGACATCCTTGAGTTCTTTATCAACAAGCTGAAAGTCTACCTCATCATACTTATGGATGATTTCTCCCGGTTCATACTGGAAGCTCGATTATTTGACGAAACCTCCGTTGATACAATCATCGATGTTGTGATGAAAGCCATCGATCGCTACGGCAAGATGGAAGAGCTTTTAAGCGACCGCGGCTTCGTCTTTTACTCCTGGCGCGGCATCAACAGATTTGAGAAGTACCTGGAGACCGAAGGCATTCACCACACCCATGCCAGGCCGCACCATCCGCAGACCCTGGGAAAGGTGGAAGCCGTCAATAAACAGATACAGAAAGAACTGATCTCCAGAGAACGGTTTGACAGCACAAAAGAAGGAGAGGCAGCCATTTTGCGATGGGTAGACACCTACAACTACAGACGTACCCACCAGGGATTAGGCGGCCTCCTTGTCCCGGCAGACCGTTTCCACGGCAGATCGGAAAACATCATTAAATCCATCACAGACGGCATAGACCCTGACACCGACCTCTGTTATAGTAGTGGGGGTATACCAAGGAGCATCATCAATCTGGTGCTGGATCCGGATGGAAAGATAAAGCTTCATGTCCTTGGGAGAAACGTTACATTCACGGGAGTAAATGATGGATAAGAAAGAACTCACACCTGAAGAGGTTGCAATCCTGATCCGCGGCAGGAAGATATTGAAAGACAGAGGCATCCCGAAAGATGCTGATGTAAGTTCCATCTGCAAGATGGCCGGGATATCCAGGAAGACCGGTTATCAGTGGGCGGACAGGATGGAGTCTGCGAAAGAAAAGGAAAGCATCATCAAAAGGGAACACGATCATCTTAATGAGGAACACGATAAGCTGAAACAGTTGTATAAGAGAGCCCGTTTTGAAAACGAGGGGCGCAGGATTGCCTGGGAGATTCATAGAGTCGATGAATATATAGCCTCTAAAAAAAACACTGCGAAACCCCGGAAAAGTCAAAAGCGGTAGGCTTTCTCCGGGAAGAGGAGACCACCCTGCAGGAGGCGGCCTGGGTTTTATCCATCAAGGTCAGCGTCCTTGCGGAATGGAATCGGATCTTTGATGAAGGGATGCAACCCCTGATCATACCCGACAGGAGAGGCAAAAATAACGAGATAACGGCGGAAATGGTAAGAACAATAATAGATGTGGCAAAAGAGTGGAAGACGCAGGGACGTCGTCTTAGGGAACGTTCGTTTACCGATCATATAAGAAGAGGGCATAACATTGATTTGAGCAGGAAGACGGTATCCGACATCCTTATTGCCAATGACCGTCACCGGGTCAGCACCAGGAGAAGGAGACCTCGATTTTACCAGAGCATCAGGCAGACTGTCCCCAACGGGCTCATCAGCATTGATGGAAGCGAGATGACAATAATCATTGATCATGTGCCTTATACATTCAACCTGGAGATGGCCGTGGATGTTCGGAGTTACTGTCACAGCGCGTTTCATATCGGCGATACCGAGACCTCGGAAGAGGTGATTCGTGTTATTGAGGAACACATCGTGAACCATGGGCCACCACTGGGTATGTTAGCAGATCACAGAAGCGGCAACCTTTCATCAGAGACGTTGTCATATCTCAATAGAAAAGAGATAGATCTGGTTCCCGCAGGCCCCGGCAATCCCAAGGGGAATGGAACGATAGAAGGCGCCTTTTCCGAGCTGAAGGAGGCAATAGGAAACATCCGTCTCGATACATCCTCGCCCCGCGCACTGGCAAAGAGCATACTGAAAATAATCGTTTCCCTGTACATAAGAATGCGAAACAGGATACCCCGCACGGGGGAGAAAGCAACGCCCATCGAAACAATAAAACTTACCGTATCAGAGGAGGAACGGAAGAAGCTTCGTGAGCACTACCAGAAGCGAATAAAAAAGACAGATGCTCCGGACATGAACTCAAAGCTTGACCGTCTTGACTGGATCATCCGCAATCACAATCTGGAGATTGATGAGCCAAGTTACAAAAGGGCACAGAAGTGTATCGCAGCCTATGAACTTGCTGCCATTGCCGGATCGGAAGAGGCCTTTCTCGTGGCGATCAGACGTGACAACGGACGATGCACACTTCCCTATTTCTTCGGCATTCTCAGAAACAAACAGCAAGAGATGGATGACGATGCATACAGAGAATATTGCGCCAAGCGTTACAACTACAGCAGCATTCTCGAAAGGGACAGAAAGAGAAAGGAAAAAGATGCACAATCTACCACAACTGTGGGAGATCTTGTCTCAATGCTGCAAAGCGCCCTGTCTGCACAATATGAATATATCAGAGAAACATGCATCAGACAGGTGGAACGTATGGTCAAAAGCCTTAAGAACAACTATCGCTATACAGGCATATTAAAAATGAAGATCGCGGATGCGATATCTGAAATCAATGAATTGAGTCTTTCTCAAAAGAAGGAAGCAATGGAACTTGTAGAGCAGTTTTTAACATGAAAAGTGGAAGGGTAAAGTGTTACCCTGAAAACCTGATTTTTTCTGGATTTTTGTTGCACATTAACACTTAATTGACCGACACCACTATTTGGGCTATTGCCATCCTGTCGGGGAACATCT
>JACNIU010000363.1:0-1399 GCA_014382905.1 Desulfobacterales bacterium
GAAAAGCAACTCAAGGTGATGGGATGATCTATGTCAATAAATCAATACCCGTCCCTCAGCCCCAATTTTTGGTCATAGAGCAGGACCCTCTTCTCAAAAAAGCAATGGCTGAGGCGAAGAGTATCGATGACCGTTGGAATCGACGTGAGGCGTGGCGTAAACTTTCTGGCAGAATTGCAGAAATTACCATTAATCTTTATGCTCGTTCCGGATTTACACCTGAGGAAATTGCAACAAAGTTTTTAGGCCATTGGATGCTGCGAGATGGCTATTATGATTCTGAACGGGGAATTATGCTGGAAAATAAGTCATGGAATATGGATGATGATACTTTAGTTTTCTGAAAGACACAATGGTTATAGTAAAAACCAAAATTACGATAGATCAATGCATCATAAAAATCATATTTGATCAACCGCTTAGTTGTTAATATACAGTAAAAATTCGAACAAAATCCTGTTTTCGAGGTAACACTTTCCCGCCTCGTTTAAGATAAGACCAACTCCATCAAATTAATTGCTTTCTTCTGTTGATCGATCCCCAATTCTTTGCCATTTACCAATTCATCCAAGATCTTTCTTTTGAGAACACCTTCGTAATGGTACTGCTTTTTGAGGTCAGCGGCCATCCGTTTTGCCTGTCTAATGCAGGTGTCTTTGATAAATCGGTGACCTGATAATATAGCATTGCGTAACATGGCCACCAGGTTTTCCACCGTAGTTGTTTCCGTGGCCTTTTCTTGTTCTTCCCGTTCTTTATCAAGCATGCCCTGATAGTAATAACGCTCTCGGCAATAAACCTCGTGTCGGGCAGTATCGAGGTCATTTTGAATGTTATTGAGGATGCCGAAAAAATAAGGTAAAGTGCATCGTTGTTGATCTCGCCTTATAGCTTTAAGAAAAGCATCTTCCGACTTATTGATGGCATTAAGGTCGTAGGCGACAACACATTTCTCTGCCCGTTTTAGGCCCCGTTCATCGACTTCCAGGCCGTGATTTTGGATGATCCAGGCAAGGCGGCCAAGTTTGGTTTCCTGGTCAGGATCCTCATATTTCTGTTTTCGTACCTTGTATCTCTCTTTTAGGGCTTGACGTTTCTTTTCTGGTATCTGGGCTTTCATCGCCTCTTCAGGGGCTATTTTGTCGCCAACTCGAGGCAATCGATTGCGCATGGCGATATAAATAGAAATCACCTTTTCCAGTATCGCTTTGGCCAGATTCCTCGGAGATAATGTTTCAAGCCCAATCGTGCCGATCACCCTCTTCATCTCAGAGAAAGCCCCTTCGACAGTGCCATCACCCTTTGGGTTTGAAGGCCCTGCAGGCAAAGCTTCAATATCGTTTACCTCAAGATAGGCCCTACTTTCATCAGAAAGATTGGCGCTGCCATGATCTGACAC
>JACNIU010000363.1:1446-3438 GCA_014382905.1 Desulfobacterales bacterium
AACTTATAAGGGATCTGGTTAATCCATACGGTGAATTCGCTCCCATCAACGCTTATAAGACCATTTGGGATACCTTGACGGAGGGCTTGGTAAAATCTGGGCCGACGTCTCCTGATTTCTGGCTTGTAAAGACCATTGGCAATCAGGATTTCACCAACCTTTTTGCTGCTGAGCACAATATCCTTTTCCGCTGTTAGTTGCTTGGTAAACGATTTTAGGCGAATCCGACGGCCTTTAGATTTACGTTCTTTTGCCACTTCTACAATTTGCCTCACCATATTTGGTGTAATCTTACGGTTTCTGCCACGGCCGTCAGGGACAACCAGTGGAAGCATCTTTTCGTCAAAAATCCGGTTCCACTCAGAAAGGGTGCCGATTCTAACGCCCAAGGCCCATGCTGTTTCCTCAAACGTCCGGCTCTCTTGCCGAAGGAACCCTACTGCTTCTTTTTTTTGCAGGAGCTCGTAGTGTTTTTTTTACCGGCTATAAATTCATCTACTCCATGGATCTTCCAGGCAATCTTGCGTCCCTCGTTCTCAAACCGAAGATCATCGTAGCGCTTTTCAAGTTCTATATGCTCCGCCTTAAGACGTTCAATTTCCTGACAAAGACGATGCTCCACTTCATTCTGCTTAGCGGCAGATTCCAGCTTGCCAGCCCATTTATAGCCCGTCTTACGGGAAACACCCGCCGTTTGGCAGATCGACTTTACATCGGCATTCATGGGAAGGCCTTTGGCCCTTAAAATCTTTTTCCCACGGATCAAAATCCCAACCTCCTCTTGACTCAAATCTTTATTCATGGCTGTCTCCAAAACAGATCAACAGGATGTCCCAAGGCATAGAGCCTCACCCTGCCTTCAGGCTCCAACACCAAATTTATTAAACTCCGGGATATGTCAATACCATCATAACCGATTTGGGTTTCAGGATCGATCTTTTTAGAAAGAAACTTCAGAACAGCATCTACCCTACCATGAAAACGGTCTGCAGGCACCAACAACCCGCCCATACCCTGATGGGTCCGCTTATAGTTGTGGATCTCAACCCACTTTTTGATGGCTTCTTGAGCGTCTTCTACACCCTTAAATTCCTGACGTCGGATCAATTCCTTTTGTATCTGTTTGTTGGCAGCCTCAATCTTGCCAAGGGTCTGGGGATGATGCGCACTGGCATGGGTATGGTGGATACCTTCTACCTCCAAATATCGCTCAAACCGGTTAACACCACGCCATGAATAAAACACAAAGCCACGGTCACTTAAAACCTCCTCCATTTTCCCATAACGGTCTATGGCTTCTTGAAATACCCCAATAACCAGATCAATGGAGGTCTCCGTAGATAGACGAAAGCCAAGAATAAAACGGGAAAAATCATCAAGCAGTAAAAGAAGGTATACCTTCAGCTTATGAATGAAAAACTCCAGGATATCGATTTGAACCAGCTCCAGCGGACGATTTGCTTCAAAACGCTGTTTTTCCTCTTTATCACCTTTTTTGCGAATACCCCGGTAACCATTAGCCTCCATTACCCTTTGAACTGTCCGGGTAGAGATCGTTATCCCTTGCCTCCTTAATTGATTTCGTACCTGGCTTGGTCCAAAACCAGGATAACGTTCCCAGGTTTCAAGAACTCCATTCTCCTGTTCTTTGGTGACCTTCTTGATTCCACGGCCACGGGATTTCTTCTGATATGCTAAGAAGGCCTCCTCTCCCAAAACATTTAATTTGCGCTGCCACTGATATACACTCGTGTAATGAACCTCGGCTAAATCGGCTGACTTCTTAATCCCAACATCCTTTGCACTTTCCAAGATATCCAGCTTCTGCTTTTGTGTGAAATGTCTCTTCTTTCCCATCACACTTCCTCCTTTCGTTTTTGTGGAGAAAGTGTTACCCTCTTATTTGAAATATTTACGAATTTTTAGTCCTATACTCAGTTATAAAGCTGCGAACTGGATTTATCTCGGCAATACCACGGGAAGAGGTAAGAA
>JACNIU010000487.1 GCA_014382905.1 Desulfobacterales bacterium
CCTGCTTCGGCCCGTCCGCTGTCTCATTGTACCCATAGGCATAACACCCTTTGACGGTTTGGAGCTTCAGCCAGAGGGGGGTTAGATCCAGTTTTACATCCTTCCCTATCCCGATCACGCTGATGGTGCCTCCCGTTGCCGTGACCCGGAGTGCACTGTTCAGGGTAGGACGATGGCCCACGGTGTCGTAAACCCTCTCGAACCCACCCATAAGAATCTTGTCTCCCAGCATGGGTTTGTAAGCCCGGCCGCCGGTGATGGTTACGGCCTCATCGATCAGTCCGGTGCCGATGACATGATCGGCCCCGGCCGTCTTCACGTACGCTGCCTGGAACGGCGATGGCTCGACAACAGTGATGTGGCAGCCTATGCCCAGAGCCCTCATGGTCTTGACCAACAGCGATCCGATGACCCCGCCACCGATAATGAGAATTTTTTCCCGGCTGTCCGGGAGATTGTCCAGGACCGCCTGAAGGGCCACGGCAAGGGGCTCTGTGAGGGTGGCGGCTTCCGGACTTACCCGGGCCGGAACGTGATAGACCTGACTCTGGTGAGCCACAACCACCTCTGCGAAGCCCCCGTTGATGTCCTTACAGATGCCCGTAAACATCCCGGGTGAAAAGAGGCCTTCGGCATAATTCTCACAGTTGGCCGGTCTCCCCTCCCGGCAGCTTCGGCATACAGGGGTGATGCCCCGGGTGGTGCAGTTGAGCATGGGGGCAACCGTTACGAGGTCGCCGGCATGGAAGCCCTTTACGTTATGGCCGATCTCCACAATGTCACCGCACAGCTCGTGGCCCGGGACGCAGGGAAAAGAGGTGAAGGGCGAGGCCGTCGGGGAATCCTTGAGGAGAATCAGGTTGAGATCGCTGCCGCAGAAGCCGCACAACCGCGTCTTGATCTTAACCCATTCGGGGGAGGGAAGCTCCGGCTCCGGAATATCCCTCAACTTCACGGTAGCGAACGGACCTTCATAGCAAAATCGCAAACTCAGGGGGCGCAGGGTTTGGATAATGAGGAATTTGGGTATGTTCACGTCAAAAAGCAACGCTTTCATGGCATCACCCCACCTTCAGGGCCTGCTCGAACATGATGGTAGCAGGGCTTGTGACTGTGGGATCGGTGAGAACATTGACGCAGGCGGGTTTGTTGGCGGCCAGGGCCCTTTCCAGAGCCGGTACGATCTCCTCGTCCCTGGTAACGAATTCGCCGTGACCCCCCAAAGCTTCCACCACCTTTTCGTAGTGGCGAAGACCCAGGTCCGAGCACTGGAGCCTGTCCCTGCCCAGCGTCATCTCCTGGCCGTGTTTGATCATGCCCCAGGCGCAGTCGTTGTTGATGACGCACACAAAGGGGATATTGTGACGGATTGCCGTGTCAAACTCCATGATATTAAAGCCAGAGGAGCCGTCACCGTTTAAGACCACGACCCGCTTCTCCGGCCGGGCGAGCTTAGCCGCAATCCCGTAGGGGATACCGGTCCCCAGACAACCAAAAAGACCGCTTGAGGGGACAAGGACGCCTGACCTCTCCTTTGATTGGAGCCCCACCAGTCCGAAATAACTGGTATCACCGCCGTCCACCACGTAGAGCGCATCGTCGCCCACCACCTTCTGGATCAGCGACACGAGCCGAATAGGATGGATGGGATCCGTGACCTTTTCCCTCTGTTTGATTTCCGAATCGATGAAGGCCAGACACGCCTTGCGCAGGTCGGTCACCCAAGTGCTGTGATCCCGCTCTTCCACCAAGGGAAGGAGCTCCCCGAGGATTGAACCCACATCCCCCACCAGTCCCACATCGGAACTGCGGTTCCGGTCGATCTCGTGTGGGTCAATGTCGATCCGTACCACTTTTGCATTGGGAAAAGTCTGGCCGAACTGGAGGAGCCAGTTGAACCGTATCCCTGCCGCGATGACCACATCGGCCTGTGAGAGCCCCATCATCAAGGCCGTAAATACGGCATCCATCATAGAGAGGGGATGGTTATCGGGCAGGACACCACGGCCATTGTTGAGGAGCTGAAAAGGTATGCCGGCCTTTTCGATGAAGGCCTCCAGAGATTTATCGCAGGCGCTGAAACCCACGCCGCTTCCGCCGATGAAAAGCGGCTTCTTAGCGTTGTTGATGAGATCGGCCGCCTCTCTCAGGGTATCATCACTCGGATGGACCGAGAATTTCCCTCTGGAGCGGGCAGGGTTGGGGGCACTCCCTTCAGGGACTCTGGCATTGAGAACATCGGGCGGGAGTTCCAGAAAGACGGGGCCGGGCCTGCCCTCTTCGGCATGGCGGAAGGCCATGGCAAGGTACTCGGGGATACGGTGGGTATCGAAGCAGGTGCCATACCACTTCACGACCGGTTTGACCATGTCCACCTGGTTCATTTCCTGGAGGGCGCCCTTCATGTCATCCCGAAGCGGTGAGCGACCGCACAGGACCACCAGTGGGGCATTGTCAAGGTGGGCGTTCACCACCCCTGTGAGGGAGTTGGTGAATCCGGGGCCGGCCGTCACCAGACATACGCCGGGCTCTCCCCGGTAGATAGACCATGCATGGGCCATCATGGCCGCCGCCTGTTCATGGCGGACGTCCACGGCCCGGATCCGGTACTCGGTAAAGCCGTCCAGGATCTGCTGTATATGCCCTCCCGACAGGGCGAACACTGTGCTCACCTTCTCGACCTCTTTCAGGTATCGCGCCACCAGATGACCGCCGCTTAACTCTCCCATATTATCCTCCTCCTCGTGTGAAACTGCTTTTGAGGTTTCGGGTTTCAGGTTTCAGGCCTCAGATTGACTGGAGCCAGGGTGGAAATTCCAAATCCCAAATTACCCCGGTTAAATTGTCTTCGATTTAACGGGGCAGGCAAATCACAAACAAATTCCGATCAGGGCATATCTCCGGCAGTGGAAAAATCAGAGGATGAGCTTCACCCCCTCAGTGAACCACTGGGCGAACACGGCCATCCCTTCCACCTTTAGTTTGCCGTGGGCCGCGGCCTTAAACGATTCCTCGTCGCTCCCAGAAGCCATCACCTTGAAGGCGGTTCTGGCATCCGACCAGACGAGGGCCACATCGAAGTCAGGATGATTTCCTCCCGGCAGGGAGGATACGCTTCCTTTTTGGAAAATAAAAAGCCGTCCCCGCTTGCCGTCCGCAGTCTTGATGAGGATTTTGGCGCTCATGGTGCTGATGTAGCTTTTGAAAGCAGCGTTCTTTACAGAGGCCCTCTTCAGTTTCTGGTAGAGGATCAACAGTAACAGTGAGAATCTCATGGGTCTCCCCCTCTTTCCATGCGGTTTTTGGTGATGGTCATGCTGGGCTCCTGCTGTCCGACCTGTCCCCTGATTGGCTATATCTCTGATGGTAACAGTTCAGCCACTAAGGCACAAAGGCTCAAAGGAAGGACATGAATTTTAA
>JACNIU010000190.1:0-3502 GCA_014382905.1 Desulfobacterales bacterium
CCTATATTACTCATCTGGTGGATTTTCCAGGAAATAGTGATGATTAGATACGTTAATCTTGACAAGCTGTAGCTGATATGACGCAGAACCTTTATGATAGCGCGTAGGGGACAATCGTGTCGTCGTTTCCGGGATATAGGTCATCCCCTGCCCAGACCGATCACCAATCCTACATACTCGAAGAGCCCGTTTTGGAAGAATGCATAGTCTAAAACACACGGAAGGCAAACGGGGCGCACCTTAGCGGGCTTTCCCGGGAAAAGCCCCGCAAGGCGAGTCAGGAAGGCCCGAAAGAAGAATACCTGCGTCATTTCTCCTTAAGCTTTGACGGGGTTACCTTTGAAAAAGAGTATAATGCTCTCGGTAAGCGATTCGATGGTGTATTTGGGTGGGACCAGACTCACTTTAAAGTTGTTTTCTTCGGCGGTCTTTGCAGTTATGGGTCCAATACAGGCAACGGCCACACGTTCCATCCATTCCTGGAGACTATCACCATCCGCCCGGAACATTTTCACGAAATTTTCCACAGTTGAAGAACTGGTAAAGGCAACCATGTCTATGGCCCCTTTTTCCAGCAACTCCCTCACTCTGCCTGTGTTGTGGTCGGGTCTGATAGTCTCATAAGCCACCACGACGTCCACTTCGGCCCCCATTTTTCTTAGTTCAACGGGCAATACCTCCCTCGCCCTGGCCGCCCTGGGGAGTAAGATCTTTTTACCCTCAATCTCCCATTTCTTGAAGGCCTCCACCACTGCCTCTGCCCGGTATTCATCCGGCATCAAATCCGGCTTAATCCCCATCTGAGCCCAGACATCGGCTGTCTTGGGACCGATTGCCCCGATTTTTAATCCCTTCAGGTCCCGGACATCTTTTCCAAGAAAACGGAGTCTCTTGAGGAAGAATTTAACACCATTTACGGATGTAAAGAGCAACCATTGATATTTGTCTAAGCCTCTAATCGCAGTGTCAAGCGATTCCCAGCTTTCCGGCGGCGCTATCTCTATGGTGGGGAATTCAATGCATTCCGCGCCTAAAAGAGAGAGCCCACGAAGAAATTCGCTGGCTTGCTCTCTGGCCCTGGTAACCACAATCCGTTTACCGAAAAGGGGCTTTGTCTCAAACCAGTTCAAATCTTCTCTCAACCTGACCACATCCCCCACAACAATGATGGCAGGGGGACGTATCCGGTTTTCACCTGCCAACCGGGAAATATTCCCAAGATTGCCCACCCATGTTGTCTGTTCTGCTGACGTGCCCTTGCGAATAACAGCCACCGGTGTATCCGGGGATCGGCCATTGCTCACCAGATTCTCGGCGATCTTGCCCAGATTCCCCACTCCCATGAGAAATACTAATGTTCCGGCGCCTGTCGCCAACTTGTCCCATGCGATATCCGATTTCTCTTTAAGCGGGTCTTCATGTCCGGTCACAAATGTGACTGTTGCCGTATAATCACGATGGGTAAGGGGAATCCCTGCATATGCCGGCACTGAAATGGCCGAAGTAACCCCGGGCACAATCTCGAAGTCCACACCCGCCTTGACCAGTTCTTGCGCCTCTTCTCCCCCTCTACCGAAAATAAATGGATCGCCGCCCTTGAGCCTGACGACCATCTTTCCTCTCCCGGCCCTGTCAACGATCAGGGCATTGATCTCCTCCTGGCCCATGGTATGGGATCCGCCCTTTTTTCCCACATAGATCAATTCCGCCCCGTCTCTGGCGTAACCGAGAAAGGACCGGTTTGCCAAATAATCATAAATCACCACATCCGCTCGAGAAATAGATTCTTTTCCTTTTATTGTCAAAAGGCCTGGATCACCGGGGCCGGCGCCGACCAGATACACTTTTCCCTTTTGGATTGATGATCGATGATTGATGATTGCTGATTGATTCATGGCCTCACCTTCCATAAATCCTTCCCAAAATCCGGTCTGCCCCGGATGCGAGCAGCCTTCTTGCCGAGGCAATGCCGATCTCCTCGGCCTGTTCCCCGACTCCGATAGTCGCTTCCTTAAAAATCTTTGTGCCATCAAGCTCTGCTACCATGCCCTCGAAATGGAGTTCATTTCCGTCCAACCGGGCAAGGCCGGCGATTGGAACCTGGCAACCCCCTTCAAGCTCCTTTAAAAAGGCTCTTTCAGCGCTGACGGCTATCTTTGTGGGCTCATGGTTAAGAAAGTCAAGGAGGTTAATGGTCTGCGCATCGTTTCGTCTCACTTCCAGCCCAAGGGCACCCTGTCCGATCGCGGGCAGGACCTGGTCAAAAGGAATGATCTGGGTAATCCGTGCCGAGAGACCCAACCGCCTGAGCCCGGCGGTGGCCAGGATAACGGCATGGAGATCTCCTGATTCAAGCTTCCGTAGCCGGGTATCTACGTTCCCCCTCAAGGGGACAAGCCTCAGGTCCGGGCGGATATGAAGCAACTGGGCCCCCCTCCTGAGGCTGCTTGTTCCGACCTTTGCCCCCGGGGGGAGCTGATCGAGGGTTTGGCCTGTAACGGAAATAAGCGCATCAGCAGGATCTTCACGTTCCGGGAAGGTAGAAAGGATGAGCCTGTCAGGCAATTCCGCGGGCACATCCTTCATGCTGTGGACAGCCAGGTCCACTCTGTTCTCAAGGAGGGCATCTTCGATTTCTTTTACAAAAAGACCCTTGCCGCCGATCCTGCTCAGGGGAGAATCGAGGATCTTATCACCGGTAGTTTTTATCCTGACCAGCTCAACACGGACATGGGGATATCTGGCCTCGATTTTCCCTTTGACCCATTCGCTCTGTTTGAGGGCCAGTTTACTCCCTCTTGTGCCTATTTTGAGGATCATCTCAGCTCCGCAACTACCGCTTACCCAACAAGAATCGCGCCAGCTCAAGGTCGTAGGGAGTTGTGACCTTTATATTCCTCTCTGACCCTTCCACCACTTTTACCGGGACCCCCAATCTTTCCATTAAGCGTGCGTCATCCGTCGCTTCCTCCCACCCTTCCTCGATAGCCTGCCGGTGGGCCTTCAGGATGTCCTGGTAATGGAAGGCCTGAGGGGTCTGGACCATCCACACCCTCTGCCTTTCGTAGGTCCTGACCACCTCATGGCGGTCGTTGACCTCTTTTACTGTCTCCTTGGCAGGGAGCGCCGTAATAACCGCTCGATGTGTCATTGCCGCTTTAATCACCGTTCTCAGAAGTCCCTTTTCGATGACGGGCCGCACACCGTCATGGATCAGGACAATATCATACTTACCCTCCGTGGCCTCAAGACCGAATCTCACAGAATCCTGGCGCCGTTCTCCACCGGCAATGACTTTTTGGACCTTTGTGAATCCGAACCTGCGCACGATTTCCTCCCGGCAGTATTTCACATCATCTGAAGGGACCACCAGGATAATCGCCTCCACTTCCCTGCAATCCTGAAAGGGCGTAAGGGTCACGGCCAAAAGGGGCCTCTCTTCAATGTTCAGGAACTGCTTGGCCCGATCGCTCTGCATTCGGATGCCCGATCCTGCAGCGGG
>JACNIU010000190.1:3796-17609 GCA_014382905.1 Desulfobacterales bacterium
AAAAAGCAGGTCCGGGGCCAGGCAAAAATTCCCCGGGACCTGCTCAATATTATTGCGCCATTCAGCCTTGCGCAACCTTCCGGGTCCGTTTTTTCAAACGATTGATTCGCCGTCGAAGGAGATCAATCTTTTTCCGGTCGCTCCTGGCACGCGCCTCGTCCCTCTTTTCTCTGAGATGGACGATCTCTGACTTAAGATCCTTCACGCTTGCTATCAGTTTACCGGCCTTCTTTTTTTCCTTTTTTTCTCCTTCGTCTTCAATACCGTAGTATTCCTTGATAACGGCCAACAGGTCCGCTTTTTTCATGGCATGAACCCCTGCGAGTCCAGGGATCTCTTTCCCGACCTCTTTCAGTTCTATGACCGTCATCTTGTCCAAGGGTTTCTTGAAGTCAGGCATTTTTCTTGTTTCTTCGCTGATCTGTTCTTTGACCTCTTCATCCATTATTCAGTCTCCCCTTCAGTTTCTCTTCTTGTTGTTCACCCGTTCAGTTTACTTAACATACCCTTCCTGCCAATTGAAGAAGCCCGCAGCCTTACCCTTACCCTTTCTTGATAAAAGGAGTCAACAGGTCAATCGGTATCGGGAAAAACGTGGTTGTGCTACTCTCGGATGAAATCTCTCTCAATGTCTGCAGGTATCTCAATTGCAGGGCCTCCGGATGCTTCGATATAATACCCGCGGCCTCTGTCAGGCGGCCGGCGGCCTGGAATTCACCCTCGGCATTGATAACCTTGGCCCGCCTTTCCCTCTCTGCCTCCGCCTGTTTGGCCATGGCCCGCTGCATCTCCTGAGGCAGGTCGATATGTTTTACCTCGACCGTCGTCACCTTAATTCCCCATGGATCTGTATGCTTGTCCAAGATGTTCTGAAGCCGCGTGTTGATCTTGTCCCTTTCAGCCAAGAGCTCGTCGAGCTCCACCTGGCCGCAAACGCTCCGCAGTGTGGTCTGCGCTAGTTGGGATGTGGCAAAGAGGAAATTCTCTACTTCTATGGTGGCATTGGTGGGGTCCATGACACGGAAATAGACCACCGCATTTACCTTGACGGAAACATTGTCCCTGGTGATAACATCTTGTGAAGGCACATCCATGGCAACAAGACGGAGGCTCACCTTGACCATCTTATCAATCACCGGGATAAGGATAATCAAACCGGGCCCCTTGGTCTTAATCACCCGGCCAAGACGGAAGATCACGCCCCGCTCATACTCTTTGAGCACCTTGATGGCCGAACCTAAAAAGAAGACAATCAGCACTATTGCTAATATGTAAAACATTTTTCCCCCCCTTTTTTAGTTGAGTGGTTAATTGGTTGATTGGACGGTCGCTGGATTCAGGGCCTTTTTGACCCTTACCATGAGGCCGTCCACACTGATTACCTCTACCTTATCTCCAGGCTCAAGCCTCTCTTCTGAAATGGCCCGCCAGTATTCGCCATGCACAAAGATCAGGCCTTCAGGCGCAATCAACTCCCTGACCACACCGATTTCCCCTAAGAGACCATCTCTCCCTCCTCTCGGCTTTCTGTGAAAGGCCCTGAACGCCAGGCCTGCCACGACCACAAAGAATCCCCCCACCAGGAGTATGGTGGGCATTATCAGCTTTAGAGAAACCCCAACATCCTCAAACAGCATAATAGACCCTAAGGTAAGCGAAATCAATCCCCCGATTGAGAGAATACCGTAGCTTGCCACCTTTATCTCGACGATAAAAAATATAATAGCTAAGATAATGAGAAGGAAACCCGCGTAGTTCACCGGAAGGGTCTGAAAGGAAAAAAATGCCAGGATCAGGGATATGGCACCGATGACACCCGGAAAAATTGCCCCGGGGTGGGCCATCTCAAAATACAGCCCGGCCAATCCGATCATCATGAGGATGTAGGCAATGTTAGGATCACTGATGGTCTTGAGCACCCTGTCTCTGAATCCGGGCCTGTAATGTATTTTTTTGAGATCCGCAGTTTTCAGGGTGATCTTACCGCCCGGCATATTGACTTCTCTGCCGTCTAAAGACTTCAGGAGGTCGTCCATATCTTTTACCACCAGATCGATCACGTTTTTCTCCAGGGCCTCATCAGCGGTTATGGAGACACTCTCCCGGATCGCCTTTTCTACCCATTCTCCGTTTTTTCCCTTGTTTTCAGCGATCCCCCGGGCGTATGCGGCCATGTCGTTGACCACCTTTTCTGACATGGTCTTTTCAATATCTTTGCCCCCCGCGTTCACCGGATGCGCGGCCCCGATATTGGTCCCCTTTGCCATGGCCGCGATATGGCCTGCCACCGTAACCATAACGCCGGCAGAGGCAGCGCCGGCCCCCCTGGGACCCACATAGACCACCACAGGGACCGGGGAATTCAATATGGCCTTGACAATCGTCCGCATGGAAGAGGCCAGACCGCCCGGAGTATCGAGACGAATAATGGCGAGCGCAGCCCCCTGGTCCTTGGCCTTTTCAAGACCCCTGACAACATACATTGCCGTACCGGGGTTGATAGGGCCTTCAAGTTCTATGATCATGACCTCGTTTCCTGCCAGAACAATGCCTGATGTTCCGGAAACCGGTAAACCCGGGCAAAAAAGGGTGACCAGGAAAATCAAGATCAGAAAAGCCGTTCGTGAATTAGCCATTTTTCTTTACCTCTAAGCCCATTCGCTTCATGAGCATTTTGATATCCTCCCAGACATGCCGCTTTGCAGACTGATTCCTCAACAGGTAGGCCGGATGAAAGGTGGGCATCAGAGGGATACCCGCGTATGAATGCCATTTACCTCTTCCAAGACTGATTTTGAAGTCCTTTCCCAGGAAGGCCTGGGTTGCTATCCTGCCGAGGCTGCAGATAACTTCAGGGCCTATGATACGGAGCTGGTGTTTTAAGAAAGGGATGCATGCCTCGATTTCATCCTTTTCCGGATCGCGATTCTTGGGGGGATGACACTTGACCACGTTACAGATGTACACCTCTTTCCGGGTGAGCCCCATTCCGTTTTCGATGATCCTGGTCAACAGCATCCCGGATTCTCCGACAAAAGGCCTCCCCGCCATATCTTCATCATGTCCGGGGCCTTCACCCACAAAGACCAGCCTGGCATCCGGAGAGCCTTCCCCGAATACCAGATGCGTCCTGCTCCTGTGGAGCTTGCATCGTTGACAGTTGCCAATATACTCTCTTACGCTTTCAAGAGAGGCCAGCTCAGGTGCCCGGCCCGAATCCTCCTCCGCCTTGGCGGCACATCTGATGCCCGAGGGGACGATATTCGACTCATCAGCAGTGAGGGTGCTCGCGACGTCGGTTGAGAGGGGAGGCGTCCCCAGCCCGATTTCCTGATAAGATTTCAACAGGCCCCTCATGTGCAGAAAGATCTCTCTAATTTCCGCTTCTACGGTCAAGACCGGCTTCCCTGAGTGCCCTGGCCCTGTCTAAAACCAGGCCAGCCACGTCATCCTTTGTCATCAGAGGTGAATCTTCCACATGGCCGTCCCTGTAGATAAATTTGACCATGTTGGTATCTGTTTCAAAACCCGCATCTTTCCTTGAGACATCGTTGGCCACGATCATATCGAGGTTTTTTGACCTCAGTTTTTTCTCGGCATTGGCGAGCAGGTCCTCTGTCTCGGCAGCAAATCCCACCAATATACAGGGGGATTCCTTCTTCGTCTCTCCCAGACGGGTCAATATGTCAGGATTCCTCACCAGTTCGAGGGATAATAATTCAGGCCCTTTCTTGATCTTTTGATCTGCACACTCCCGGGGCCTGTAATCGGAAACCGCCGCCGCCTTGATAATGATATCACACCCGGTGAGGTTTTCAAAAACCGAACGCTCCATATCTTCTGCCGTTTTCACAGGGCAAAAAGTGGCACCCTGAGGCGCCTGGAGGGAAGTCGGACCGCTCACGAGAATTACCTCAGCGCCCCTCCGTACAGCAGCCCGTGCTATGGCAAAGCCCATCTTGCCTGACGATCTGTTGGTAATATACCGTACCGGGTCGATCGGTTCCATGGTCGGACCTGCCGTCACGAGGATCTTGAGTCCGGAAAGGTCCTGCCCTGAGAGGAGGATGCTGGCCTGTTCGAAGATCTCCTCCGGTTCCGGGAGACGGCCAGGGCCCTCGGTCCCACAGGCCAATTCCCCCCGACCCGGCTCCAGGACCGTAACTCCCCGTTTCCTGAGCAGCTCGAGGTTTTGCTGTACCGCCGGGTTCGTAAACATCCGGGTATTCATGGAAGGGCAGACGAGTATCCTGGCAGTGGCGGCAATCACGCACGTTGACAGGAAATCATCCCCGATACCATGGGCCATCTTTCCGATGAAATTGGCCGTGGCCGGGGCAATGATGATAAGGTCTGAATCCTGCCCCCATCGGATATGGTCCATGACGGTCCCTTCCTGGCCGAACATGTCGTGGACCACCCTGTTGCCGGAGAGGGCCTCAAACGTGAGCGGCGTCACGAATTGAGTGGCGCTAAATGTCATGGCCACCCTGACCAGAATATCCTCCCGGACCAGGAGCCTGACAAGCTCTGCGGTCTTGTAGGCGGCGATCCCGCCGGTCACACCGACGATGACCTCTTTTCCTTTCACATCTGCTCCTTTACAGATGCTCTTTTTCAGGCGCATCTCTTTCTGACAAATAATTCTCTCTTATTTCCCTTATCTTCCCCTGCCCCGAAAGCCTCAGATTCATTGAACCGGGATACTGGTTTCTGGATACTGGATGCTGACAACCCCAACCCTTTTCTTAAATATTAGTGGATTATAAAATAATAAGGGGGCGCTGTCAAGAATTGCGGACCTTTGCCCCAAAAATGGATTGACGGACTGCTGTGCCTGTGATATCTGCCCCAAATCACGACTACAGACGTGACAAAAAACACTCAGGAGGAGATTCAAATGGAAGACAAGAAAGCGGACTTGGCCGGCCCCGGCATCGGCGACTATGCGGAATTGGAAAAGATTCTACCGAATGATTACAGCTCCCTCCTCTCCCCCAAAGAGACCCAGCTTGCAACCTATGCCGTAAAAGATTACATCGAAGAGAATTTGTGCAAGGAACTCAACCTTATCCGGGTGACCGTGCCCCTTATCGTAGATGTCGGGAGCGGTGTGAACGACTATCTGGATCGTGACGGCTCACGGACACCGATCCAGTTCCATATTTCAAACGATTATGACAAAAACCCTGTCGATGCCCAGGTTGTACAGGCAGCGACCAAGTGGAAACGTGTGGCCCTGAAGCAATTCGGCATGAAGACCGGGGAAGGCCTGATTACCGACATGCGCGCCGTACGCAAGGACTACTTCCTTGATCACGATCACAGCGCCTATGTGGATCAATGGGACTGGGAATTGGCCATAACCGAAGATCAGCGCAATCTTCAGGTCCTGACAGATGTGGTGGAGAAGATCTGGAAGGTCCTCAGGGGCGCCGAAATCCATGTGCAGGAACTCTATCCCCAATTAAAAACAGACAAGTATCCCGATCTCCCCGACAAACTCACATTCATACACGCAGAGGACATCCTGGACAGGTATCCCGACCTGCCACGAAAGCAGCGCGAAACAGAGCTTGTGAAGGAACTTTCCGCGGTCTTTATCTATGGGATCGGCTGGACCCTCAAAGACGGCTACCCGCACGAAATGAGGGCGGCAGACTACGATGACTGGGTCACGGAGACCACATCTATAGACGGGAGACCCATGCACGGTCTGAATGGGGATATCCTTGTCTGGAACCCGGTGACAAAACGCCGCCACGAACTGACGTCCATGGGTGTCCGGGTCAATGCCAAGACCCTGAAGGAGCAACTGGAAATTACGGGCCAGCTTGATTTCCTCAAGATGCCCTATCATCAAGCAGTTCTCAATAATACGATCCCGCTCAGCATTGGTGGCGGAATCGGTCAGTCACGCACCTTCATGCTTCTTCTCAAAAAAGCGCACCTTGGGGAGGTCACCGCCACGGTATGGCCGAAGATACTCAAAGATATGTGCAGGAAGAAGAATATCCACGTCATTGACTGAGAATGAATCCTTGCCCGGTGAGGTTTCGTAAAAAGATAGATTCTGGACGGCTTTGTAAAAAGCACCAGATACAAGGCGCGCGAATTTTTAGGAATGAGGCCTACTTATCAGTAGGTCGCAGTGACTAAAAATGAAGCGCAACGCCGTAGATGGATTTTTTGCGAAGCCGTCAAGTTTCCAGATTGCTGCAATGGATAGCGGGCTTCCGGCCCGCCCACGGCCTTGCCTGCTCCAACTGGCCTGCCAATCGAAAAAGTGTCGCCTCGGACCCGAAGCGCCCGGCGAACTGAACACCGATTGGCACGTTGCCTTTATTCCAGAATAGGGGTACCGACATGGCAGGTTGACCGGTTATGTTCTGGATTTCAGTAAATGCGCAGAATGCGCTGGAAGTCTTAAATCCCCTCATCGGATCATCAGATGTCGGTTGAAATGCACCCAGCTTCGTGGGCGGAACCGTCATGGTCGGGGACAGGATCATGTCATAATCATTTTCAGCATAAAACCTCGCTACTTCGCGTGAAAAAAGCTGTAGTTCTTTCAAAGCACCGAGGTAATGCGCCCCGGATCTTTTCCGGCCTGCCTGATAGCTGGACCACGTCAAGGGCTCCAGTTGATCCTCGGTTATCTGTTTTTCCAATTCCTTTTCCCAGTAAGCGATAAAGTGCCCGGTAAGGCAACTGAAGAAATTTCCGTAAGTCTTGAAAAGGTTTGGATAGGCCAGCGTTTTTGTCGGAATTTCTTCAACAACATGTCCCAGGCCCTCGCAAAGCCGGGCAGCATCCTTAACCGCCTCCTCACAATCCGGGTGCAGTCGGGTTGCCACCCCCCACCCTTCGGGAACAGCTTGCAAAAAACCGATCTTCAACCTCTCCACCCCCTGTCCCACCTCCTCAAGGAAGGGCCTCACGGGCTGGGGCACACAATAAGGATCTCCAAGATCCGGTCCTGATGTGGCATCCAGGAGGGCGGCCGAATCTCTCACCGTCCGCGTCACTGTATGCTCACATACAATACCGGACCCGATATCTCCGAAGATCGGCCCCAAGGGGTTCCTGCCTCTGGTCGGCTTCAGACCGAAAAGTCCACAACAAGAGGCGGGAATACGAATGGAGCCTCCGGCATCGTTTCCGTGGGCCATCGGGACGATTCCTGCCGCCACCGCAGCAGCCGACCCACCACTGGAGCCGCCTGGCGTCAAAGTGGGGTCCCAGGGGTTGACCGTAGGTCCGTTCAGCAGAGGTTCTGTTGTCGGAAGCAGACCGAACTCAGGCGTATTGGTCTTACCAACAACAATCAATCCGGCGGCCTTCTGTCGTTTGACCAGTTCGGTATCCAGTTTGGAGACATATCCCTCAACTGAACGGGAGCCTTCGTGAAAAGGCGTTCCTTTGTATTCGGCAACCAGGTCCTTCAAGAGAAATGGTACGCCATAAAATATCGCCTCAGGGGAAGCGTTTCCACACCCGGAATCGCAATTTCTCGCAGCCTCCCGGGCCTGATCATACATCTTGTAAATGACCGCGTTGAGTCTAAAATTCAGCCGCTCAATCCGCTCAATGACAAGCTCCACTAATTCGGTAGGTTTAACCTCCCCATCTCGAATCAAATTACCCAGCGCTACAGCATCATATCCGGTCAAGTCGTCATCCATGGCTTACCCTCTCGTTATCACTGCTCCTTAATCGCATCCAGGAACCGCCGGATCGCGCGATCCCTTGTTTCATTCGGTTGAAAGACGATCGAGTAATGATTGGTTCCGTCCACATCCACACGCGTGGCATTGGGGATTTCCCGCAGCATCCTTTCGGTTACGTCTTCAGGAAGGAGGAGATCGTCCCGGGCCAGCATCCCGTCCGTAGCCCGGAGAACCAGGACAGGGCATGTCATGTCTCTGTAGAATTGGGAAACATCCACCTTCCCCAGGTTGATCCGCTCTTCTTCGATATGCTCAGGACGTACCCTCGAGCGGACGCCCCCCGCCACCGCTTCTGTCTCATACTGATAATAGGTATCCAGGGCAGACGACCATTGTTTGAGAAACGGGGCCTGTTTCATGAGGTCCAGATACGCCTCAAATGAGGGAAAGATCTTTCCCAGACGGTCCAGCGAAGGCTTGATTCCCGAAAAGACCTTCACGAGCTGGGCCTCGGAGAGTTTCCCTCCTCCGTCCACCAGGATAATGCCCTGAACCCGCTCCGGGTATCTGGCACCAAAGACCGCTGAGATAAAGGCGCCCAGGGAGTGACCCATGATCACCCCCCGCTCGATCCCCAGATCATCCATGAGGGCCAGGATGTCCCGGCAGTGGTGGTCAATCGAGTAGCCCGAGGCAGGAACTTCCGAAAGACCCCTCCCCCGGAGGTCCATAGCAAGGATCCGATGCCACGGGCTCGCCGCCTCTGCGATGACATCCCAGCACCTGCAGTTGGCGGTAATGCCGTGGATACACAAAACGTCTCTCCCCTTCCCTTCCCATTCGGCCAATTGGATCTGAACGCCGTCTCCGGGGACCCTTCTCATGATCGGTTCCGTCATTACAAATCATCCTCCTGTGGTTTTCTTAAAAAATCACGAAGTCCTTTGACTTCAACTTTAGCTCACTTTAGGCACTTTAAACTTTAGGCACTTAGTCTGTCTTTCTCTTTGAAAGCTTCTCCTTCACAGATCCGATAACGCCCTTGGGGAAAAAGATGACCACCAGAATGAACAGTACGCCGAAAAGGAGGAGCCATCGCTCCAACACATTATGCAGCAGTTCGGCATGGGGGAAGAGGCTCTTTGCCAGATGTTGAAGATCGGGCAGAAATGTCTGGGTAATCTTTATGAAGGCCGCACCGATAATCCCCCCGTATAGTGTCCCCATTCCTCCTATGATGACCATGAGCAGGACATCGAGCATAATCGTCAGCACACCCAGGCTCGACTCGGGATTCACATATCCCACCCACATGGCGTATAATCCCCCGACAAGGGCGGCCAGCACGCAGCCGAAGGTGATCGAAATACTCTGGTAAATGAAGGTATTGTAACCGAGGGCTTCTGCCCGCTGGACATTGTCGCGGATGGCCTGGAGGACGCGGCCTAAGGGTGATCGAGTGAACCGCAGCATCGCCAGAAAGAGTCCGGTGCAGCAAATAAGGATCAGATAATACGTTAATACCTTCCCGGTAATCGCGATCCCCAGGAAATCCCCCATGCTGAACGATACCGCAAAGATCCCTGGTACGTTCAGACTGATCCCGTCCTCACCCCCTGTTAAACTGGTGAGCTTGGTCGCAAGGATGATGGCCAGTTCTGCGATGGCCAGGGTTATCATGGCGAAAAAAATGGTCTTGACGCGGAGGGTGAGAAAGCTGATGAGCAGTGCCAGGACGGCCGAGACGACTGCGGCGATCATAAACCCGAAAATCAGGTTGGCATATGAAGGGATTCCGTACCTGCCGATAAGAAAGGCCACGCAATATGCCCCGATCCCGAAAAACATGCCGTGGCCGAAGGAGAGGATCCCCGTGTATCCGAGGAGGATGTCAAAACTGGCCACCAGCGTTGCGAAGATGACGATCTGCATGGCAAGGTCGACCGTCTTGAACGAAGGGAACAGGAATGGCACAAGGAGGAAAAGGGCGAGGAGGCAGACCTTGAGGAAAAAGCTGCCGCTTCTGTATTGCCGTCTCCTTTCCTCCATACGGAAAAGCTGAACCGGTGTAGGTTCTGCCATTCATATACCTCGCTACTTTCCCGCAGCAAAAAGGCCCGTCGGCCGGATGAGAAGGATAATGATCATGATTAATATGTTAACGCCGGCAGCGGCCCAGGGCACAAGATAGGCCACATAGTTATACGTCAGTCCGACAATAAGCGCTCCCACCAGAGACCCTGTGACGCTCCCGAGGCCTCCGATGATGACCACAATAAATGCGAAAAGGAGGTACGTGCTCCCCATGTCCGGATAGACCTGCAGGCTGAACACGGCCATGGCCAGCCCGCCTAAGGCGGCCAGGGCTGCCCCCGCCGCAAAGACACCGGTGAAGAGAAGATAGATGTTGTGCCCCATCGCCTGGACCATGTCGCGATCTTCCACCCCGGCCCGGACGATGGTCCCTAATTTTGTTTTCTTGAGTATCAGCTGGAGCCCGCCATATACGATAAGGCCGATGACGATGCAGATGACACGATACCGGTAAACAATCACGTCCATGATGTCCCAGTTTCCCCGAAATGTCAGGGGAACGGTCATCACTTCGTCGTTAGGCCCCCAGAAGACGCGGATCAGCTCAACTAAAACAATGGTTACGCCAAAGGTGATGAGGATCTGAAACAGGTGATTCCCGTAAACACGCCGTACGATCACCTTTTCCAGGACAATTCCCAAGAGGGCGACCACCAGCATGGCAGCGGCCATGGCGATCAGAAAAACCGAAAGATTCTGAAAAACCGAGTCCGCAACCACCCACTTCATCAAGTGCCTGAAGACGGTGAACCCCACATACGCGCCCCATGCAAACAGGGCGCCGTGGGCAAAGTTGAGGACATCCATGAGGCCGAAGATAATACTCACACCGGAGGCCACAAGAAAAAGGAGCATACCCATGGCGAGACCCGCGATGGTAAGCGTCAGGTAGGTCTTGGGTGGGATACCTAAGAGGGGGAGAATAAAGAGAATCCCTGCACCCATTAAGGTAAGTTCCTGGCTCCAGCGCCTCACGATGCTCTCCGCCATTTGGAGTTACTCCTGTTTAGCCTGGTTCAAGTCTTCTACTTTGGAGATACCCAGATACCGGCTCTGCAGTTCCTCATTCTGGATCAGTTTTTCCACATCGCCACTGTGGACCACCATCCCGTCATCTAAGATAAAGAAGGTGTCGCCCACCGAACTTGCCATGTAGAAATTCTGCTCTACCAAAACAACAACGCTACGTTCCTTGATCTGATTGATGGCCTCAATGACGGCATCCACAATGATAGGGGCAAGGCCCTTTGAGGGCTCGTCAATCAGGAGAAGGGAGGTATCGTTTACAATGGCCCTGGCGATCGCCAACATCTGTTTCTGTCCACCGCTCAGGTTGCCGGCTTTTGATCTCCAGAACTTCTTGAGGTCGGCAAACATCTCCAGGGTCCTGTCCAGTCTGCGGGCCGTGGCATCATCTTCCACCAGCGTAGCCACCCGCATGTTTTCTTCCACCGTGAGTTCTGCAAAAATCCCCATATGCTCAGGGACAAAGCCAATCCCCATCCTGGCAATCTCGTAAGGCTTATTATCCTGGATTTCCCTCCCCTTGTAGATGATTCTCCCCTCTGAGGAAGGGATGAGGCCCATCACCGTCTTCAAGGTAGTGCTTTTCCCCGCACCATTTCGGCCGATAAGGACGGTCACTGCATCGGCCTTTGCATCAAAGGAAACCCCTTGAAGGATGTGATGCTGGCCGATAAACGTGTGGACGCCTTTGACCTCTAAGATGGCCTCATCCACGCCTCGCTCCTCCACCGAGATAGGCCTCCTGGACCGCCCTGTTCTTGCGGATCTCATCGGGTTCGCCGTCGGCAATCAGCTTTCCCTCCTGGAGGACCGCAATCGTATCGGAAAGGGTCATGATCATATCCATCTTATGCTCCACTAAAAGCATGGTCCGATTCTTTGCCTCTTTGATCCTCTGAAGTATCTCCAAAATTGCCGGGACCTCCTCTTGAGACATCCCGGCGGTAGGTTCATCCAAGAAGAGGATCTCCGGGTCAAGGGCAAGGAGGATGGCAATTTCCAGTTTCCGCTGCTCGCCATGGGTCAAAGAACTTGCCGGTACGGCCCATTTCTCATCAAGGAGTACATCCTTTAAAATAAGATACGCTTCGTCCTCCAATCCGGAAAAGTTCAGATAGTTCCTCCAGAAGTTGAGTCCGAACCCCTTGCGCGACTGGATAGCGATACGCACGTTTTCAAGAACCGTCAGAACAGGAAAGATATTGGTCAACTGGAAGGATCGGCCCATTCCCAGACGCGTCCGCTCCACAGCGCTCAGCCGGGTGATATCTCTTCCCTTCAGAAATACCTTCCCCTCACTGGGCCTGTACTGGCCGGTCATGAGGTTGAACAGGGTAGTCTTACCGGCCCCGTTGGGTCCGATAATGGATTTGAGGACAAACGGCTCGATCCGGAGATCTACATGATCCACGGCCACATGCCCCCCGAACCGGATGGTCAGGTCTCTGGTCTCTATAACGGGATCTTTGTTCTTTTCAGTCATCTATAATCCGTACCATCCCCAGACCCACACGGAGGAAACCTCTGTGTGGGTCTGCAGTTGCATAGCCCCGGCTTACCGCTTGTTCATAATGGGAGGGGCCGTATCTTCCATCGACAATACCTGGATGCACACCGGAATGGCCCACTCCACATCCGGTTTTACGTCTAACTGAAACGCGAACATCTGCTGAAGGGCCTGATGGTCCTCCTTACGGAATTTCATCTTCCCCTTGGGGGTCATAAACTCCATCCCCTCCATGGTAGTGATGAGCGTCTCCGTGTCTGTCTTTCCTCCTGACCGCTTGATGGCTTCTACCACTGCTCCGGCCGCGGCAAAGCCTCCGCAGGTAAAGAAATCCGGGGGCTCGTTAAAACGCTTGTAGTGTTCTTTTACCAGCCAGTCGTTTACCGAATTTTTGGGATTTTCATAATAGTAGTAAATCGAACCCTTCATTCCCTTGAGGGGCTTCATCAGCTTGAGGGCCGCAAGGACGTTCCCCCCGCTGGCGATCTGGATCCCGTATTTATCAAGCCCGGCAGCAATCATCTGGGTGATGGGTCCTCCCTTTCCGGCCCAGATAACCCATACGTACTTGGGCTCGGGCTTGTCTTTCAGGGCCTCAATAATCCGCTGGATGGGCGCTGTAAAGTCTGTCCCTTTTGGATCGCAGTACTCTTCATGAACCACCTTTGCACCCAATTTTTCCGCGGCCTGTTTGTATGCGGCAATTCCGTCGCGGCCAAAAGCATAATCCTGACCGATGCAGGCGATGCTGACCCCGGGTTTGGAAATAGCCACGGCGTTGGAGATGGCATCCTGGCTTGAATTCCTCCCTGTCCGGAAGATATAGCGGTTCCAGTTCTCTCCAGTAATAGAGTCGGCAACAGCAGGCTCCACAATGAGGATCTTCTTGAACTGCTCGGCTACCGGAAGCACGGCCAAGGCCACGCCGCTGCTGGTGGGTCCTATTGCCAGATCTACCTTGTCATCGTTATAGAGCTTGGTGAGGAGCATCTTGGCCCTCGCCGCCTTCAGTTGCGTATCTTCGACAATCAGTTCCACAGGTCTTCCGCTGATCTTATTGGTCCCGTTGGTGAAGTACTCCAACCCCATCTTAAATCCTGTGACTTCGGCCTTTCCGTAGATCTCATAGGGACCACTCAGCCCCTGGATGATCCCGATCTTGATCGGATCCGCCCCCATGACAGGCGATGTGAAAAATACCAAAACCACAAAAACCATCACAGACAGACAACAGATTCTTTTCACGTTCATTTTCCCTGCTCCTTTCTTTTGGTAAAGTGTTGTTCATTAAGTCCAATAACCCCGGTCCTCCCAGGGCGGCACATTTACATTTATACGCCCACGATGGCCATGAGAACCTCTTCCTCGGATCCACCGCTATCCAGCATCCAGCAAGAGAAGTGCCTAAAGTTTAAAGTGCCTAAAGTTGAAAACCGGAAACGAATAACCAGCAACTCTCCGAGCCATAGGCGCTCCGAGCCGGCGGCCAACATCCAGTATTGAAGGCGTAAGGCAC
>JACNIU010000149.1 GCA_014382905.1 Desulfobacterales bacterium
AGTGCCTCTTCCTGGCATTCTCACTATAAGGAATTATATACTCTTTTTCTCCCATGAGGTAATTTAATAAGTCAAACTGCCCGAAATCCCACCAATTTTCAACCCATGATTTTACATTTCAACCCATATTTTAGGGCCAAATTGCCACCGCCAGCCCTAAAATCGGTCCGAGTTCAGGCCCAAATTCGCTTAGGTGAAAGTTTTTTCGATTGATCCCCATTTTTTGCTGGCGTCCACGACTTCTTTCTGATATATGATGGGGATGTTGCCCATCACCATCAGAACAAGGACAATCTCCCAGCCAGATCTTGAATTCATTCAAGTCACTGTCAACGCCCATTGGGACAAAGGCCGTACCCAGATATCCAAAATTCTCTGTCAAAAATGGAACTGGTTCCAACCTAACGGCCGCCCCAAAGACATGGCCTGTCGAGAAATCCTTTTAACCCTCCATCGTAACGGTCTACTCGATATCCCTCTTGGAAAGCATGACGGGCGAAATTTAAAGCGTAATCGCTCTGTCCCTATTGTCCTAACAGATCAAACTGCCATCCAAGGCAAACCTTCTGATCTGCCCACTGTTCAGCTCAAACTGGTTCGCAACACCCCTCTCGAACCCCTGTACAACAGCCTTGTCCAACAACATCACTACCTCGGTTATCGGCAAATCGTCGGGAATCATCTTAAATACATCGCCTTTATTGAGGACAGCCCCGTAGCATGTTTAGGATGGGGATCTGCTGCCTGGTCTGTCAAATCCCGAGATTCCTTGATTGGATGGGATAAAGCTACGAAGGAAAACAATCTCCATTTTGTGGCCAATAATACCCGGTTCCTCATTCTACCCTGGGTCAAAGTTAAATTCTTAGCCTCCAAGCTCCTGGCTCTTAATGCCAAGAGGATTTTTAATGACTGGATGAGGGTTTATAACCATCCCATATACTTACTCGAAACCTTCGTGGAACAGGATCGTTTCAAAGGCACGTGCTACAAGGCCGCCAACTGGGTCCGGGTGGGTCAGACCAAGGGAACAGCCAAGCGAGGTCACGACCATTTGTTCCACGGAAAAATCAAGGATGTGTATCTGTATCCATTGGGGAAAGACTTCAGGAAGAAACTGACAGGGTAGTCCGGGTAGAAGCGCCAACTTCTACCCGAACCATGAGGTATATGGTGAACCCCTTCGAAAAATTCACCATTGCTAATATTAGCAGAAAGCTCAACCAAATCAACCCCGAAATTTCTTTGTCGCACCAAAACCCTTTCCCGAATTTGTCTCTCCTGTCACATTACGAATTTAAAAAACGTTTTGTAAAAATCATGCCCAATGGCGATATCCAGGGCGGGTATGCCAAAATGATCATTTCTTTGATCAACTTTTCTTTCATTCGTTCCCTGGTGGCACATTGTTATTCAGCTAAAGGCCCTCCCTGCTATGACCCGCCAAGCATCTTTCTCCTCGATTTATTCCGATATCTCGATGGGTTTCAAAATATGAGGCAATTCCTTGAACTCCTGCGGGATAAAGATCGGGGAAGGGCTTATCGAAAGTACGCGGGAATCTCCATGGATAATATCCCTTGTGAAGGAACATTTTCGAATTTCAGAGCGAGGTTAGGCGAAAACCTTTACAATGAAATCTTTCATGTCCTGGTTGGCATCTTCCACCAACTCCAAATGATCACTTTTAAAATCCTGGCACACGATGGAACGCTTTACCCTACCTGGGCTCGTTACAAGGGTTGCACTTATTTCTGCGATCAATGTGCCTCCATCACAGTTGAAAATGTTATTGGCAAAGTCAGAAACCAGATCCTTTATCGTCTCAATAACTTGTCAAATAATAACCTTGGCTCTGAAATCAGGGTCAAGGCACCGTGCCCTTCTCACAGGTTCCCTGAAAAGAATAAGAACGGGAAAGAAATCAAAAGACCCAGGATCGAACTCTTCGCCTGCAGGCTCGCTTTTGCCGATGGGGAATTGTCTGAAGAACAAAAGAATACGGCCATTCTTTTTGGGGTAGAAGATGAGCTCAGGAAACAGAATCTATGCATACAAACCATCCGGTCCAACGTTTTCTCCATTAACTTCGAAGATGAGTCAATTACTATCTCATGCCCGAAACTTCCAAAAGACACCGATGCCCGGATCGGTGTCCGCCGCAACCCCAAGAACCCGAACAAAAAGGAAAAGATCTTTGGTTATAACCTTGTCCTTTCAACCTCCGTTGAAGTTCAGCTTAAAATTGAACTCCCCGTTGCGGTTACAAATATTGCAGGGAACGCCGAGGAGGGGAGTCAGATTATTCAAAACAAAGAACAGGTACACAATCATCATCACACCGAGGTCAAAGTTGATATCGCTGACGCCAAGTACGACATCATCAACAACTACAATTATATTCGAAGTAAAGGGTCCATCCCTATTATTGACTACAACCGAAGAAGGGAAGATTTATCCAAAACTGCAATTCTTAAAAGGGGGTATGATCAAAACGGATGGCCTTTTGCTCCTTGTGGGCTCCTTGCGCGGCCTAATGGCTTTGATCAAAAGAATCAACGGTTAACCTTTTGTTGTTTCAAACAGTGCCTTAAGCTTAGGCGCAAAGCCTTACAAGATTTACAGGCCCTGTACAGTATCTCTCAATGTCCTCATATCAAAAATCAAACCGGCTATGCCAGGCACATGTATATCAAAGAGCATCCTCGATTGGTCAATGAAATCCCGAGGGGAACCAAACGCTACAACACCATTAAAAATATGCGGTCCGCTTCAGAACGCGCCAACAGCACCATTAAGGAAGACATCAGAATACTCGAAAAACCAAGAGTCGTTGATGGGCCAAGGGCCAATATTTTAGCTCAAATGGCAGGCATTGTCCTCCTACTCAAGCGCGCCTTTTCTTTTATCGCCAAAATCACTAACCGGTTCAGAAAACTCTTTAAGACCAACGACCCGGCTATCAAAGAAAAGCTTAAACCTCCTTTCATCACAAAATCCATCCGAAACATTATTCAATTAGAGTAGATACTTCCAGCACTTGCCACCATCCCTCACACATGCTTGCCAGATAAAAACCAGAGGATAGCTATTGCCTCTCGCAGGACAACTCTGTCTTTCACGCCCTACATCCTCGTCTGTCTACGCTGATTTCACCTCACCTTCTCCGCTTCTCACCACAAAACCGTCGTGATTCGCTCAGATCATCGGCTCCGCTCCGACAATAGGCCACTTATTAAATCTCCTCAATACGTATGAGACATCATGCCCATCACCTCTTAAGGACATCACCAGTCCAGCATCACAACACTCACAATAAAATTTAGGGGTCAAGTCTACGATTGACCTTTGTTGCCATTCCTGGGGGAATCTGGTGTCACATCTTGCATAGTGAATAAAATTGTTGTGTGTAATGGGGG
>JACNIU010000321.1 GCA_014382905.1 Desulfobacterales bacterium
TAGGAAACCCAGATGGTTTTTCAATTATTCGTCAAGTTTGTGTGCAAAATTCAGGTATTTACTGCATCAAAACGATTTTTTAACGCCTGGCCACCTGCTTTACTTACTTTAAAGTAAGTATCAATAGGTCCTCGAACTTCCTAAAAATGATACATTTTTTCTAACATGGTAAACGTACCTGGATTTTTAGCTAAAGCAGGGATGATATCGCTGTTTGCGTGAAAATATTCCAGAACAGTTTCCCACCCAGGCATGTTTATTCCATGCGTCCCTGATACAAAACCTTCTCGCAGAATATCCCCTACTTGTTCTGGTAAAGAACCGAAAAGAAATTGAGCTTCCGGAGCGTCAATAAATTTCTGTTTTTCACTGGCAGGAAGGTTGTAATGGATTTGTAGTGTAAGGCAAATCGGGTTTCCTTGCACCATCAAATTTTCGACAGGTCCTGCCATTTACGCGCTCCGAGGGGGCTTTTTGGTTTTTAAGAACCTGTTCAGCAACACGAAGGGCTTAACCAGAAGTGCCACCATGCCTATCAAAATCAGACCAAGCCAAATAGAAAAAACACTCAAATAAAAAAGAGGGCTTTCTATTATTCTATAGCCTTTTCATATCGCACCTCATCAGAGTAATTGCAAAGGTGAATAAGATTTATTGTATTTAGTCCAAAAACTTTCACTGAGGTATTCCCCATTGTGAAAATCCAACTTCAATTTAATCAAGGCATTATTGTCTCTCTTGGGGAGTGGGGAAACATCATCGCCGATCTCCGGCCTGCTACGCATTCCGCCTGCTTGAATTTTTCCATCAGTAATACGAAGCTCGCGAAGAATCTTTGACCCTTCGACTTCTCCCCAACCGCTCTCTTTAAGCTTAGGGTCCTTTGCTCCGCCCCGTAGGGTACTCTGGTTCAGCAAGTCGTTAGGCGTCGATATCTTCTGAGGACGGTCATTGGCTCCGGGCTTTCAGATGTTCACTTAACCGAAGTGGATCTTTCGGTGAGGCTAACGGTCTATCAACCTTACTAAATAGGCATTTTTAATGATATCATATATGGCCTTTCAACCATATTGTCAAGAAAAAATGGTTTATGAACGTATAGCTCTTCCAGGCAATAAGGGCTATCTATTTGCTGACAAGGGGAGGAAACCAGTGGATAGAGCCCGAAAAACCGAACCGCTCCGGTGGTTCTGCCAAAACCTGAAGAGGGCCAGAAAGGCTAAAGGCTATAGCCAGGAAACATTATGTGAAATCGCGGGGATAGATCTTTCGCATTACGGAGCCGTTGAAAGAGGGGAGAGGGCGATTACGATACAGAAGCTGTTTCAGATAACCACCGCCTTGAATATCCCCATGCGTTATCTTTTTTCCGGTGAACCCGGAAGGCCGTCAAATGAAAATGAGGACAGCTTTGAGAGATTAGTTGAATTCCTGAGGGGGAGGGATGCAAAAGAACTGGAGCTATTCAATGAGATCTTGCCAAGATTGATAGAATGGAAGTCAGACAAGTAACGTTAGGGCATCGTCAATATCCCCTTGGCCCGGTGGGTTTGAAACGGCCTTCTGATGAGCCCCATATCTGCCGCAGAGAACATGGCCCGCCCTATTTCAGCAAGGGATTTTTCCTACTATTGAAAACAAATATCCGGGATGGTGATCTGGCAGCGCGCTGTTCTTGTCTGGACCAGAACTTTGGGTCGTCTGGTCTTGCGGTGAAATTCGGAATAGAGGGTCCCTGTTTTGTTCTATTATCACGCCAGAAACTCTTGACCCCAATGCCAAAATGGCATATTATATGCTATATCTATGGAGGGATGGCATGGGAACAATGAAAACTGCCTCAGCCAGAGCGCTGATCGATCCGGACATCAAACAAGAGGCCGAAGCCATTTTAAGAGAATTGGGTCTGTCCTTGTCAAAATCAGTTGAGATATATTATCGACAGATTATCGCCCACCGGGGTCTGCCCTTTGAGCTTCATGTCCCCAATGAGAAAACAATGAAGGCCATTGAGAATTCAAGGCAGGGAAAGGGTAAGACGTTCTCCTCAGCTAAAGCATTGTTTGATGACCTTGGTATCTGAGCAATGCGGTCCATCCGGCGTGACACCCAGTTCAAAAGAGATATTAAGCGACTCAAAAAGCAGCACAAGGATTTCAGGAAGCTCAAAGCAATTGTACAGTTATTGCTTGAGGGAGAGAAATTGCCGGCACCAACCAGGGATCACAGACTGAAAGGGACGCTGAAGGACTGCCGGGAGTGCCACATTGAACCTGACTGGTTACTGATATACCGAATCGAAGGCAGTGAGTTAAGCCTCGTACGAACCGGGAGTCATGCGGATCTGTTTGAGTAACCCTTCAACCGCTTGGGATTCTGCCTTCAGCAGACAGATGGAAATGGCGCGGGCGCCGTTAAACATTCCTGTTCGGACCGCACTCGGAAAATCCTAACTCAGCGGGACGACGGGTGCCACGGGGCGAACTTCAGAAGCAGAAGCATCCCGGGAATAGCCATCAGGGTGCAGGCGATAAAGAAACCTTCCCAGCCCAGGTCCTGAGCAATAAAACCGGTGGGGGCTGCGGCCAATACCCTGGGAATACCCATGAGGCTGCTGAGGAGGGCATACTGTGTGGCCGTAAATTTTTTGTTGGTAATGCTGGCCATAAACGCGATATAGGCGGCCGTCCCCATGCCGCTGCTCAGGTTTTCAAAACCGATGACCCCTGAAAGGAGGGGGACGCTGTGTCCGATTCTCGCAAGGAGAGCAAAACACGCCGTGGATATGGCCTGAAAAAAGCCAAACACCCAGAGGGATCGGTTGATTCCGAGCCGGATCATCATGACGCCCCCCATAAGGCTGCCCGCAACAATCGCCCAAAAACCGAACAGTTTGACGACTGCGCCGATTTCGGTCTTTGAAAATCCTATGTCAAGATAAAAAGGCATCGTCATGGCACCGGCCATGGTATCGCCTATCTTATAAAGAAGTATAAATGTTAGCATCCAGATGGCACCTTTTCTGCTGAAGTACTCTACCAGAGGGTCAATGACCGCCTCCCGGAGACTCTTGGGGGTCCCTGCGGGGAGCTCAGGTTCGGGTGCTAAAAGGGTGGTCAGGACCCCCGTCAGCATGCAGGCCGCCATGATCATGTAGACAAGAGAAAAGGAGATGTGATCCGCTAATATCAGGCCGCCCCCCGATGCCAACAGCATTCCCATCCTGTATCCGTTTACGTACAGGGAAGAGCCTAAGCCCAATTCCTCGTCAGGAAGGTCTTCCCTCCTGTAGGCATCCACCACAATATCCTGGGAGGCGCTGAAAAAGGTCACCAAAAACGCTACAGAGGCGACCATCCAGGGATTTTTTCCCGGGTCTGTAAGGCCCAATCCTGCAATCGAGGCAATCAGCGCCAACTGGGCGATCAGGAGCCACCCCCTTCTCCGGCCCAAGAAAGGGAGTGTGTAGCGGTCCAGAAGAGGGGCCCAGAGAAACTTGACCGTATAGGGAAGACCCACCAAGGCCATGGCCCCTATCACAGCGAGGTCCATCCCTTCTTCTGTCATCCATGCCTGCAATACCGTAATGGTCAACAGGAGGGGAAGTCCGCAGGCAAAACCCATGGCAAGGGCCACGAACATCCGGGCGCTGAATATTGTCTTTAGTAAGGATTTCCGCTCGTCAGAGGGCATGGATTAGATTGATGATTGTCGATTGTTGATTGTTGATTGAACGGCAGCAAAGAAGCAACAGATACGGGCTTGGTTTTAGGATAGCGTATTCAAACAGCTGGGTTATTGCACTGGCAAAAGCCCTCCATCGGCATTAAAGGTCTAAGCACAGGGGGCGCGGGGCTTGAAAGCGGTTTCTTCAAATCATCAATCGTCAATCGCCAATCATCAATCGGCAATCATCCCTTAAGGATCTCGATTGTCTCCGCGATCTCCTCAGGTGTCACGCCCTGCCTGAAGGATTCTATTCGCTGCATCACAGCCGCAAAACGGACCCCCTCTGCAGCGCTGATCCATTCCAGATGCAGCCGCTCCGGACGGATCCCTAATTTGGTCATCTTCTTGTGTATCTTTTTAATCCGCTTTTCTGTCCAGTGATTGGCGTCAATGTAGTGGCAATCGCCGATATGGCAGCCGCTGACCAGGATGACAGGGGCCCCGCTTAAAAACCCTTCCCATACGAATTTCTCATCCACCCTCCCCGAGCACATGGTTCGAATAAGACGCACATTCGGGGGATACTGGAGCCTGGACACGCCAGCATAGTCAGCCCCCGCATAAGAGCACCAGTTACACGCAAAGGCCAGGATCTTTTGCTCCGGATCTTCTTCAAGGAGCGCATGGACCTGACTCAAAATCTGCTGGTCTGTGAAATGATTCATGATAATGGCGCTGAACGGGCATTCGGCAGCGCAGGTCCCGCACCCGGCACAGGCGGCCGTATTGACCACAGCGGGTGTCTTTCTCTTGACATCCACGCTGATGGCGTTATAGGGGCAGACCTCTGCACATTTTCCGCATGATTTGCACTGTTCGGCGACCACCATCGATGTGATCGGTTCGGTGGTGATTTCTCCCTTGTGCATCAGACGGATTGCGCGTCCGGCCGCGGCCGATGCCTGGGTGACGCTTTCCTTGATATCCTTCGGTCCTTCGGCACACCCGGCGTAGAAGATCCCGCGGGTCGCGGCATCCACCGGCTGCATCTTGGGGTGAGCCTCTAAAAAGAACCCGTCCGGGGTAAGCTGGAGACCTAACATCTCCTGGAGCCGTTGCGTGCCTGAAGCGGGCTTGATCCCGAGGGCCAGCACAAGCATATCCAGATGGTGAGTTTCGAGCTTTCCGGTGGCGGTGTTCTCCACGAATACCTTAAGGCTCTTATCTGCGTTTTCCTCGACCGTGCCCGGGAGTCCTCTCAGATAATTCACCCCTGACCTCCGGCTTCGTGTGTAGAGGTCTTCGAACCCCTTTCCAAAGGCCCTGATGTCTATGTAAAAGACCTTGATGTCAATATCAGGATAGTGCTCCTTGAGCATGAGGGTACTCTTGACGGTGTTCATGCAGCAGACATTCGAGCAGTAGCTCCCCCCCCTCCTGGCAGAACGTGAACCAACGCACTGCACAAACCCGACGGATCGCGGGCGTCGCCGGTCTGTGGGTCGCAGGACCTCTCCCCTGGTAGGTCCGCCCGCATTGATGAGACGTTCGAATTCAAGGCTCGTAAGGACATTCTCGAATCTTGTATAGGCATACTCCTCCAGTTCAGTGGGATCATATACCTCCAGACCGGTGGCGACCACAATTGATCCCACCTTCTCAACAACCTCCTTGTCAGACATGTGAAAGTCAATGCAGTCTTTATCGCATGCCTCTATGCATTTGGCGCACACAACAGGGTTATGGCCGAGACATTCGTTTACATTGATGACGTAGGCCGAGGGGACGGCCTGCGGAAATGGCGTGAAAATAGCCCTTCGCGATGAAAGGCCTAAGTTGAACTCGTCAGACCGGACGACGGGGCAAACCTTGACGCACTCCCCGCAGGCGGTACATTCCTTTTCATCCACATAGCGTGCCTTTTTTAGAATGCTGACATCAAAATTGCCCACATAGCCTTTAACATCGACCACTTCGCTGAGGGTGTAGAGTGTGATCCGGGGATGTCGACCGACATCCGTCATCTTCGGTCCGAGTATTCAGATGGAGCAGTCCATGGTGGGAAAGGTCTTGTCTAACTGGGCCATGACACCACCAATCGTAGGCCGCTTTTCCACCAAAACCACGTCGTAACCGCTGTCCGCCAGGTCGAGAGCGGCCTGAATCCCTGCAACACCGCCCCCGATCACCAGGGTCCGTTTGGTGAGGGGAAGGATGTCTTCTTTCAATGGGTAGAGAAGACGGGTGCGCGACACGGCCATTTTTACAAGGTCTTCGGCCTTTTTGGTGGCAGCTTCAGGTTCGTTCATGTGGACCCAGCTACACTGTTCACGGAGGTTGGCCATCTCCAGGAGATACGGATTAAGACCTGCTGACTGGAGCATCTGCCTGAATGTAGGTTCATGCAGCCTCGGCGAGCAGGACGCAACGACGATCCGATCCAGATCATACTCAAGGATGTCGTCCTTGATCTGCTGCTGCCCGGGCTCTGAACAGGCATAGCTGATATCCTTTGAAATGATTACGTCGTCGAGGAAAGCGGCAGACTCGGCCACCCTCTGGCAGTCCACCGTCTGCGCGATGTTCAACCCGCAATGACAAACATAGACGCCGATGCGGGCCTTCTCCTCAGGGTTTTTTTCTGCCATCACAACTACATTTTGTTCCATTTTTTCCTCTTCCATATCCAATCTTCAATCTAAAATTTTGGACGGCTTTGAAAGCCGGAGACCGTGAGGGTCTCTTTCCCAAAGGACGTAACAAAAATTCTCCAGAGCGCATAGAACGCCCCCTTGACGTTCAATACAGGTTCAGGGCAGGCAAAGGCGATGTCCGTTTAAATCGATACCTTACTTCTGGGGCTGTCCAGTGACGAATTTCAAGGCCTTACTGCCGTTCCTATGAAATGATCCACGTATTTACGTCCTTTGGGAAAGAGACCCTCACGGTCCCGCAACCTACGAATGATTGTTTCAAAACTGATACGAAATCTTCAATCTTCAATCCTTAATCCCACTGGATGGTCTTGGCCAGAACGCTCGTGAGATCCATCATATCCATATCCAGTTCCTCTCCCAAAAAAGGGTCCTCCATTGCGCAGCGTAGATGGATCTGACACTTGGGGCAGGCGGTAATCAGCAGATCACTCTCGGCATCATGGGCCTGCCGAAGACGCTTTACCTGAAGGGCTTTACTGAATGAATCGCATCCGGTCCAGGCGCTGTTCCCACAGCAGATCCCGCTCGCTCCGTTATCCTGCATCTCGTTAAAGGAAACAGGCTGCAGCCGATTGATCAGTTTTCTCGGGAGATCAGGGCGATTTTCAAAACGGCTTAACCTGCAAGGGTCCTGAAAGGTCAATCTTTTGCCAATTTTTTTGAAACCTACCGCACCTTTGTCAATCTCCTTTTCCAACAGATCAAAGATGTGGGTAACTTTAAACCCAAGGTCGATTCCCTGTTCAGGATAGTCTTTTGAAAGTGTCCGGTAGCATTCGGGGCAGGCGGTTATAACCTCCTCAATCCCCATGTTATGCAGGGCATCCACATTTAGATTCGCCAGCCTCATGAAGTTCGCCTTGTCCCCGGACCAGAGAAGATCATGACCGCAGCACCGCTCATCTTTAAGGAGTGCGGGATGGATGTCGAAAAAGTTGAGGAGTCGAAGGCTGTCTACCAGGATGTCGCTCGTATGTACCCGCAAATGCGTTCTGAAAAAAATATCAAAATAGGGGGCGCATCCGCCAAAGAACAGGGCCTTGCTCTTGGGATCTGTATGAATATCCCCGGGAAGCCATTCCCAATGTTTCACCCTGAGGTTCTTTGATATCATGGTCCGCATCAGAGAGTGAAAAAACCCACCATGCGATGCATGTCTGTCTGAACTTCTCTTTGCCAGGAAATCACGCAAATCCCTGATAAACTCTGAAAAGTTTACGGCCGAAGGACACCGGTCATAACAGAGTCCGCAGGTGAGACAGGACCAGATATCCTTTTGCACCGAAGGGGAATCTATATGGCCGGCCATCAGGGAACTCGCGATTGCCCGTGGGGAGAAGGGTTTTCCTGAAAGGGTCAAAGGGCAGGCAGATGAACATTTTCCGCAGTCCTGACAGGCGTATACATCGTGGGAGGACACGATTCTGTTAATGGCGTCATCACTTTCAGCCACCGGAGCCGGTTCAGCAGCCGGAATGATCGGGCTCGGGCCCATTTCCCCGATTTCCCTTGAAAACCCCTGCAGAAACTCAAGGAGACGTTCCGATTCATCGGGCAAAAAAGTGGCCAATCGGAGGCGGTTTTTTCCAAGGCCTAACAGTTCCAGTATCCCCCGGGTATCCTCTACGTGGTCCTGTGCACTAATAGTTCCTGTTCCATAACGACATGAACCCGGTTCGCACCCGATAAGGGCTACACCGTTCGCCCCCATTTCAAAGGACTTGAAAAGGAGGGCCTTGCTGATCCTTCCCACGCACGGGATTCGGACCATCTTAATTTCGTTAGGGATTCGGGCTGCCGTATCCTGGAGCGTTTGGTAGGCGGCGTGCGGCCCCCAGTTACACATGAAAAGTATGATATTGAAATCTGTCATCGATCTTACGGGTCACTCCATCATAGTTTGTTCGTATCAGTTTTGCGTTTTGAAAACGATCATGATTAGATTTCCGGACCATGAGGGTCCCCAGCTTTCTTTCAAACCGCTAAAGTGTTACGTTTATTCTAACACTGTCTGCCGGGACCGGTCCCGGTATCCAAGAAGTTGCATCAATTCGCCGGGCTGTTCTTTACAAGGACAGCCCTGAGCATCTGTTCCAGGTACTCCTGGTTTCTATAGGGGCTATCCGCCGCATTTGACGGGCATACCGAGATGCAGTTGCCGCATCCCTTGCAGAGGGCCTCATCCACTTTAGCATACCAACCGCCCACTGAGTTCTTGTGGAGGGTAACCGCCTGATATGGGCAGATCCGGAAGCACCGGCCGCAACCCCGACACCGATTTTCATCCACCACCACGGTAAATCCTTTGCTCTGCCTCGGACCCCTGGGCATGATGGCCGCGGCAAGGGCTGCCGCCGCCGCCCCGGTCCTTCTTTTCGACACGGGAACCCCGGAGGGATAGGCCTTGAAAAGTCCTGCAATCGAGGTCGAACCGGGATAGGCAAAGGGTATTCCCGGAAGGCCTCTTTGTTGCATTGACGAAGTCAGGATACTGCCCGGGAGACCTTCCTGGGGGATGTAGGGTGTCAGCCTTCGTGCCTTTTCTCCCAGGATGATGGCCCCCACCTGCATCACCTGAGAAAAGCCCTCTGTTTCCACAAAGATCTGGAAATCACCCAGTGTGCCGCTCATGCCGGTGACTCTGGAGCCCTCAAAACAGTGTATGCTGGGATGGGGCAGTTTTACTGTCAACGGTTTTTCCCTGGTTCCAAACATGAAGACCTCAAGGCCTGCGGAAGCCAGGGTCTGAGCACTGTTTACTGCTGATTCAGACTCACCGATGACCGCAGTGGCGAAATTATAGATCCTTACCGGGGCCGGAAGGGGTCTTAGACTCTTGGCCCTGTTAATGGAGCGGCCGATCAACCCGGTAAAACGCTTCAGGGTGGTAGAGCGGTCATGCACAAGATAGCGGAGGGCTTCGCCTCTCAAATTGCAGGTTTCAACCATGGCCCGGCTGATTCCGGTCCCGTGAAAGAGTGCGTCTTTCAGGCGGCCGCGTTGATCCGTGCAGGCGCTGCATACAAAGTCGAGTGGGCAGCACACGCATGAGGCAAGGACCGCCCGGGTAAGGCCCTTTTCACGGATCGCCCTCAGAATTCCGGCTGAGCCTTCAGGTACGCAGGCGGACATCATAACTTCAGCATGGGCCACCTCTTCCCCGGCCATCAGGCCCTCCACATGCCGGTCCATCTCGTCAAGCCAGCCAAATGAATCATTACACCGGCACACAAAGACTCCTATACGAATTTCAGGCGACAGCTCCGGATCAGGAGGTAAAAAGGAAACCCCTCGCCCTCTCACCCTCTGGGAGGCCCCGCCCAAAAGGACCATGGCATCGGCGGCAGCGGCAAAGCCGCGTATGATCATTGCGTTCACATCCGGCTTGGCAGCCTTTGGACCGTAGGCCCTGATCACGTCTTCTCCCTTGACCGGGGGCGCCGTATCCGGGTCGGCGATAATCACTGCACCCGCATGCTCCACGCTCTCTTCAGGCTGCTCCTGGTGATGAATGGCCTTTAAATTGCTGCAGACCTCGGTGCAAAGGAGACATTCGGAGCATACCCCGCACTGGAGGCACCGTTCGGCCTCTAACATGACCTGGGACTCGCTCAGGCCCAGGGCCACTTCCGTGAAATTGTTTTTTCTCGCGGATGGCTGTCTTTCAGGCATGGTCGGCCGGGCAAGGGAAGGGATATCTGCCGGGATTTCCGGGAAGTCCTTATCTCCGGGTCGTGATGACGGTGTCACGGGCATCTCTTTACCGCTCAGTCTCATGTGAACCGAACGGGCCACAGCCCTCCCGGATGCCATGGCCTGTACCACGGTCGAGGGGCCTGTCACTGCATCGCCGGCCGCATAGACCCGGTCCATGTCCGTGCGCCCTGTTTCATCAGCCTCCAGAAACCCGTAACGGGTCGTCTTAAGTCCGGCAGATGGACGATTTCCGCCCGAAATATCTCCCACGGGAAAAGAACCTCTCTGGCCGATGGCCACGATGGCCCTGTCAAACTTGAGGTCAAAAGGCTCAGATCCCGGAATGATCACCGGCCATGGCATCCCGTTGGCGTCGGGTTTTCCAGGGCGTGTGGGTCGGCAGGTCAGGTGAGCCACCCTCCCGTTTCGCCCGGAAAAGGCAACTATCTGGGTCTGATCCACGATAGGGATCCCCTCCTCCCTGGCCTGACGGATCTCTTCCTTATCGGCCGGGATGAGGTCTTCGGGAAACCAGGACACAATCGTCACGTTAGCACCCAGACGCCTCATGGTGCGCGCCAGATCAAAAGCAGCATTCCCATCGCCGATCACCGCCAGTTCCCCTGCGGCATCTTTCCTGTGTCGCGCGACCTCTGCCTGTCTTGTTTCAACGTCATCCCGATAAAGTCTGTTTAGAACAGAAAGACATCCTTCAACACCCTCTAAGTCCTCTCCCGGCACGCCGAGCTTCCTGTCGGTCCAGGAGCCGACAGTCACTATCACCGCATCAAAGTCGTCTTTGAGCTTCCTGATAGAACCGGAAAGGTCAACGCCCTGAGAGGTTACAAATTGGACCCCCAGCCTCCGAATATAGTCAATCTCGTAATCGAGGATATCCCTCGGGAGGCGGTGAGAACCGATCCCATAGCGAAGCAGCCCTCCGGCCCTGGCCTCTTTTTCAAAGACGGTGACCTTATACCCAAAGCGGGCAAGATCGGCGGCCGCCGCCAATCCGGCCGGCCCTGATCCGATGACAGCGACCTTTTCATCTCTTCCCTTAATTTCCCCGGATGCCGGCCCATGCGGATTGGATATCTCATAATCTGCAATGAAACGTTTGATGTTTCTGATGTCGATCGGTTCATCTAACTCGCCTCGCCTGCAGGCCTCCTCGCAAGGATGGGTGCACACCCTTCCACATATTCCGGGGAGGACATTATCTTTTCTGACGACATCGAGGGCCTCTTGAAACCTGCCGGCCCTTGTGAGGGCAATGTAGGCCTGGGCATTGACGCCTAAGGGGCAGCTGGCCTGGCATAGGGGCTGCCGTCTCTTGTCGATGACCGGCCTGCCCGGAAGGGCCCTCCTCCCGACAAACCGAATCGGCTTCCCTCCGTCAGGGAGGGAAGCCGGACAGATTTCGGCGCAGCGGCCGCATAAGACGCACCGATCAGGATCAATAAATGTCTGGGACCTCTGTATCTTGGCCCGGAACCCCTGGGGGCTATGTTTGAGTGAAACGACCCGGGCCGGCAGAATAGAGCGGATGAGGGGGTTACGCAGGATCCTGATCAGTCCGGACCGGTATGCAAAATTCAGGGGCACGCCTGAGGCAAGTCTCCATTCTTCATTGGCCAATTTCTGGTCTAAATCCGGATCAGTGTCCACTAAGGTCACTGGAATGCCCAGTTCACCTAATTTACTGGTAGCCGCTATCCCGGCGGGTGTTGCGCCTATAACAATGACCCTGTACAGGCGGTCTTTTGGGCGTGTCATGTTCAGGCTCCTGCCTTCCCCTTGGCCTTCTTTTCTCGTCCCTTGAGCACGGCCAGACCATAATCGCAGCCTTTGTTGAAGGCTATGGTGTTCATTTTCTCAGTCCCTTTTGGTACAGACCCGGTCACCGCATCGCGGGTTGCGTCCACAGAAACCGCCCCCGTGATAGCGGTAAAAAAACCGAGCATGATGATATTTGCCATCATTTTTCTCCCTAACTCTTCGGCCATTCGAGTGGAGGGAATGGGAAAAAAGTCCCCTGCAAATCCCCGTGGCTGAACCAGGTCCTGGTCGATCAGCAAGGCCCCCCCCTCCTTCATCCGGTCTATGAACTTGTCAAAACCGCCCTGGGACATGCAAACCAGGACATCAGGTCTTCTTACGTAAGGGTAATGAATGGTCCGATCGTCGATGATCACCTGGGCGCTGCAGGCCCCGCCACGGGCCTCAGGTCCATAGGCCTGGACCAGGGTGCTCTCCCTGTGGTCGCCGATGACCGCTGCTGCACCGAGGATACGACCCGCCAATACGATCCCCTGGCCGCCAAACCCTGTAAAAATGATCTCTTGCCTCGCGCCTTCCTTATGTTTTCCCATCATTTCTTTGGACCCTTTTCTCCCTCTAAGATCTCCTTGGGTCGGCAGGTGCTGTCATATCTGTCGGTACAGGTGGGACGTTCCAACTCGATGAACTTGCCCAAGATAATTCCCCGCTCAAAATCGATATCCAGTTCCCAGGGCTGGGCATCATTCCTGATAATGCTCCGCTCCTGATAAATCTTCAGACTGTCCAGTCCGCTTTCCTTATTTCTCCGCCCGTAATTGACCGGACAGGGCGCAAGGACCTCAATGAAGGAAAATCCCCTGTTCTGAAGGGCCTCTCCGATCGATTCCGTAAGATCGCGGGTATGCAGGATGGTCCATCTGGCCACATAGGTGGCTCCCGATGCATAGGCCAGAAGGGGGAGGTTGAAAGGAGTATCCGGATTGCCGACAGGGGTGGTGGTTGTCTTGGCCATCAACGGTGTTGTGGCGGCCACCTGCCCGCCCGTCATCCCGTAATTGAAATTATTCACACACACCACGGTGAGGTCCACATTCCGGCGTGCCGCATGGATGAAATGATTCCCGCCGATGGCGAATAGATCTCCGTCACCACTGAATACCACGACGTTCAGCTCCGGGTTGGCCAGTTTCATCCCTGTGGCAAAAGGGATGGCCCTCCCATGGGTGGTATGGTAGGAATCTAACTTCACATATCCTGCCCCCCTTCCTGAACAGCCGATCCCTGAAACCATCACCGTTTTCTTAAGATCGATGCCGCTCGCCTTCAAGGCAATCAGGCATGAGGAAAATGCAGTACCGATGCCGCACCCCGGACACCAGATATGCGGAATCCGGTCTGTTCGGAGGAGATCATCTAATGGGTGTCTGACGTGTTTGCTGATCTGGTTCATCCTTTTCCCTGAAAAAACGCTAGCGCCTCAATGACCTGCTCGGGGGTAATGATGGTTCCTCCCGGGTGCCCCACCAGAAAGGATGGGGCTCTGCCAGCGGCGCATCTTTCCACCTCTAAATGGATTTGACCCAAGTTGATCTCAACCGTAATAAAGCCTTTGACCTTCTTCGCCAGATTACGGATCTGATCCTCCGGGAAAGGCCATACTGTAATCAACCGCAGCAGACCCGCTTTTATGCCCTGCTCCCGCGCCTCGTCCACGGCTGCCAGGCTGGTTCGTGCAGACACGCCGTAAGAGACAATAACGATGTCTGCATCCTCAAGCCTGTAGCTTTCTGTCCGTACAATATGCTTAAGATTTTGCCGGATTTTTCCAACCAGCTGGGCCATCATTTCCGTTTGTGCCTCGACCGTCATTACCGGATAGCCTCGTTTGTCATGGGTCAGGCCAGTTACATGGATATTGTACCCCTCCCCTGCATAGGCCATGGGCGCCACCCCATTGGGTCCGGGCTCGAACGGGTTGAACCGGTCCTTTCTCCCTTTTGGCCTTGGCCTTGAAACGGTTTTTATTCTTTCTGCCTCCGGTATGACGACCCGCTCGCTGATATGACCGATCATTTCATCTGTCATGATCAGCACGGGCACCCGATAGGTTTCACTCAGGTTGAAGGCATCAATGGTCTGGTAGAACATCTCCTGAGGCGAAGATGGCGCCAACGCGATGATCTCATAATGACCGTGGGAGCCCCATCGGGCCTGCATCATATCACCCTGCGCTCCCTGGGTGGGGAGGCCCGTGGATGGGCCGGCGCGCTGCACATTTACCACAACGCACGGGGTTTCGGTGCAGATCGCCAAGCCTATATTCTCCATCATCAGGCTGAAACCGGGGCCGGACGTCGATGTCATGCTCTTCACACCGGCACATGAGGCGCCGATGATGGCCGCCATGGCTGCAATTTCATCCTCCATCTGGATAAATGTTCCGCCAACCTCGGGAAGCCTGCCGGCAATATGTTCAGCGATTTCCGTTGCAGGGGTAATCGGATACCCCCCAAAAAAAAGACAGCCTGCCGCCAACGCGCCTTCGGCGCAGGCAACATCCCCTGTCATAAAGTGTTCACCTGTGAGGACTGCTGATCTCATTCTGTCTCCGTTCCAGCCGCTAAGCGTTGATCTGAGGGCGCTTCAACCGAATAAATGGCAAATTCAGGACATATGATTTCGCAATAGTGGCAGTTTACGCAATCGTCCGGTTTCCTGACAGCGGGGGGGTGGTAGCCCTTGATGTTAAACCTGGGGGAGAATTCAAGTACATCCCGTGGGCAGAATTCAATGCAATACCCACACCCCTTGCACCGATCTTCGAGTATATATACAATACCGGTGGTAATATGGATTTCTTCTGAATCAAACGGAACGCGCCAAAAAACCATGGACCTTCTTTCAAATTTAGGTTTAATCAGATGATGCTTTGCCCAAAAAGACGAGAAATTATACGGCCTGGAACTTATATGTCAAGGGAAAAGTGAGACTAACGTGGAATTTGGGAGATACCGTCGACTTTTTCCCGGGGGTGTCTAACAAATCGGGGGGGTTACCATAAGTGGATAACCATTTGAGTCCCTATACTGTCCATAACAGCCCTGTGGGGGAACACCGCTCGTACCTCGCCGCTTCTCATGCACCACGTTGATCGCTAACCTTCCAACGAAGTCGCTTCCATAAGCTGATTTTCCTACTCGACAACTCAACCACTCAACGACTCAACTTTTGAACCAGATTGCATCTGTCGATCACTTCGTTTCTGATAGGATGCCGCTCGCCGGCATAATTTAGCTTTTTACGCGTTTGTCAATATTAGTTGCAATCGAAGCATAAATAAGGATACTATGGTTCAGTTTATTACAGTGATGAAGATCCGGTATTTCACGGAAGGCTGGGACACCGCCACCGAAGATTTCAGATGTCAGGATTTGGTGGTTTACTGATTGGGTTGCGGCCGAATGCCTTCATTAGAAGAATGGGTGTAGCTATGGAAGCGTACAAAACCCGGCCGGGATTCAGATATCCACCCGGTGTCAAGCTTGATAACGAAGGTGCAAATTTCTCGGTTTTCAGCCGGCATGCCTCAGGTGTAGAACTCTGCCTGTATGAGACACCGGACAGTACCGCGCCCTTCCAGGTCATCCGGCTGGATCCCGAAACCAACCGGACGTTTTTCTTCTGGCACGTCTATGTTGAAGGGATCAGAGAGGGGACGTGCTATACGTGGCAGGTCGACGGCCCTAACAACACCAAGGAGGCGGGCTTCCGCTTTGACAAGGACAAAGAACTCTTAGATCCCTGGGCCAGGGCTGTATCTGTCAAATCGTGGGATCGAAGAAAAGCGAGCCGTCCCGGGGAAAACCGGCAGACCGCCATGCGAGCCATCGTGGTTGATGACCGTTATGACTGGGAAGGGGACCAGCCACTCAACCACCGTTTAGAAAACACCGTGATCTACGAACTTCACGTGGGCGGCTTCACCCGCAATCCGTCATCAGGCGTAACGAACCCCGGGACTTTTTCAGGGGTGATTGAAAAAATCCCCTACCTCGAAGAACTCGGGATTACGGATGTGGAACTTATGCCCATCATGGCCTTTGATGATCAGGATATCCATCAAGGCGCGGCCGCAAGGGGCCTGAGAAACTACTGGGGATACAGCACCCATAGCTTTTTCTGCCCCCATCCCGGCTACTGCGTCTTCCCTGAATCGGGGACACAGCGTCGAGAGTTCCGGGATATGGTAAAGGCCCTGCACAAGGCCGGGATTGGCGTCATCATGGACGTTGTGGTCAACCATACGGCCGAGGCAGGGGACCAGGGCCCTGTCATCAACTATAAAGGACTTTTTAACGAAATATTCTATCATCTCGACCCCCGTGACCACAGCGTATACAGGGACTACACAGGGTGCGGCAACACGGTGAACTGCAACCATCCCCTTGTGACCAATCTTCTGGTGGCCTGTATGGAGTACTGGGTCCGGGAGATGCACGTGGATGGATTCCGCTTCGACCTGGCGAGCGTCCTGGCGCGTGGTGAAGACGGCAGCCCCATGTATAATGCCCCTGTTCTCTGGAGCATCGAATTTTCACCCATCCTGGCGCGTACCAAGATTATTGCAGAGGCCTGGGATGCCGGTGGTCTGTACCAGGTGGGGGCCTTTCCCGGTTTCAGGTGGGCGGAATGGAATGGGCGATACAGGGACGTGGTCCGCCGTTTTGTTCGCGGCGAAAAGGGCCTGGTAGGTGAAATGGCGACCCGCTTAAGTGGAAGCAGTGACCTTTACGAGCATCAGGGAAGGCTCCCTATCAACAGCATCAATTTTATTACCTGCCACGACGGGTTTACCTTACATGATCTCGTCAGCTACAATCAGAAACATAATGCGGCCAACGGCCAGAACAACCGTGACGGTACCGACGACAATTTCAGTTGGAACTGCGGTGTGGAAGGAGAAACGGAAGATCCGGAAATACTCCTGGCGCGCAGGAGACAGGCCAAGAACTTCATGGCGATCCTGCTCCTGAGTCAAGGGGTTCCCATGATGCTCGCGGGTGACGAAGTGCTGAGATCGCAGAAAGGGAATAACAACGCCTATTGCCAGGACAATCCGTTGAGCTGGTTTCACTGGGATTTGATAGAGAAAAACCAGGACATGCTCCGGTTCGTGAGCCGGATGATCGCCTTTCGAAAGCGACACCCGAACCTCATGAGAAGGCATTTCCTGAGGCGTATTTGCCGGGAGGGTCAGAGATTGGCCGACGTGATGTGGCACGGGTTCAAGTTGAACGAACCCTTATGGGATGATCCCGAAGCACAGTTCCTGACCTATACCCTTGGGGCCGTAACGCCGGACGAGGAGGACCTGCACATCATCCTGAACATGGCACAGAAACCGGTCAAGATGACTCTCCCCCAAATCGCCGGTCGCGCCTGGTACCGGGCCATTGACACCTGGCAGCCGTCACCGGAAGATATTGTTGACAAGGACCACCAGACAAAAATTGAGATGCAGGCCTATATGGCCCAGCCCCGGAGCGTTGTGGTGCTGGAAAGCCGGCCTTCCGGGGATGTTGGATCAAGGTCGGACCCCGCACAAAAGACACATTTGATGGCCTCGTAAAGAGTCACATTTTGGACGGCTTTGTAAAAAGTTCCAGATACAAGGCGCGCGAATGTTTAGGAATGAGGCCTACTTATCAGTAGGTCGCAGTGACTAAAAATGAAGCGCA
>JACNIU010000163.1 GCA_014382905.1 Desulfobacterales bacterium
TGAATTTCCAGGTTGCGGTAGTGTTGAAGACTGGTCTCATCCCCTACATAGAGACATCTGCAATAGGTGGCGTCCGCATACAGAACATATTTGTTGCCATCGCGTTTGTGATGGGTGAGCTTGTGCTGCGGCAGGGTCTTCAAATGGGCCAGCTTCTGCGGGGTGTCGGCCACCATTTTCCTGAAACCTGCCCTTGCGAGCAGCCCTTCAACATCCGCCACAGTGTTTTTCTGCAACGAGACGCATCCTCCCAGGACCAGACCTAACGCCGCCAGAACAATCGCGACATTCCACCCGTTTTTTTGACGTTTCATAAGCATTCCTCCCTTTTCCCATACTAAAAAGCTTCTGTTGCACTTCATCCGGCATAAGCAATCCCCGGAGGCAAGGCTTTCACAAGTTTCTGTAACATACATACCGTGTCAGATACAGCATTTTCATCGAAAATACGCTTTTCCTTGTCCCTTTATGGAACCGAAGCCTCAGATAACCGGGATAGCTGCCAAAAGGGTTTCGGTTGACCCTCAATCCCGAATCTGCTAAATGAAGAGGCCTCTTTGTAACACAAAAAAGCGATGGCTTGTTAGGATAAGGGGAGGACTTGAGGATGAAAAAGATCGGGATCATTGGCGCGGGCAATATGGGAAGCGGTATTGCTCAGAAAACGGCCCAGGAAGGCCTTTCGGTGGTGATGGTGGATGTGAAACCGGAGTTTGTGGAAAAGGGCCTCGACTCCATACGGGCAACCCTCGGGGAGGCGGTCGAACGCAAAATATTGCGACCCGAGGAGGTAGAGAAGATCATGGCCCGGATCCAGGCTACCACCGACCTGGCCGAGACAAAAGGATGTGATCTGGTCATAGAGGCCATCTTTGAGGATATGGATGTTAAGAAGGATCTCTTTTCAACGCTTGATCAGGTGTGCGGCCCGGAGACGATTCTGGCCACGAACACCTCTTCATTTTCGGTGGACGAGCTTGCCCGATCCACGGACCGGCCGGATCGCTTTGTGGGCCTTCATTTTTTCTATCACCCGGCCAAGAACCGGCTCCTGGAAATCATACCGGGTCCCATGACATCTCCGGAAACCGTTTCAGCCTGCAGGCGGTTTGCCCAGCTCACTGGAAAGACGGATATCTTGGTCAAGGACGCCCCGGGGTTTGCAGTCAACCGCTTCTTTGTCCCCTGGCTGAATGAGGCGACACGCATCTTGGAAGCGGGCATCGCCAATATTCCCACCATTGATAAGGTCGCCATGGAGACCTTCGGAATCGGAATGGGGCCTTTCAAGCTGATGAATGTGACGGGGATTCCCATCGCTAAACATTCCTGCGAATCGCTTGCCGGTAAGCTCGGCGCATTCTACGCCCCTTCGGCCAGACTCAAGGCCCAGTTTGAATCGGGTGAGTTGTGGCCGCTGGTTGGCGAAGTGGACGACGCAGCGCTTGAAGAGGTTGCGGACAGACTTCTGGGAGCTGTTTTCTGCGTGGCGACCTCACTCCTTGAGAAGGGCGTTACAGATATGACGGATATTGATCTGGGTGCCAAGGTGGGTTTGCGGTGGCGGAAAGGGCCGTTCGAGGTCATGAACCGCGTGGGAATCGACACGGCCTATGCTCAGGTGGCGACCCTGCTGAAGGACTGGCCCGATCTCACCGTGCCTGTTCATCTGGAGAATCAGCATAAAAAGGGGGTTCCCTGGGATATCCGTTACGTTAAGTACGTCCAAGACGGTGACCTTGGCAGGGTGGTCCTATCCAGGCCGGATGCAATGAATGCCCTAAATGAGACGGTGGTAAAACACTTGGATGAGGCATTTCAGGAGGCGGCGTCAGACCATCAGACCCAGGCGGTTATTCTGGAAGGCGCGGGGAAGGCATTTGTGGCCGGTGCTGACATCGGGTTTTTTGTGAAGTGCATCAGGGAGGGCCGTCTTGATGATAACTTCAAGTTCACCGAATACGGCCAGTCTGTCCTGAACCGTATTGATGAGAGCGAAAAGCTGGTAGTGGCCAAGATGGACGGGCTGGCCTTTGGCGGCGGTCTTGAACTCGCCCTTTCCGCCGACGTCATTGTGGCGACGTCTAAGGCAGTCATGGGGTTTCCTGAAACCGGTATCGGTATCTACCCCGGACTGGGAGGGACCCAGCGCACAAGCCGGTATATCGGAAAGGCACTGGCAAAATACCTCATCTTCACGGGCCGGCTGATCCCCGCAGAGGTGGCGTTGTCAATCGGCCTTGTGGATTATGTATTCGCACCTGATGAGATAGAGAATAAGATCCGCAGCCTCATTGCGGATGGAAAGATGGTTCCTAAAAAGGGGCGAAAGGATGAAGAACTCCCTCCGGAATTCCAGAAGATAAAACCGCTGTTTGCAGATGAGAATATCGAGGCGTGGTTGAATGGCAAATATCTTGACAGTGAGGACGCGCTTACAGCCAGGACCGCTAAGATCATCGCTGGAAAAGCCCCTCTGGCGCTCAGATTCGCAAACCAGATTATTGACGCCGGTTATGAAATGGCACTGTCAGACGGTGTCAGGCAGGAATTGGCCCACTTGAACGAGATCTTCTCCACTGCCGACGCCCTGACCGGTCTCACCAGCGTTGGGAAGGGTCGGCCGGTATTTCAGGGGAAATAGCCGCCTTTTGACGGACATGCAGTCAGTCGGCAGATATCAACCTGCCAGGGTCTACCGTGGCATTCCTTATTTTTTGGCGGAGGGGAGGGGTTGAAGGAAGTAATCCCTCCAGGCGCGGATTTGGTCTGCCGTTTGGGTGTCCACCGGTTCGGGACGGAGGGAAATCGGTTTCAAGCATCTCTCAAGAAAACCCGTGAGCCCGTCTGTAAGAATAAGCACGTTGCGGTATCTCTCGCGAAAAAGCGCATCCCTCGCTTGTGCCGGATGGGTCATGCCGTTGGAATAGAGCACCACCCTCTCTCTCCCCTTTTTTTCCCTCATAAAGGCCGGAAGGTCGGGCAGTTGAACATTTACGGCACCCCGGATGTGAAACCGGGCGTATTCCTCCTCAGGCCTCACATCCACGACCACCAGGTCCGACGTCCCTTTTATCAGAAGGGATGCGAGGTCTTCCGGTTCCATATGGTCCTTTCCGGAGGATACAATTTCCAGAAGGCCATTTCCCGCGGGTGGAACGGCGGTTAGAGCCTGTTTGGAATCAGATAAAGGGGCAGGGGCTTTTTCTCCGGCCCGTGGAGAAAGGAGCGGGAGGGCGGCCGCAAAAATAATGAGCACGAGAGAGAACGCTTTGAGAAAGGGGCTGTTGAAATAGAGACCCCCCCGGGCGGGCCGCCGGATCTTTTCGACGTATTCAGCCCCCCAGAAACAGAGGACCGCCAAGATGGTAAAGAAGAGGAGAAAAGCGTTCTTGCTGATGCTCAGGCTTTCATAGACAAAAGACAGACCCGGTTCTCCAAACCCGGCCTGTGTGCTCTTCCCCCATGTGTAGAGTGGCTTCAGGATCGGGAACAGCTCATTAAAGAGGATGCCCCCGATGACGGCGCCAACGAGGAAAATGAGGGCGTCCACCTTCCCTGAAGCCAGCCCCACGGCAGCCGTTCCCGGACACCAGCCGCTCATAACAAACCCGATACCAAAAATCAGCCCGCCCACCACGTATGCACCGTAGTAGGTTTTGATGTAATGGATCTGTTGGAATAGATCGATGACGCCCGAGGCAGACACAAAGGCAAGGCCCAACATGGCCACCACCAGCGCCGTGAACATCACCTTGAGCACGGCCATATCCCTGAAATAAAAAATGCCGCTGATTCTCCGTGAACTCCCGAAACCGGCCCGTTCAAGGGCCAGGCCGAAAAAGAAGCCGATCACAAGAGCGGCGAAAAAGGCCCCGCCTCCGCCTAAGGCGTCAAGACCGTAGTACGTGCTAATCATCCCACTGTCTCCTGACAAAATAGGCCGCCAGATAACCGCCCACAAAAAGAAAAACCAGAAAGACCAGGCTTCCCGTGAGCATCAGGGCGCTTCCGCTGAGCGCCTGTCCCGAGGTGCACCCTCTGGCAAGACGGCTGGCAAAGCCCGCGAGGATGCCCCCTGACAGTGCAAGGATGAGTCTGAGTGCGCTGGACGCTGCATGCCCTTTTTCAACCCCAAACTCAACCCGACGGGCCAGGATCGCAGAGAAAAGACCGCCCAAGAAAACGCCCGTCAGCATGGCACAGAGATAATAAGAGAGGGGATGGTTTCCCCATTTTCCGAAGTACTCACTGGACAGGGTGTGCGATGGAAGGATGAGCCCTTCAAGGAAGGCGCCGATCCGGGCGAGACAGCCGGACGCACCAAGTCCCGCTCCCAAAATGAGAAAAGAGGCGAGGAGTGTCAGACCTAAAAGCACGCCGGCTAAATAGGGGTTGCCATAAGGTTTTCTGTTGGTCATTTCCTGCGCCATGGTCTACCCCCTCTCTCCGGTATCAGGGTTAACACCCCGCGCTTCTTCTTTTAGGTTCCGGCGGTTTTTTGGCCGGAGGCGTATCTTGTTGAACCGGCGGCCTGGGTGGCGCGACAGGGGGAATCGGGTGTTTCTGAAATGTACCGTGCGATAGCGGCATTCCCCGGCTCTCAGCCCAGTAGGCCTCCAACCCGCCGTACAGGACCTTGACCGGCCTTTCGGTCTTCTGGGAGAGGACCCCTCCCACAGCCATGGCGATAGAGCCGTCGCGATCCACCAAGATCAGCGGCCCGGCTCCCACAAGATATCCCGGATCAGAAAGGGCCTCCGCTACATGAATATTTTTGGAGCCTGGAAGACTGTAGTCGGCAAAGTGTGCCGACGGCCTCAGGTCCAGAATCTCAAAGGTCCCGGGCAGGTCCATGATGAGCCGCTTCAGCTCTTGAGCAGAAATCCGATCCGGAAGCTTCACCTGTTTCTTGGGGCCGGCTGAGCTGACAGCGTCTTCTTTGGATGCCTCGTAAACGGGCAGGCCCGCATCTATCCAGGCCTGGCTTCCGCCTTTGAGGTTTCTCGGCATCTTGAAACCTTTTTTCTCCAGTATCCCTACGGCCATGCTGGATCGGTAGGCGGAGTTGCACACCACCACCACCGGCTCTGCCGGATCCAGTTGTCTGGACAGATCGGAAAGCTGATTAAGGGGGAGATTCAAGACCGTTCCGATCCGTAACGCCATCCACTCAGATGGCAGACGCACATCCACAACGACCGGGGCCTTCCCTTCCTGCATCAACCGGTAAAGTTCCTTTGGGGAGATGGGGTTGCTCGCGGTTAGGGGCTGTCCGGCATCCTTCCATGTGTCCATGGTGATGATGTCCGGGGTATAACCGATGCGGTGAAGCCTGAAGAGGGCTTCTTTCAATTCCTCTTTGTTTCCTACCAAAACCAGGTTGGCCCCCCACGGCACCATGATCCCGACCCATGTTTCAAGCCGTCCCCTGAGGGCAATGTTCACTGAGTTGGGAATATGTCCCGAGGCGTATTCATCTGCATCGCGAAGATCCACCACATAGGTTTTTTCGGGGTTGGCCAACGCCATATCCGGTTTCTTCTCAGGGGGGAGCCCTCCACCCCAGTCAATGAGGGGCGGGCCTTTCTTGTTCATGGCGGCGTTGTGTTTGAAGTACTGCGGCGCTTCAGGAAGACCCTGGATCAGGGCAGCAACAAATTCGCTGCGGTTCTTGTATTTCAAATAGGGATTGGTGTTCTTTTCTTCACCGATGGTGCTGGTGGGACGATCGGAGAGATGGGCGCCGCAAAGGGAGCCTGCGCCGTGGGCAGGGAAAATCTTGACCCGGTCGTCGAGTTTGGATATCTTGTTTGTCCACGAGTCGAAGAAGGCCGACGCCAGCCAGGCCGCTGAGGTGGTCCCGCCGATGAGGTCGGGTCGTCCGACACTCCCCACAAAAAGCACATCGCCGGTAAACATCAGTTCCGGGACATCCGGGTTCCCGGGTCCATATACAAGGGCGCACATGCCGTCGGGTGTATGACCGGGTGTTTCGATGAATTTTACCAGGGCTTTCCCTACCCGGATGGTGCTCCCCTCTTTGAGCGGTTTAAAAGGATATTGAACCCCACTCTTGTGGCTCTGGTAGATAGGGCATTTCATGGCCTTTACCATCTCCAGATGGCCTGCCACAAAATCCGCATGAGAGTGGGTCAGATAGACCCCTATGATTTTCACACCTTCCTTCTTGGCAACATCCAGAAAGATGGAAATGTCCCTGCATGGGTCTACCACCAATGCTTGGCCGTCACTGACGAGCATGTAGGAATAGATGGAAAGAACCGGCAATTCGAACTGAATCAGGCTGAAACCGGGAAACGTATAGGTGTCGACGATGTAGTATTTGGAGGCATCTGTCCCGTGGGTGGCCGACTCTGCGTCCTTGATTTTGGCAGACGACAGGGCCGGCCAGAAAAGCAGAACCGTTAACAGGAGACAGAGAGAAGAAAAAGCGGATATCCTATTTTTTTGCATCGCTTCACACCCTCCTTATACAACATTGATGGACCTGTAAAAACCCTCTGGTCTCACGCAAAGGCGTCAAGTCAGAATGAGCAATTTCAATAGGTTGCCTTTGCATTCCCTGAGGGCTCTGCGAGAAATCTGACTTTTTGCGGCGTTATCAATCTTGATGATTCGTTGAAAGTCGTCATTTACGGGCCCGTACGACCGGGTTGCAGCGATCGAGCTATTCGAAGGATTCAAACAACGAAGACATTTGGTTTTTGAAACTTGTTGGCACCGACGAAAATTGTTTTCCAGACAGGGCAACGAACTCGCCATTGCTTCGGACAAGGAGCCGTCCCTGGTCATCCCTGATTTCTGCTCTTGCCCGTATTTTGGGAGGCGCTGAGTCGTCTACGAGTTTGCCGGTTACGGTCAAAGGGATTCCGATCGATACATTCCTGACATACTTGATATCCATCTTCCTGGTCACAAGAAAGGTCTTTTTTGAATACATGATGGCCCATGACATCACTTCATCGAGCAGAGTGGATATGATGCCGCCATGCGCAATATTCTGCCACCCCTCATGATACCGTCCCAAAGTAATGTCCGAGCAGACAGCATCCCCAAGGCGGTAGAACTCCAGGTTGAGTCCAATCGGATTCTCTGTCCCGCAGGCGAAGCAGTAATGTCCTTCAGGTTTTTGAATATCGACTCTCTTTTCTTCTTCCACAATATTATTTTCCATATCCCAACACTCCACAGCTCCGCTACGCCACCACTTCGGCAACGGGTTATTCAAAATATCCCCTCTCCCAGATCATTGAACCCTGATCTTTTCCAGGGAATCCGTTGTTCGGATGACTTCCTCTCCGGGGGAAGAATAATAGTGATGTGTCTTCTGTGTTACTGTCCAAGCTATCGTTTCATACTCCCCTAAAGGCTTTCCCTCTTCATCAGACTGAAAGTAAACATTTATCCCGCCTGTGGGTCCGTTAACAGGGTTTTTATACCACACATCCGTATAAATTGTGTCCAGTACAAATTCATTACCCACCATCTCATAGTCTTTGGTTGTCTTGAGGAGCCCTTCTTCGTCATAAGCAAACGTTGCCTTCCATTTTTTATTACCTGTGCTGTCTTCTATCCAAATAACCGCTTCAAGATATCCTTCAACTGTTTTTGTAATCTCGGAGTGATATATCTCCTCATAGGTTCCATCACCGTTATAATCTATGCTATAAGTTTGGGGGTATCCGTCCGAATCGAAAGTGACCTTTTCCTGATATGTTAATCGACCTTCCTTGTATTCCTTATAATATTCGTCGTAACCGACACCTCCTGCACCTCTCAACGAATTCTTCAGCGTTGTTGATCGCCATTTATATTCATAGCTCTTTATCCCGTTTGAATCGTATCCAATTCCCGTCTGGGTGGCGAGAATTCCATCTTTATTCCATACGGTTGAATATTCATAATCTCTTCTAACATCTGGATTGTCGGTAGGGTCGTCGCGGTAACCGATAACGGAAGTCCTCAAATAAAGGGTCCTTTCATATGTATAATCATAAGCAGAGTCGAAGTTGCCCGCGCCATCATACCAGATGCGCCGTGTCGGGAAACCAGCATCATCAAGCGTCTGGATCGATGTGGCGATAGTGCTTCCAATGGCGTCTTTGCCAGTTGCCTTTGTCCAGTACAAATGGTCCGTGTAACCATATTCATAGGTATAGGTTTCTTGATTGCTGGCGGATTCCTGCGACAAAGCTCCACGGGCTCCCGGTATAAGGTTCTGTTCTGATCGTGAGAAGACATGCCCCTGGGATTTCTTGTGGCTTGTGAGGGTTGTTCGGCCCTTGGTCGTCGGGCCAAATTCTTCGATCAGCCGGGAAAGAGGTCTCAAATCATATATACGATTGCCATCATTATCGTCTGCGCAAGAGATAATCAGGGGGGAAAGGAATGCGGCAAAAACAGATAAGACATGCGTCACTTTTTTCATAAGATGACCTCCTTATTATTTACAAGGATTGTTAACAGAAAAAACCTTCAAAAGTCAACTGATTCGGGTAAGAGGATGCTGGCCCTGGTAAAGACACGGATCTGCCAATACAGGCAAAAATGTTTTTCCAAAATTGCATTTTGTCTTCTTCTGGTTTAAGATCAGGAGGTTTTGCGGTCTTGACAATCTGCAATATATGTTTATTGTTGTCTTAGTATAAAGGCTATTATACGCTAATTATATCAATTAGTTATAAGGTTTTCCACGAAGTTAAAGGTTGAGCTGAAAGAGGCTTAAGAGACACAGGGAACGTCTCAGAGACCGCTCAGCAAGAACAGGAGGGAAAGGACGGATGGATATACAGGAAATAACCCGAAGGGTCGAAAAGGATAGCCTGATTGTCAGGCAGATTATGGCGGGGATTGAAAAGGTCATTGTAGGGCAGAGATATCTCATCGAGAGGATGTTGATCGGGCTTCTGTGCGATGGTCATCTATTGTTAGAGGGTCTTCCGGGTTTGGCAAAGACCACTGCTGTCAAGACCCTGGCCGCTACTATCAGGACGACGTTTCAGAGGATTCAGTTCACTCCTGACCTCCTCCCTGCGGACATATTGGGGACACAATTCTTCCGGCCTGACACGGCCACATTCGAGATCAAGAAAGGCCCCATATTTCACAACATCATCTTGGCCGATGAGATCAACAGGGCCCCTGCAAAGGTCCAGAGTGCACTCTTAGAGGCGATGCAGGAGTTTCAGATCACCATCGGTGAAACCACGTTTCAACTGGCCAGACCCTTTTTGGTGCTTGCCACCCAGAACCCGATTGAACAGGAAGGCACCTACCCCCTCCCGGAGGCCCAGATCGACCGCTTCATGCTGAAGATCAGGGTTGACTATCCTTCGGCAGAGGAAGAAAAGGAGATTATGGAGCGGGTCTATGGCGGGGCCACGGAGGAGATCCAAGGGGTGGTGGACGTGGACCAGATCAGGGCTGCTCACGAGACCATGATGTCGATCCACATGGAGGAGCGGATCATGGATTACATCGTTCGGATCTCCATGGCCACGCGCAACCCGGGAAAATTTGGCCTGGACATTGCCCCCATGATCAGCTACGGCGCCTCGCCCAGAGCCTCTATCTGGCTCGGTCTGGCCGCAAGGGCCCACGCATTTTTGAGTGGCCGCGGATATGTGACGCCTCAGGATGTGAAGTCGATGGCCCCTGATGTCCTGCGTCACCGGATTATCCTGAGCTACGAGGCTGAGGCAGAAGAGAAGAGCACCGATGACCTTATAAAAATATTGTTGGAACGGATTGAGGTCCCCTGACATGCTTTCGGAGGCGCTGTTCAAAAAGATCCAGAGGTTCCACTTCACCACGAAACGAATGGCCAATGACCTTTTTGCAGGCCAGTACGAAAGTGCCTTCAAAGGGAGAGGGATGGAGTTTGCCGAAGTCAGGGAGTACCAGATCGGTGACGATATCCGGGCGATCGACTGGAATGTATCGGCCCGCTTCGGCCGGCCGTTTGTCAAGGTCTTTCACGAGGAGAGAGAACTGACGGTCATCCTTATCCTGGACCTCTCAGGCTCCCATCTATTCGGAACAAAAGGGAAGTTCAAGCGTGAACTGCTGGCCGAAGTGGCAGGGATGCTGGCTTTCCTGGCGATCCGTACAAACGACAAGGTGGGGGCCATCCTGTTCAGCTCCAGGGTCGAGAAATACATCCCTCCCAAGAAAGGGGCGTCTCATGTGTGGCGCCTGATCAAAGAGATATTTACCTATGAACCCCGGGACCTGAGCACGAACATTGATGCGGTCCTGACATACCTGAACCGGGTTGCCAAGCGTCATGCGATTGTGTTCCTGATATCCGACTGCATGGACACCGGGTTTGAAAAATCACTGAGGCTGTCTGCCAAGAAGCACGATCTCACGGTCATACGTGTGACGGACCCTGCTGAAGCGGTCCTCCCTGAGGTGGGCCTGATCGCCCTCAAAGACCCTGAGACCGGAGAGACCGCACTGATCAACAGCAGGAGCAGACGCCTGAGAGAAAAATGGCTTGCCTACCGGAAGGAACAGACAGACTATCTGTCAGATCTCTTCAGAAGGGGAGGGATCGATCACGTGGAACTATCTACAGACGGTCCGGTGGTCGAGCCGCTGACCCGGCTTTTTGAGATGAGGAGGAGAAGGCAATGAAACGTGGAGGGGGGGGTGGTATCTGGTGTATAGCCCTTATCTGCATCCTTCTCTCCTCTGGAGTGGCCGGGGCAGCAGATGGTCGGGATAAACCCTTATCCGGATTGCGGGCCACATGGGTTCCCGTTTCGGCCAGGGTGGGGAGCATTGTCACCCTCACGCTAAGCTACCATCTCCCGGAAGGCGCACATCTGCCTCCCGATATTCAGGTCAAGGGGCTTGAGGGTCTTACCATTGAGGGCCGTCAGACAGGGCCGGGAGAGATTCGTATCCGCCTCCTAATGGATCGACTCGGAACATTCAAGACCGGGCCGCTCTCCCTGGCCTATTTGGACAAGGAAGGGGAAAAGCAATTCCTCGGGACAGGCCCGGTGCAACTGACGGTTTTATCGAATCTCGGTGAAAAACCAGGTGACGCGCAGCTTAAACCGATCTACGGGATTATTCCTTCAAACTCACGGCTGTTTACATATCTGCCGTGGGTGATAACGGCCCTGACAGCCTGCGCCGCAGGCGTCGGCCTCTTCCTGTGGCTCCGAAGACGTGGCCACGGGCTGGGTCCTGCCGTGTCTCAAGCCCCTCCCCACGTCTTGGCCCGACAGGAGATCGATGAACTGGAATCTCGCCGGCTCTTTGAAAAGGGTCATGTGAAGGAGTTCTACTTCCGATTTTCTGAAATCATTAGGCGCTATCTGGAATCCCTCAGGGGGTTTCCAGCCGCAGAGTATACCACACAGGAAATCGCCCTCTGTATCCACAACCCGCAGGACAGGGAGATCCTTCCCCTCCTGCAGCAGGCTGACCTTGTGAAATTCGCAGATCTGGTGCCCACCCCGGCCAGGAAGGATGATGAGCTGAGAAAGGCCCTTTCATATATCCGGGAAACCGGCCCTGCGCTCGAGCGGGAACAGGCCCAGAAAGCCGTGCAGCCCAGGGGCGTCAGGCTTGTCCGCCGCTGGATGAAGAGGTCAGAGGAGACTGGCCGATGATGTTCAGGTTCGCCTATCCGGTCGTACTGCTCCTCCTTCTTGTGGTAGGCGGATGGCTTGTGTTTGCGCTCTGGAAAAAGCCCTCCGCCATCACCTATTCGATGACGTCAAAGATGGCTGGTCTTGCAGGGCGAGGTAACTGGATGGTGGCAAGGCTCCCGGTGATCCTGAGGGGGTGCGCTCTTGTCCTGCTGATCTTAGCCGCGGCCCGGCCCCAGCTATACAACGTGTCCCGGGATATCCGGTCTCCGGGCGTGGATATTATGCTTTGCCTGGATACGTCAGGTTCCATGCAGGCCCTCGATTTCAAACTGGGTGGCGATCCTGTTTCCCGGCTGACCGCTGTCAAAAAGGTGGTCAGCGATTTTATTAAAAAAAGAGAAAGCGACCGGATAGGAATGGTGGTTTTCGGCGAAGAGGCGTTTACCCAGTCGCCCCTGACCATTGACAAGGGGCTCCTTTTGGGGTTGGTGGAAAAGATGGAGATCGGTATGGCAGGAGACCGCACCGCCATCGGCTCTGCAATCGCCATCGGGGGAAAAAGGCTAAAAGACCTGAAGGCCAAGGCAAAGACCCTGATCCTCCTTACAGATGGAAGGCACAACGCCGGCGAGATAACGCCCTTGGCGGCTGCTGAGGCGGTCCGGGCATTAGGGGTTAAAATCTATACGATCGGAGTCGGAGGAAAGGGCCCGGCGCCCTTCAGGGTGAAGACCTTTTTGGGAACCCGGCTGGTACACCAGAGGGTTGACCTGGATGAAGAAACCCTGAAAAAGGTGGCCGAAACCGGGGGCGGAAAATATTTCCGCGCCGCTGACAGCCGGGAGTTATCAGAGATATACGATGTCATTGACCGGATGGAAAAAACCGAGGTAAAGGTCAAGGAGTTTTTTCACTTTAAAGAGCTTTACTACTACTTCCTCGTTCCGGCGCTCATACTATTCGGGCTGGAGGTTTTGCTCAAAACCTGGATCTTGAGGGTGATTCCATGAGCCTGTCACACCCATGGATACTCCATTTTCTATGGCTTGTGCCGGTAATGGCACTCGTCTTCATTGTCTACAACCGGCAGAAGATGCGGGCCATGGCGAGATTTGCCGAGCCCGAGTTGTTAGACCGTCTGACCGGAAATACCCGAAAGGGAAGACGAATCATAAGATCCGTTTTTTTGCTGGCCGCATTGGGGTTGATGATCTTCGCCTTAGCCGGGCCACGGTGGGGAAGCCATTACCAGGAGGTGAGTCAAAAGGGCGTAGACATCATGGTTGTACTCGATGTCTCTCTCAGTATGCTGGTGGAAGATGTCAAGCCGGACCGGCTTGAGCGCGCCAGGCGGGAGATCTCCGATTTTATCCAGGTGGTCCAGGGCGACAGGGTGGGGCTGGTAGCATTTTCAGGGGCGGCCTTTACGCAATGCCCTTTAACCTTTGACTATGGCGCGCTGAAGATGTTCCTGAGTTCGCTCCGCCCTGATCTTGTCCCTGTTCCGGGAACCGACTTAGGCGCCGCCATAGAGACGGCGATCTCCTCATTTGACATGGCGTCCAGGACGGACAAGGTCATCCTCCTTATTACTGACGGAGAAGACAATGAGGACAGGGGACTTGAAGCGGCCCGTGAGGCAGCAAAAAAGGGGATCAAGATTTTTGTATTCGGGATAGGGGATCCCTCCGGAGGTCCGATCCCTGCGGCCGAGAGAAAAGGCGGCTTCAAAAAGGACAAAGAGGGCAAACTGATCATGTCCAAGCTGAACGAAGAAGGCCTCAGGGAGATCGCCTCAGTAACAGACGGGAGGTACACCCGCTCCGTGGCCGGGGATCTTGACCTGGACCTCCTCTATTTCGAAGGGATCAGATCCAAGACAGAGGCCGCCACGCTCAAGAGCGGTAAGATAAAGGTCTATGAGGAGCGCTTTACCCTGTTTGTCATTGCCGCTTTTCTTTTCTTGCTTCTTGAAGTCCTGATCGGCGTTGTGGGAAGGGAGCGTTGTTGAATGCAGAGTGCGGAGTGCGAAGTGCGGAATAGAAACTGGGGAAGGAGACTCCAGATCATTTTTTTTGTGGTTGCCGGGATTTTTCTTGCGGCCCCGGCCGCCGGTGCAGAGGACCCGGATGAACTCTACAGGCAGGGGCGGTATGCCGAGGCTGAAAAGATCTATGCCCGCTCAGACATGGACAACCCCAAGGACGTGCGCCATCGGTATAACAGGGGGTGTGCCAATTACCAGAACAACGATTACAAGGGGGCTGTAGCCGCATTTTCCAGCGTGCTGACAAGGGCCAAGGACAAGGGAACCCGTCTAAAGGCGGCTTACAACCTGGGAAATGCGGCCTTCAAGCAGGGCGATGTAGCCGCGGCCGCGGCCTATTACAGGAAGGCCATCCTGATCGATCCTGAAAGCGAGAATGCAAGGTATAACCTGGAACTCGCCCTCAGAGAGCTGGAAAAGCTGAAAAAGGAAAAACAAGAAGGCCAAAAGGGCTCCGGACCGGAGGGAAACAGGGAGGATATGTCTAAAGACAATAAAAAGGAGAAGGGCGAGGGGAAGGGGTCTCAGGACAAAGATCCCAATGACAAAGAGTCTGAGAAAGAACCCGGAGGAGAGAAAAGAGGAGATGGAGAAAAGGCGGCCGCACAGGGTGAGGCCCGGAGAGGTGAACAGGAATCTCCTAAAGACCTGTCAGGGGAGCTCAGGCCCAATGAGGCCCTGCCTGAACAAAAAGAAACGGCTGAAGGGTCCGGCGAAGCTATCTCCCTGATGGACAAGGAGAAGGCTGAGGCCCTCTTGGACAATGTCAAAGAAGACCGGTCAAAATTCCTGGAGCTTCAAACCCCGGAAGGGAAACGACGGGGGGTCTTATCAGGAAAGGATTGGTAAGATGAAGAAAATTATTCTGTTGTTAGCGTTTTCACTCTGTATTTTCGTGCCCTGTCCGACGCGTGCGGAGGTCACGGTCGCACTCACTCTGGACAGACAGGAAGGGACACCCTCTGATTCCATCAGGATGGTTGTTCAGGTGTCAGGCGCCAGGAGCTGCGATACGCCGCCTGTCATAGAGGGACTGGATCTGTTTCAGGTCTCCCAGGGGGGAAGCTCGAGTCGGGTTGAAATAATAAATGGAAAGTTCAGCTCAGGGGTCGACTATACATACTTCATCCAGGCTTCAAAACCCGGGACCTTTCAAATCGGACCGGCCAAGGTCAAGGTCAACGGGAAGTTATTTCAAAGCAATACCCGGACACTGACAATCCTCAAGACCGCATCTCCGGCATCACCCGCCAGGGGGCCGATATTTCTCACTGCCTCGCTCTCCTCAGAAAAGGTGTTTGTTGAAGAACAGGTCTTATACACACTCAAGCTTTACCTGAGTGCCCAGGTATCCGATATTTCCCTTCAGCTCCCGGAACGGGATCGCCTTGTCTTCAAACAGTTGGAGAAGCCGAGGGAATACCAGGGGGTGTATGAGGGGAGTGAGTATCGCGTCATAGAAGTGAGGTATGCGCTGATGGCGCTCCAGGAAGGGGACTACGGTATCCAGCCCGCTCGAATGGATATGACCGCTTATGAGTCGCGTGGAAAATCCCGGAAAGGGTTTTTCAACGACCCCTTCTTTGCTGATCCGTTTTTTAGAGCGGGCAGGCCCGTAAGCATTTCCAGCGAACCACTTGAATTGAAGGTGATGCCCCTCCCGCTAAAGGGAAAACCGGATGGTTTCAGCGGACTTGTGGGCAGCTTCAGGATTGAGGCCGAACTTGCGCCGTCCAAGATAAGGGTCGGGGAATCTGCTACCCTGACAGTCCGCGTGAATGGCAGGGGAAACATAAACCGCATTCCGGACCTGAAGATGCCGGGTCTGGACCATATGAAGGTGTACGCTGATGAACCGGTTTTTGAGGCACACCCCGATCACAAAGGGATGGCCGGATCCAAGACAATGAAATGGGCCATCGTGCCTGAACAGGAGGGCGATTTTGAAATCCCGCCTCTTTCCTTCAGTTTTTTCGATCCCGGAAAAGGTCAGTATAGCGTTCTTCAAAGCCCTAAGAAATCCCTCGTGGTTCTCCCTGGAAAAGGGAAAATGATCATGGTGGAGGCTGGACCGGACAGGCAGAAAAGGGCCAACGGGTCAGTGAAGCGGGGGGTCAAAGAGATAGGCCATGATATCCTCCCTCTGCACACCTCTGTCAGGGATATGGAAACCCGATCCTGGGTCCGGCCACGGGGGCCGCTTTTATGGCTAATCCTCCTGTTGCCGTTTTTTCTCTACCTCTCAACGTTCTTAGGGTTGAGGCTCAAAAAGAGATCTGTCCGCACCCTGCCTGCCCAAAGGGCGAAAAAGGCGGCTAAAAAGCTGATCAAGGAATGCCGGGAGAAGGGAGTCGATGCGGATCATCTGAACCTGTGCATAAGGGATTATTTAAATGACCGCTTCGGGCTGGCACTTGCTGCACTCACCCCTGACGATGCTGCCGGTATATTGACTTCAAAAGGAGTAAGTTCTGATTTGTCCCGCAAGCTCAGGGCACTCTTAATAGGGCTGGAAAACACCATTTATACCGGCAAAGACCGGGGGGTTGGCAGAATGAGTGAGGAGATTCCAAGGCTCGTCAGGGAGATCGAAAGGGAGATCCTGTGATAAAAGGAATAGGGTTAACCATAGCCTTCCTCCTGGCGGCGCTTTGCATGATGCCGGATGTCAGGGCAAAGGTCGACGGATGGGAGGAGGATTTCTTCAAGGCGAACCAGTCCTACCGGGAGAATAAATTCCAGGAGGCAATAGAAGGGTACCTCCGATTGATCCGGTCCGGGCACGGAGGTGGCCAGGTATACTATAACCTGGGCAGCGCTTATTTCCGGGCAGGCCAGCTTGGCCGGGCGATTCTGGAATACGAGCGGGCACTTCTCCTGATGCCGAGGGATCCGGACCTGAAGTTCAATCTGTCGCACGCACGCGATCAGACCCGGGACGCCATTTTGGAATCCCGGGGGTCCATCGGTACGGTCTTTTTCTGGTTGGGGTCGTTCAGCCTGAATGAACTGTTCTGGTGTCTTGCCGTCCTGAATATCCTGCTCTGGGCCGCTCTCTTGATACGCCTTTTTCACCGGGCGGAATGGCTTTATTACATGCTTCTCTTGATTGTCTCCTGCTGGTTTGTTGCAGGCCTTTCTTTTGGCCTTAAATGTTACCTGGTCAGCAGTGATGACCGTGCCGTTATCCTCCAAAAAGAGGTGAATATCTTAGCCGGTCCTGAGACTGATGACACTGTTCTTTTCAAGCTTCATGAAGGGACTTTGGTGAATCAAGAGAGGAAAGAGGATGGATGGAGCCTGGTCTGCCTGCCCGACCAAAAAAGGGGTTGGATAAAGTCAGAAGCCGTAGGGCTGATCGCTCGTGAGGCATCAAGGCCTCCAGAACCTGGCATCCCCTCAACCTCGCCCCATCCTTTGCGCAGGCCCCAAGAATAGAGGAGTTGATCCCCTCAACCCCATGTGATAACCTGAAAAGAGATGAATTTGATTTATTCGCCCCTGATAAGCGGAACATGGATGAAAGGAGAGGGGTTAATACCGTGAAAAAAGATATCGTACTCGACGCAGCTGCCCGGGATCTCTTCCAATCCCCTCACTGCGCTGTTATCCCGTGTTATGGGAACGGTTTCTGATCAGCACAGGGGCCAGCTCATCCTGCTCCCGTTTCAGTTGAAGAAATATAACAGCACAAACCACCATCGCCCCCCCGACAATCTGGAGGGGCTCCAATGCCTCACCCAAGAACAAATAGGCAAAGAACCCGGCGGAGATCGGTTCCAGGGTTGCTGTGATGCTGGCACGGGTGGATCGAATGTAATTCACGCCCATAAAGAAGAGGGCGAAGGGGATGACGGTGCCCATTACGGAGATGTAGAGGAGCCACCCCCACTGGTTCAG
>JACNIU010000488.1 GCA_014382905.1 Desulfobacterales bacterium
AAAAGGGGAGGTCATCCGCTAAGGCCCTGGCTAAGAAAACAGGAATAAATCTGGCAGCCATCGACTTTGTTTTCCCCATCGCTGACAAAGACCCCGAGCCCCTTTTCTTGGAAATCAACTACTACTTTGGCAGAAGGGGCTTGGACGGGACAGAAAACTATTATCGCTTGCTTTACGAGGCAATACAGGCTTGGCTGCGGAAGGTAGGATTGGACCCGGAATCGGTCAAACTCATCTGATTTACGGTTTGCGGACCAAAGTATCCTAAAGGAAACAAGGTCTCAACCTCTGACTGCCTTGACGAACACCTTCCGTGATCTCGGGCCGTCTTCCTCACCTCATAAACCTCCTCCTGCTTTCGGATCGCACCCGTCATCCTTCCCCTTGCCCTTCTCCTGCCAGGGCATCAAAATCCCTGTCATTGACAAATTAGATTATTTTAAGTAATATGATTTTGAATTACATGCTATTGTATGAAATTATGCTGAAATTTAGCTTTCTTCTCCGTTGGGATGGGAGAGGGGAGAAGGGTAGTCTTGTCTACTGATCCCGACAGCGCAAGCATGCAAGATAGACCTTTATACAACAGCCACATTATTCGAACCTTCGCGGAATATCTAAGCCAGCACCATCCGGAGATCGACATCGCCCCCATCCTCCGTGACGCAGGGATGACCAGCTATGAGCTGGAGGACGAGGGCCACTGGTTTTCCCAGCGCCAGGTGGATCGGTTTTATGAGAGTCTGGCCAAGAAGACGGACGACCCGGATATCCCTAGAAAGGCAGGCCGGTACGCCGCCTCATCGCAGGCTTCTGGCGCCATCAGACAATATGTCATGGGATTCATGTCGCCTGCATCTGCCTACCGCATGCTTGAGCGCATTGCCTCTAATATGAGTCGTGCTTTCGTCCTTGAAACCAATCAGGTCGCCGGTCAGAAGATGGAAATTACCGTCAGGCCGAAACCGGGCGTGAACATGAAGCCCTACCAGTGTGAGAATACGATCGGCATGCTGGAATCCATGGCAAAGCTCTTTACCAATAAGTTCGCCAAGGTGGAGCATCCGGTCTGCTTGCACAGGGGGGGGGGCGTGTGTCGATATAAGATCAGTTGGGAAGAGAACTTGTCTTTTCACCTGAGACGAATCCGCAACTATGCGGCGGCTGGTAGTGTCCCGGCCGTATGTGCGCTCTATTTCGTGCTGCCCCCCATCAGCCTCCTGGCCTTTATATTTTCGTGCGGTCTTCTGATACTGGGGGTCTCTCTGTTTTTCGAGCAGACCGAAAAGAGGGAATTCGTCAGGAATATTCAGAGCCAGGGCAATGCGGCTAATGAGCTCCTGAACCAGATCAATATCCGATACAACAATGCCCTCCTCATCAAGGAGATAGGTGAGGCCATGTCCAAGGTGACGAACATAGATGAGCTGCTGAGATCGGTCGTGGATGCCATGAAGAAGCGGCTGGACTTCGATCGGGGCGGTATCTGGATGGCCGATGAGAAAAAGACCGCTCTCACCTATAAGGTGGGTTACGGATACGACCGCGAGGTGGATATCCTGCTTCAGCATACCCGTTTCGTTCTGGACAATCCCGGGTCCAGGGGCATGGCTGTTCTGGCCTTCAAAGAGCAGAAGCCCTTTCTCGTGAACGACGTTCGCGAAGTGGAAAAGGATCTCTCGGACAAGAGCGTGGCCTTCGTTCATCAGATCGGTGCCCGGTCTTTTATTTGTGTGCCCATCTCCTACGAAGGGGAGTCGTTCGGGGTCCTCTTTGTGGATAATGTGAAATCCAAGAGGCCCCTGAGCCAGAGCGACATGGCCATGCTCATGGGCATCGCGCCTCAGGTCGCCATCAGCATACAGAATGCCCTCTCCTACCAGAGAATACAGGAGAGCAGAGAGCGTGAGCAGATCCTCAGGAAGCTGTTTGAAAAATATGTACCGGCCCCCGTCATCAAGAAGTATGCGGATGGTGGCGAGGTGGATCTCTTCAAGGGTGAAGAGCTTCCCATCAGTGTGATGTTCCTGGACATCAGGGATTTCACGGCCCGGTCGGAAAGCATGGACCCTCGAGATGTCGTCGATTTCCTTAATGAGTATTTCGAGAAGTGCGCCGAGATTATCAGTGAAAAGAACGGCCACATCAACAAGTATACGGGCGACGGCTTCTTGGCCGTTTTCGGGGCTCCGGAACCATCCGAGGGACATCCCTGCGCCGCTTTCGAGGCGGCCTGCAAGATTTATGACATCAGCGGCCGCTATCTCCTGGGCGGCAGACCCCTTGAGATCGGAGTCGGACTCGCCGTGGGGAATGCCATTCTGGGAAACATCGGTTCCCAGTCGAAAATCGAGTACACCGCCATCGGTGCCACCGTGAATACGGCGGCGCGCCTTGAGGGGGTCACGAAACGTTTCCCGCGCTGTCCCATCATCATGGGTAAAGAGACGTGGCTGGCGCTTTCCGGGCACCCGCTGTGCGGGGGTCTCCGCCACCTGGGAAAGCAGAGGGTCCGCGGAAAGACGGAAGCGATTGAGCTTTTTGGATACAGCCCGGGATGCAGGATAGAATCCGGGTCGATCAGCGCAAAAGCGGTCTGATGCCTTTGCACAGGACCAGAGGCGTGTAGGTGAAGCGCCGAGGGTATGACTTGAATCGAATTGCCGAAAGGGTCGCCGAAATCTATGGCATGGAAACGCGTGAAATAATGTCGAGAGGAAAGCAGCCTCGAAAAGTGAAGGCAAGAAGTCTATTCTGTTTTTGGGCTGTCAGCGAGTTGGGCATGTCAATTAGAGACGTGGCTAAGAGGTTGGAAATGAGTCCCCCTGGAGTAGGGTTTTCGGTAGCAAGGGGCCAGGCCATTGCACATGAGAACGAATACTATTTGATCGATTGAGTTTCTTACTATTCTACCAGCGTCCCATTTCCCAAGTAGGACTGGATGGGAAAGGTGGGACTAAACCCGGAGTCAGTAAAGCTTATTTGAAAGGAATACCCCTAAAGTGACCGATAGATTCTTGTACCCTTGACCATTTTACCAAATTTAGATAGATTGCAATAAATTTATTGAAACGATGACTTTTTTCTGTCTCACCTAAATTTGTTCCTATAGCACATAGTTTATCACCATGGAAAAACTTCATCAAATCATATCAGCGAACGTCCGCGCCTGGCGTGAAAACGAATACTCAGGAAATGGGTTTCCAGCCATAGCGGAAATTCTGGAATATCAGGTGGATCCAGAGAGTGGCGGCACCCGCCGTTTCTTTCGTGCTCCACAAATGAATGGCTTGGGGACCTATTGGTATGTGAGGGTCGTTGAGAAAAAAACCCACATTTTCGATCTCCAAAAGGGGTTTTTTCAGAAGAAGGCAGAGGTGATAAAGGCGCAGGGAATTTCCCAGGG
>JACNIU010000429.1 GCA_014382905.1 Desulfobacterales bacterium
GGTGAGGAGGGTGGAATTTGTTGTTTCGGAAGATGGGCTTCAACAGTTTAAAATAGAGGCGGAGGGTTTCTGGAGACATATGGTCAAAAATATCGGGGGCCCTGGGGTGGGGGCGGGTTTGGGGAGAGAGAATTTTGAGGGATTAAAGAAGATCTTGGAACCAAAGGCCCGGCGGTCTGCCGGAATCAAGGCCCCGCCGCAAGGACTCTTCCTGATAGATGTCAGATATTAATCGTCACCTTTTGATGCCTTTAAAGAATCGCGCACGGCCCTGTGCACCTGCTTCCACACTTCCTCAAAGGAATTTACACTCAATCTTCCCATTTCAATAAATTTTACCACAACCTCTTTTGTGACCTTGAGGACGAGTTCTTCTTCACTCTTCATAGGCAATTCTCCTGGTACTCCTCTTCCATAAATTTCTTGTAATCGTTCACAGGGCCCTGCCAAAGGGTAGGAAACCGGATTACGTGGGTTTTCAACATCCGTCCCCACCTTTGGTGTTTTTGAGCCCCCGCTGAATGGAAGAAGGCCTCAATAAGGTTCAGCGGGGGACTCCTTAAGAAGAACCCGGAGAGCCCTCCTTACGCCCAAGACTAGCAGAGAGGCGTTTAAAGATCAATAGTTCCAGACACCGGGGATCTCTGTATCACAGTTAGGGCAACGGTTCTCTTCGATTTTGTTCTGGGTTACGTGAAAACCGAACCTGTTGATGAGCAACTCGCCGCAGTTATGGCACAGGGTTTTTTCGCCCTCATCTCCTGGAAGATTTCCGGTGTAGACGTATTTCAATCCTGCACCATACCCGAGATCCCTTGCCCTGCGAACACTTTCGGGAGGGGTGGAAGGAATATTTGTGAGCCGATAGGTTGGATGGTAGCGGCTTATATGCCAGGGGATGTTGGGATCCAAGGCAGCAAGAAACCGGGCAAGCTCTGTCAGTTCCTCAGGGGAGTCATTGAGCCCTGGGATCAAGAGGGTGGTTACCTCCAGCCACACCCCCATCTTGTTCAGGGTCTCCAGTGTCCTTAGAACCGGTTCTAGTTTTGCCCCACATTGCTCCTTATAAAACTTATCGCTGAAGGACTTTAGGTCCACGTTTGCTGCATGAAGATCGGGAAATATGCTCTCAAGACACTGTTCAGTCATATATCCATTTGTCACAAAAACATTTTTCAGACCTTTTGCCGCTGCAAGCCGTGCCGTATCTAAGGCAAGCTCAAAATATATTGTCGGCTCTGTGTAGGTGTAGGAGATCGTCGCTGAACGTGTATCTAAGGCCTCTGTCACTATTTGATCAGGGGTCATATCCTCACCCATGATGCTGCCATGATCCGACGGCATCTGGGAGATATCCGCGTTTTGGCAAAAGACGCAGCTTAGGTTACAACCAACCGTGGCTATAGAATAGGAAAGGGTGCCCGGTAAGAAATGAAAGAGAGGCTTTTTTTCTATGGGATCGCAATGCCTGGCAATCACCTTTCCATAGACGAGACTTGTTAATGTTCCCGAACGATTTTCCCTCACGCCGCAGATCCCCTTGCCCCCCTCCTTAATCAAGCATGCGTGGTTACACAGGAGGCAATGAACCCTTTCATTTTCCAGTTTTTCATATAGATAGGCCTCTTTCATTCCCTTTCACTCCTTTGTTGCGGTTAAGATCCCGGAGGGTTTTTGCTCCGACAAGGGACTGGCCTGCCTTTTGCAGCCTGATTTTCAATGGGAGGTTATCCGTCTTGACCCTGTATACCATGGTTGCAGAGACCCCCAGGAAAGATCTGAATGGGGAGTTTTTCCACGTCCAGAGTTCCTTGCCGAATGGCCGTATTTTTTCGATGAAAGAAGGGTGTGCCTTGATGCAGCCCCAGAAAATCGGTACAGGGCCGTAAGCTGCCTGAAAGAGCGATTTCAGCTGCCAGATATTATAAAATCTGGCATGACCAAAAAGTGGATCCCCGAAATATCCCTGCGCTCTTTTCAAGAGGCCGTTCCAAGAAAGACCGTTTATCACCCCCACCAAAACCTTTTTCTTGGCCACCCTCCCCGCCTCCCTTAAGGCCTCAAGAGGGTTATCAAGGAACTCGAGGGTATTAATGAGAACAGCCAAATCGAATTCATTATCATCAAAAGGGAGGTCTTCTGCAAACCCTTGTTTGAGGGTGCACCGGTTGCCGAGCCGGTTTTTGGACTTATCAATCATATGAGACGAAGCATCTATACCGCTTACAACCATTCCCATCCTGCTCAAAACCAGGAGGTGATTGCCTGTTCCGCTCCCGATATCCAGGACCCTCTCCCCTGGTTTTGGATCAAGCAAGGCCGCGATAAGTTCCTCAATAGACCTATCTATTGCCCGGCCCTGGGAAGAATGGTGCCACGTTTCGTAAGCCCCGGCTGATTTTTCGTCAAAGATAAGGCCCATGACTCAATGACTCAAAGGGTGTTGAAATCGATTTGGGATAGACCCACGTTCCTGTGCTTTAAGTTATGAAAATGGGGTTATAGATGCAAGCAGAAAGTGACGGAGATATTCGTTTTCATGGTTTAGGCTTTTTTGAACTAAGCATTAGGATGGCTTGGAAAATCACAAGGAAGTAATGGCAGGAATTAGGTAAAATATATTTTTTTTGTTTAGAGTGATTGTTTTGTGATTTTTCTTGCAAAGCAATGGGTGATGTGTTACACGCCCTACCGAAATTGGAGAAAATTCACGGTGAAAAAAGAGAGGGACCAGATAACCGCCTATCTTGGTAAGGACATCGAATTTGAAGGGAGGATGTCTTTCACCGGGACAGTGCGCATTGATGGCCGTTTTAGCGGTGAGATCTCTACAGAAGGAACCCTGATTGTGGCTGAGATGGCCGTAATCGAGGAGGATATTCAGGCATCACGGATTATCATTAGTGGAGAAGTACGTGGGAACCTTTCAGTGAAAGAAAGGATGGAAATCCAGGCGCCAGGCAAGGTCTTTGGGAACATTAAGACCCCCACCTTGATCATGGATGAAGGGGCTGTCTTTGAGGGAAATTCCCTGATGAAGAACCTGAGCGATGCCCATGGGGACAAGCTGGCTTTTTTTCCGCGATCGTCAGGGACAAAAACCGACCCCCGCGTATAAAAAAATCTTTTGACAAGAAGATTTTTTTTTTGTAAAAGGCGTTATCTTTAAACTGCCCCAAGTTACGTTGTCTTGTCGTAACTAGCCGTTTTGCTTCACGAAAACAAAATCAAGGTGCATTTACTATGCTGGATATAAATTTCACTATAATTCTTCAAGTCATCACGTTCCTTTTGCTCGTTTTTTTTCTCAACATCATCCTTTTTCGACCCATCCGTAAGATCCTGGCGCAGCGCAACGAGGAGACCGATTCCCTCCAAGGAATGATAGATGAGTTTCAACATCGCG
>JACNIU010000374.1 GCA_014382905.1 Desulfobacterales bacterium
TGCAGAATCAGATCAGAGAGAAATACAAAGAGGTCTTGTCTGCTATGGAGAGCGAACTGCCTCGAGTCAGGCGCGCCATATCGTCCACGGCCCAAAACTTAGGGCAGTCCATAAAGGCCAAAACTCGACAAAAGGACCTCAGTGAGCTTTTTGCGGAGGTTTCCAGCAAGGGAACACTGCCTAAGATCAGAGGTCCGTTGAGCAAGAAGCTGTCGGAGCTGCTAAAGGCCATGGGTCGACCGACTACCAATGTTTCCATCCTTGAGCTCAGTTTAAGGACCCAGGCAGACCTGATTTCCGCAAACGAAATACTTGAATACCTCGAGGCAGAGGTAAGCCGCCAGGTCGTTATGGTTGACATGATGAAGGGATTTGGCGACTTCAGCCCGGAGATGGCTACTGTTATGAAAGGTGTGGCTGAACTCTTTGGGTATGATGTGGATTTCGGGGATATCGTTGATGAGACCGGTCCAAAAACCGATGACTGGCGCAGCTAAGCTTGCCTGAAAAGGAGGACGAAATGAAAACGAAATTATTTTTAATTATCTGTGGTATTTTGTTGTGCGTCGCATGCGCTAAGAAACCATTAGTTGTATCCACCCCGCCTGCGGACCCATGTCCCATGCCTGCCGGGTATCAGATGGGACCCGCTATTGAAGTGGCGGAAAAGACCTTAAACACATGCCCCGGAAAACTGGACCAGGTCTTTATTGCCCTGATAGATATAGGGAAACATAGTCCTGACAAAGAAAACGCTACCCTTATACAGGAGATGCTGAAGGGGTTTATCAAAGAAAACAAGATTTCCGAAACCTATACAAAAGTACTCTATCAGAAATATTTTTCCCCTAATTTCGTTACAATCCCTGACCTGAAGGTTTACAGCTTGGCCGGAGAGGTGATCGCGATTAAAAGGGCCTTGAAAGAGGAGCTGGCCTGTAAAAGGATAGGCCTGGTTGAGTGTTGCAATGACAAGGAATCGTATAAGCATGCAGAAAGCCAGTATTCCCGGGCAGTAGGCTTTATGGAAAACCTCGCCTATAATGATGAGTACCTCAAGACGCTGAGATAGGGGAGAGGGGAAGAAGAGATGCACCGGAAAAAGATAGCGAGGTCAGGGGGAATCATATTGCTGGTCGCTTTTTTGACCATCGTGTTGAGCGCATTCTTGCTGCTCACATTGAACCAGACCGGTATAATAGCCTTTACAGGCGGCGGTTGGCTGATCAATTCCTACACCATAATCGCGGGATACCTCGGCTATTCCGTCCTCTTTTTTGTCCCTGTCCTTTTTGGGTATTTTCTCTTTTTTGCGTTTCTGAAGACGAGCCTTTCCCGGTTTCAGTCAGACCCCGGGGAGTTAGACAACATCCGCTTCTACAGTGGCGGGTTGGAGATGTTTATTACTCTTTTCTTCGGAATTGGGGTGCTTTTCACGGCCTGGGGGCTTCAAAATGCCCTTGTTAGCGCAATTGGAGGAGTGACCAAGACGGAAGCCGGCCAGTTGGGCGCATGGGGGATTCTGCAAAGGCTGGTGGATAATGGCATACTGATCGCATTGTGGACAACCATAGTAGGCGGCGTGGGAGGGTATCTGATGCGGTTAGCCAAGCATTTCTTCTTAGGCAGGGAACTGATCCGTTTTTCAAGCCGGCGGATGGAACAGGATAAAATGAGGTTTTTTGAAAGCCTTGAGTCCATAAAGCTCCATTTAGAGCAGATAGAAGAGCATATGCCCCGGAACCCCGAACCCCTGGCCCAGACCTGATTATCCGGGACATCAACAACGGATCGTTCAGTGAACCAAATATCGGGTTGCCAGCTTCGAACCTAATAAGTCGCGCCAGGGCAGGCTGTGAACCCTTAAGGAAAATCTATGTTCTGGCAAGAAGCAGACATAATGGGCGGCGATCATGGCGGGGGTGAAAACGAGACCCTCCAGACCGATATCCTCCGCTTCTTAGCTATCATCGGTTTTTGCCTGATGGCCGTCTTTGCTTTAGTTCAGGCTATCCCTGTCACGGGCGCTAAGCAAAGTACCGTTATAGAGGACCTCGAACATGATGCCAGGGCCCAGGCCCGGGAGCTTGGGTATCTCCGGTCCGAGAACATAAGGCTCAACAAAGAGCTGAACCGGTTGATGGAGCATGAGGGGATTGCCCGATCCCGTGAGAAAGAGCTTGACAGGGCCAAAAAGGAACTCAGCAGGCAGAAAGAGCAGATCAACAGATTGATAGAATCTAAGATAACACAGAGTAATGGCCTGATTGAGTACAAGAGGCTCCTGTCCAAAAGAGAGAGGGAGATCAAGGCCTTGACAAGGGCAAAAGAACTCGTGGAGATGAACATGCGAGAGGCCGTTAGAAAGATCAGTGATCTGACTACGAAAAAGATGGCCGCAGGACCCATACAAACACCCCCTGCCGGGCAAAAAGGCCTTTATGTTGCATTTCAGTCGGACCAGGTCTTTTTGGACCTTTTACGCGCAGACAGAATCTCCCTCTTCATTAATCTATTGGGCATGAAACCGGGTTTCAGGGTAATAACAAAAGGCAATAGGATAGATTTTGTGTCGGAGAGGGCGGAAATGGGGCTTGATCTCTGGGAGCTCAAAGAGAATTTGGTGCCTGCGGAGATACTCGAAGCATTTAAGTCATGGACAACCCTCTCCTCAAGAGAAAAGATACTGACCGTGGGTTTGACACCTGAAATATCCCGGCAGATAAGGGGCAGGAAGGTCTCTACAGGCCGGTTTATTATCAGGGAGGGAGGCGCTGTTTCGTATAGCCCTGAATTGTAGGATAGAGTTTTACGCACCATAGGCCACTTGGAGGTCCGTGTAATTTTTACCTTTATTTTTTTATCTCACAGAGCCCACAGAGCTCGCAGAGTTTTTTGCTTTTCTCTGTGTTCTCTGTGAACTCTGTGAGAGATTGAATGGTCGAATAAGCAATGCATCCAAAATCATATCTTTTATCGCTACTGATTTTATGTGTGGGGCTAACACTACCCCTTGCTGACGAGGGTGTCTCCTTGGCGCGGCTGAAAGATCCCGGTATCAGCGAAGAGGCGATCATACAGGCCTGGAAGGATTTTTCCCTGAAGGAAGAAGAGCCTGCGGTTAACGGTGGATATCCCTACATGGGATGTTTTGAAGAGGCTTCCAGGAAATACAATATCCCATTGGCCCTCCTGTTGGCTGTGGCCAGGGGGGAATCCAACTTTGATCCGGATGCCGAGAGCAATAAAAGCTGCCTCGGGATCATGCAGATACAGTGGCCGGATACGGCAAATGAGCTGGGAATTACACGAAAGTCGGACCTGTTAGACCCGTGCATCAATATCGATGCAGGGGCTAAGTACCTTTCCTTGCTCCTTGAGAGGTTCAAAAACGACACTTA
>JACNIU010000489.1 GCA_014382905.1 Desulfobacterales bacterium
TCGCCTTTTGCCCCTATGGGACCCCGGGGCCCTATCGGGTTTTTCTGGGAATCGTGAGGGAGAACCGTGAACGCGCCCGGCGAGAAGGGAAGACGGATTCCGGCTGATCCGCTGAAAAGGAACCCGTTCGTGACCTCAATCCTTGGCGGTTGAATCCTTTCAAGAAGGACTTTTTTCAGGGGTCGTTATGATATTTATACAATAACCGATAAATAGTAAAGCAGAGAGCGCCAGAGTTCTGCAAGCTCTATTCTGGTTCCTGCCCCTATCCATGAACAACGACCTCTATTGAGCGGGCTCATGCCTTTTTTCCCTTATCAGAATGCTGCAAAAAACCGCCATTAAAACCAAGATTGCCGACAGAATGAAAACTAACCGATAACTCCCTGTTTTGTCAAAGATTAATCCTCCCACATATGCCCAGATGCCCCCCCCGAGATGGTGGATGGTTGAAATGAAGCCCGTAAGGATGCCCACATGGGTAAGGCCGTAAAGCCTCGCCGTCAGCGTAGTAGCGATGGGAGCGGTAATAAGGAAAGTAAAACCGAAAGACAGAGAGAAGATATAGAAGGTGATTAGGTTCTGATATCTCAGGATCAGCAGGAATAACAGGAATCGCAGTGCGAATGTCAGGGTTACCGGGATCTTGTTTCCTATCAGGTCGGTGGCCGGTCCGGCAATAAGCAACCCTGCCAGACTCACCAATCCGTACCAGGCCAACATATTCCCTGCCGTTACAGGAGAAATACCGTGATCTGTAAGGAAAGGAATCAGGTGGGTTGAGACAAGGAAATCACCGCTACCACAAACGAACATGACAAAGACAAAGAGCCAGAAGGAATAGGTTCTCATGGCTTCACACAAACCCAAATCCCGAGGACCAGAACCTGTTGGCTTACTTTCTCGCGCCTCTGCGTTGTTTACCTCTTCGCGGTCAAGAGGCCTGTGCCCAAGCTCCTGCGGGTCTCCTCTAATTACCAGGAGAGCAAGGGTAGTGTTGACGGCCAGCATGATTAATCCGATGCAGAAATAGGACGCCCTCCAACCATAACGCAGGACAAAGGTCGTAAAAAGCGGGATCAGCAGGAAGTGCCCCACGCAACTGCCGGAAAGGGCGAGGCTGATGGCCAGGCCACGGCCCTTGTCAAACCACTTACTCGTAAGGGCCGCTACCAGGGGAACTGATGTTCCTCCCAGACCAACGCCAGACAAGATTCCATAAAAAATATAGAACTGCCATAATGAATCGATGGAAGAGATGCTTATATAACCGCCTGACAGGAGGATGGTCGATATGAGAATGATCCATTTCGGACCATAGCGATCATAGAGTCTGCCCACAATCAAAAGAGATAGCGCAAACATCGTCATGTTGAGGGAGAAGGCGAAAGAGATAGAACTCCGGGTCCAGCCAAATTCCGAAATTAACGGTTTGAACATCACCCCAATCGAAAATCGAGCCCCAGCGTTGAAAAACAGGATAATAAATGAAGCTGCGAGCACGTACCATCTCTGAAATGGATGAAGCTTCGAAGCCCTTTCTTTTTCCGTAATCATAATAGGCTCAGACCAGGAGCTATGACTCGTTTGGAGACAGGCATTGAGTAGTGCCTGAACGAAAGGTCTGTTCAGACAGCGACTACACTAAACCGCAACAGGCAACTTCTGTCAAGCGATGAAAGAATTTCACTATGAGTGAAATAGACTACTCCTCGTATCATTTAATAAAACCGGCACAATTGTGTCTTGCCCAGCCTGACAATAAAAGGAGGGGAAATGAGGCTTTGACATTATATCATTGGTATATTCAATATGTTATAATCTAACTTCTTTTGACTTTAGCATTCTTGAACTTATTTGTGCTCTCTCCTCGCCACCATTCAAATTAGAGTTTTTTAAAAAAGCGATTCGACTATAAGAAAATTGTTGACATATTTTTCACTAATATTTAAAAATAGATCATGAACGATCCAGATTCCACATCACGAGGAGCAATAATTCGGAGGGTGAGGAAGGCTCAGAGGATGAATCTTATCAACCTGGCCGAAAAGACCGGATTGAGCCTGAGCTTTATTAGCCAGGTAGAAAGGGGGCTAACCAATCCGTCCATTAATTCTCTTCGCAAAATTGCACTCGCACTCGGCATACCCCTGAGTTCCTTCTTTGAAGAGGGATTGTCAATGGATGGGCCGGTAACGAGAAAAAACCAACGAAGGATCTTGATTAATACAGACTCTCGACTCACCTACCAGTTACTCTCATCAAACGTTGACCATCGAATTGAATTGCTTCTCACGAGACTGGAGGTGGGCGCCTCCAGTTCTGAAGCCCCCATGGGACACAAGGGAGACGAAGCGGCCCTCATCCTTCAGGGAATGTGTCGTATTGATCTTGGAAATGAGACATACGAGTTAAGCGAAGGAGACTCCATCTATATCACGGAAAGCGCACCACACAGGATCACGAACATCAGCAATGTGCCATTGAGCATCATATCAGCCATATCACCTCCCGGGTTTTAGATTATTAAGGGGATAGACATGCCCGACGCAGAAAGAAACGACCTGGTACAGATCCACAAGACCATTTTAGAGCCCCATGAAAGGCCCGACAACCTCCCCCCTTCCACAGCAGCGGTGCCCTATGAATGCTGGATCAAGGGATTTCTCATGGATGAAAGCGCCAATATGGGGGATGAAGTCAGAGTCAAGACATTTATTGGGAGGGAGATCTCGGGGGTGCTTTACCAGGTTAGCCCGAAGTACGACCATAATTTTGGTGAGGCTCAAAAAGAGATCTTATCAATCGGTTATGAGGCACGCCAGCAATTAGAGAACAAGCATGAGGGAAATAGGGAATAGAACCGATGGATGCCAGCTACTCAGAAGTCATGTCAAAGAAGCAAGAGATACTATTGAGGGCAACAGGCATTGACTATGATGAGTTTGAATTTTCTCCCATCTCTTTCGATTATGAAAGACTCATGAATTCCTGCGACTATTCATTGCAGGACGTGCAGAAGATTCTCCTGGAAACCGGAGTTGGACAGACCCAGTTGGTAGAGTTGAAAAACTTGACGGAACTTGTGCGATCGATTGCGCCCTCAGGAAAGGGAGGAAGGATTTTTGTCAAAGATGAAGCAGCCAACCCAAGTGGAAGTTTTAAGGATCGCAGGGCTGCATTATCGATCTATCAAGCCAAAAAATTGGGATATAAAGGTGTTGTGGCAGCCAGCTCAGGTAATTATGGCGCTGCCGTAGCATCCCAAGCTGCAAAACGCGGCCTGAGATCAATTATTCTCCAGGAAGTGTATGACAGCAGAAAAGTGGGGCAGCCTGAAATACTCGAGAAGACGCGGGCCTGTGAGGCTTACGGAGCCGAGGTCTGGCAGCTTACCG
>JACNIU010000491.1 GCA_014382905.1 Desulfobacterales bacterium
TTTTCCGTAAATTGGGTGACCGGATGATTTCAGCTATAGACGGATATGCCCACATACTACATGGTCTGCCACCACGGTGAGGCCCAGGCAATTGAAAAGGCCGGAGGCAAAATATACCACTCCACTTGCTTTGGATTATTGCCACTTCGCGATTGGGGCAAGGATCTCAACATCGCCACAAACAGCTTCAAAGGAATAAAGCTCTTTGGGGGACAAGGACAGGGTTGGCATTTCGGCGCAATGCCGGACCTGATTGACGCAACCATAACAGGCACATTCCGAAGCACCCGATGGTAACCGAAACGGTGGGCGAAGCGCAGGTTACAAAGCCATATCCCGGCTGTTTTTTGATACCGATCAGGTCCGTGAAACGAAATAGATGTGATGGCCGCCACAGATAGGCCAGGGTGGCTCCGGCCGAAGACAGGAAAGCAAGTATATGGACAAAGACATTTAGCGATCCTGGCCAAGAAGCTCGATGAATTGCCCCACGGTTTTCCCGCGACCAGAAACGGGGTTGAACTGCAGATACTTCGAAAGATCTTTTCGCCCGATGAAGCCGAGATGACTTTGAATATGAGACCTGTTGAAAACCCTACTGATTCGATTATGTAGGATCATCGACACGTTAATGACGAATCATCGGAGGTTGTGTGGCAACGGAAAAAAGCCATTAAACAATCCACCTTGGGCCTTTTCAGGTTCAAGGAGTGTAAAGGACCACAAGCAACTCGCACTCCTTCTCACCGGGATTGGATAGGTGGTGATCGAGGTAAGCGTTGAATCGAAGAGATTCCTTCTCGGCCAGTTTTTTTCTCTCTTTATCGACGGTGATCTCCACCTCACCTGAAGTGACGTAGACGAACTCTTCGCCTTCATGGCTGTAGCTAACGCCCTTGTGGACCGTTTTTGGCGGGATCCGGATCGAAAAAGCCATGAGATGTTTGTCGGCCTCGGGAGGTGTGAGGGTCTTGTACGAATAGTGCTCCGTCCGTTTGGCTGCTTCCTCCAGCCGTTGGTCAGTTGTATCATGCATTATTAGGAAGGTGCCAGAATCGAGGTGCATGGTTTTGGCCAGTTGGATCAGAAGGCCTACAGACGGCTCAACCTGACCATCCTCAACCCATTCCAGATACTCGTCCACACAGCCGGCTCGGTCGGCGAGTTCTTGGACGCTGAGGCCTCTCTTTTCACGTGACTGCCTGATTCGTTGACCAAGCGATTTGGGTTCCCCTGTGACCATTTTTTCTATCCTTTCAATCTGTTCAAGGTGGCAAGCAGGCGCATCATCTCGTTGGATCTTTTGAAAATCCGCCTCGCTTTCACTTTATGCCTGTGCAGATTCATGGAAGAGGCGCGATGGTTGCCATTGCTACCCTGGATGACGGTGATTCCCTGGAATTTCCTGACTCTGGAACGTAGCATAGGCAAGTCGGATTTATGTGTCAAGGAGGAATTTACCATAAGGCGTTAAAGATGATTCCTTTCAAAGATATCATCACCCAATACCCGGTCTACACGTTCATGTGATGGGCCCAGGCCTCCGGATGCTTCCCGCATACTGTTCCATAACGCCCAGAACGAGGGAAAGGATTTGTTGACACAATGCTTATCCCTGACTTCAAGGTCCGGGACCCTTAACCCCACTACAGCAAGACTCATTGCCAGACGATGATCGTCATGGGGAGATACGTCTGTTCCTGAAAGAGGGGCGCCTCCATGGATTATGAGACCATCAGGAAGCTCTTCTATCCGTCCCCCGATCCGGCGCCACTCAAGGGCTACGGCATGCAGTCGATCGCTCTCCTTGTGCCTCAGGTGCGGCACATTTCTTATTATGGTCTTTCCTCTGGCAAAGAGCGCTACTGCCGCCAATGTGGGCACCATATCAGGTAAGTCACCCATATCCACCTCAATCCCTGAAAGGCTCCTGCCTTTAACGGCAACCCGATCCGATCCCTTTTCAATAAAACACCCCATCTCCCCCAGGACATCGAGGAACCTGATATCCCCTTGCCTCGTAGTGTGAGGATAGATATTCTCAGTGATAATCTGCCCCCCGGTCACCGCAGCAGCCACCCAGAAATAGGATGCTGAAGAGACATCTCCCTGAATGGCAAATTCCCCGGCCCTGTACTTCCGGCCGGAAGAGATCCTGAAACTGTCGTAATTATCACGCTCAACCTTGATTCCAAACTCCTTCATCACATTGACGGTAATATCAACGTACGGTCTTGAAACCAGTTTTTCCCTGACCTCGATTTCAATATCCCTATCAGCATAGGGACCGGAAAGGAGGATGGATGAGAGATACTGACTGCTCTGATCACCATCCATCAGGACCCTGCCGCCGGGTATGCCCCTTGCCCTGATAAGAACCGGTGGGAAACCGTCTTTTTCGATACATGAAACATCCACACCCAATCGATTCAGAGCTATAACCAAAGGCCCGACCGGCCTTTGCTGCATCCTCTCTGTGCCGGTTATAAGGAGTTCTCCCCTGCAGAGGGCAGCCACAGACAAAAATAGACGCAAAGAGGTCCCGGAGTTGCCGAGATAAATCTCTTTTCTGATCGGGCCCGCGCCGAATTTTCCGCCTCGCCCTTCGATCTTCAGATCGTTGCCTTCAATGGATATCTGCACCCCGATCTCCCGCAGGGCATTGATAGTGAAGAGCGTGTCTTCGCATTCCAGAAAATCCCTGAGCACGCTCCTGCCATCTGCCAGGCTTGCTGCTATGATCGCACGGTGTGTGATGCTCTTGGAACCCGGTATTCTAACTGTTGCACGCAGTTTGGATAGGCGATTAATTTCTTTCATCTTGGTCTAACATGGCCTCCTTCAGCGCATGACGCATTGACGCAAACGGTGGATCGAGGTCGGTCCACAGCCTGAACTGCTCAGTTCCTTGATTAATCAACATATCCACTCCGCTAATTATAACGCAGCCCCTATCTCTGGCCAAATTCAAGAGCCGGGTCTCGGCGGGAAGATAGACGATGTCCATCACCACCATCCCATTTTCCAGGATATTTTCCGGAACCGGACATTGGTCTATGTCAGGATACATGCCTACAGATGTTGTCTGGACCAGGAGACCTCCCTTTATACCACTAATCTCATCTAATGGCACAAACGGGCATCCAAGCGAAGCGGCAAGTGCCTCTCCCCTTTTGCGGGATCGGTTTACAATCGATACTGCCACATCCTGTTCTTTCAGCATAAATCCAATGGCCCTGGCTGCCCCGCCAGCGCCAATGATGAGACAGGTCATGCCTGCGAGTTTTACATTCTCCTCCAGGGCTTTCAGCGCTCCAAGGGCATCGGTATTATATCCCTTCAGCCGACCACTGTCATTTACGATGGTATTTACCGCTCCAATCCGCTTTGCAAG
>JACNIU010000074.1 GCA_014382905.1 Desulfobacterales bacterium
CTCTTGATGGGACGAACAACTAAGTAATCAAGTAAGTGGTTGATATTATGGTTATATGGGATAAAGGAGGCTCTGTTCATGCCTTCCTATAGCACATCTTGGAAAGAAAAACCAGTTTTTTGTAAAAAATTCAAAATATTAATACTTTAGGCCTTAGAATGACAGAGCCCTGACGTGGTGGGCGTAACGTGTCATGACGGTGCGGGCAAAATCAGGGAAATCCTTCTGCCTGGCCCCCACCTCGCTTAGTCTGGTGGGCAGCCCAACATCGACTATCAAACGCTTTACCGCCTCCACCGATGCTTGGGCCGCCTCCAGGGTGGTCAGTCCTTCGACGCGCTCCCCCATGATTCGGGACACCGCGGCGTATTTATCCAAATTACTGATGAGGTTAAATGCCATGACAGAAGGCATCATCAAACCGATAGCCACCCCGTGCGACAGGTTGTACTTCATGGCTGCTGGGTAGCAGGTTGCGTGAACCGCCCCGATACCGCTGCTGCGGATGGCCATGGTCCCCATACAAACGCCGAAGCACATGGCATAGCGTGCGTCAAGGTTATGGGACCCTTTGGCAAAGGCCTTTCTAAGGTTCTTGGAGACGAGTTCAACACCTCTCAAGGAAAATAGATCGGAGAGGGGATTGGCTCGGATTGTGACAAATGACTCCAGCGCATGGGAAAAGGCGTCAATACCACTCTCGGCAGTGACCCGCGGGGGGAGGCTCAAGGTCAAGGAGGGATCGATAATGGCCATGTCTGCAAAGGTATGTGGGCTGTAAGACGTTATTTTATCGCCGCTCTCATCGTCGTAGAGCACGAACGTGTGGCTCAATTCGCTACCTGTTCCCGCTGTGGTGGGGATAAAGATTTTGGGGAGCCCAGGCTTTTTCACCTGGTTGATGCCAAGATTTTCCCGAATATCCCCCTGATAGGGAATCATGAAGGATATGGCCTTGGCGGTATCAATTGAACTGCCTCCCCCCAGGCCCACGACCAGATCCGCGCCTCCTTGACGCGCCAATTCGACTCCCCGCATCACCACGCTTATGGGCGAGTCCGGAACCACTTGATCGAAGACCTGGACCTTGAAACCCTCAGCTTCCAAGGAACCCATGACACCCTTGACCAACCCGGCCTTTGCAACACCCTTGTCAGTAACCAGGAAAGCCTTTTCACCGACAAAGGCTCCTCTTGCCTCATTACCGATTTTGGCTGCTGCACCATTGCCGAAAATAATTTTGCGCGGAAGTTGAAACATAAAAATGTCAGTCATTTTGAAGAAGTCTTCCATGGAGCGCCTCCATTTCCAGGCCTTCCAGCCATTTAATACCTATAACCAGCAATTGTTAATCCAAATCATGAGGGGATTTCTTTGATGTCAAACAACGACTGGTCGTGCTGTGGTATGAGTATGTCCGCCATGCTTTTCAGGCGCAGGGTACGGTTGTATGCGTCGTATAAATCAACGAAGTTGCCGGGAGGGACGATCTTCCAGTAATGACGCTTCTGAGGCAAAGTTTCAGGAGGCGGCGGATCAAAGTTCTGACCGATACGGCACATCCCACTGATGACCGGGCGGCCTTGGGCGGTGTTGACCGATACGGCCTGAGTTCCCGGCGTGTGGCTTGGCAGATGTATCACCTCAACGCCCGAAATGATCTCCGCGTCTCCATCGACTATATCATATCTAAGGTCGTTGAGGATGTCAGGATTGTATAGATATCCCTGCATAGGATGAGGCGCCTGAGCAAATTCGAGCTCTGCCTTCTGTACAACGACTCTGGCATTTTTGCACCGGTGCGTGTTAGCGACATCCGGATCGCTTGCGGTTTTGTCTTTATACGGGATCAGAAATCTTTGCCTAACTTATCCTTGGAGATCCAAAAATCATTGGGGTAAGGATACCATACACTTCTATATCCAGGAGCATTGGCGTCAATTTCCACATCAATTACAAATGGAGCATTGGCCTCCAGCGCCTGATGGATTGCAGGTGATAGCTCCTCTGGAGCGTTTACCTTTTTGGCCTGCGCGCCCATGGATTCGGCAATTGTCAGCAGGTTGGGCCCCCATGGTTCACCAGTGGACTCCTTGGAGTAATCAGTATAAGCCCTCCTCCCATAAACCCTTTCCATGAGCTCCCCTTCAATCTGAAGAGACTTATTGTTCAAAGCAATAGCAATGACCGGGATATCTTGCTCAAATGCCGTTGCCAAAGAAGAGGATGAAAACAAATATGAACCATCTCCGATCAAGGCTATGGCCGGGTGCTCGGGTCTCGCCACCTTCGCGCCAAGCGCGCTTGGAAGGCTCCATCCCATGCAATGAAAGAAACCGCAATGATAAAAGCTTGGCGCTATGGTTTTATAAAAAGCCGGGGAAAAAGAAAGTAAGTGACCTGTGTCAACAAACACAGAACTCTTCGGGCTGACCTTATTGACCACCCGGCTGATCTCATGACAAAGGAAGCCATAGGTTAGGGGTCCCTGCTCACACTTTCTCAAGGCATCAACGCTCATTTCCCATTCGTCTCTCCATGTGTTCAGCTGGCTTCTCCATGAAGCCCATTGGTCCTTCACATCCAGAGACCTGAGTTCCTCTATCAAATAATTCAGGGCAAGTTTCGCATCCGAGATAACGCCAACTTCCGTAGGATAGACCCGGGCAATCTCAGAGGCGTCTATGTCGATGTGTATAAGTCTCGTTTTTGAAGGTATATTAAAGAGCGTCCATCCGCCCGTGTCCACATCACTAAAATGGGTACCGATAGAGATCAGGAGGTCGCATTCGCTGGCAGCGCGGTTGGCGTGTCCCGTGCCTGATCTGCCAGCAGCACCCAAGCAGAGGGGCTTGTCTTCCGGATAAGCCCCTTTCCCCATGGTCGTGGTTGCAATGGGAATGCCCCATGTCTCTACCAACAGCGCCAGTTCCTTGAAGGCGTCGGCATGGTATATCCCACCACTCACAAAGAGTAAGGGTCGCTCTGATTTGGAGATGAGTTTGGCAGCCTCCTTGACTGCGCCCACATCCGGACCTGGCGGGTGCACATTTACAAACTGCTTTGCAGAGGATATTATATTTGATTCAGCAGTGGAATGCTGAATATCGAAAGGGACCTGCAACACCACTGGACCCGGCCTTCCCGTGACGGCCGTCTTGTATGCTCTCAGAAGCATCTCTACTGCCGTATCGGGCCTGCTAATCATCACGGCCTTCTTTGTGTAGGTCTTTACACTTTGTATCCATTCGTCTGGAGCATACCTGTAAAACTCTTCAATGCCTCCTCTATCTTGCCAATGGGTTGATCCCCCGCCAGCCAGGACCAAAAGCGCAGAGGATTCGAAAAACGCATTCGCCAGTGCAGCACCGATATTCATGTTTCCG